>NZ_CP012600.1:189-310369 GCF_001278705.1 Bacillus gobiensis
CGCGCATAACGGTACAAGATCGCTCATAAATCGGCAAGATCGTGCATAACGAGTCCAAGATCGCTCATAAATCGGAAAGATCGCGCATAACGAGCCCAAGATCGCTCATAAACCGAAAAGACCGTGCATAAGCAGCCCAAGATCGCTTATAAATCGAAAAAATCACCCCATAACGGTACCAAGATCAAAAGGTCATACATACAAAACTAGCTCAAGATCGTCGAAACCCAATGGATCGCCAGTTTAACAAAAGTAACAGGAAAAAACCCACAAACACAAAAAACCAGCCAAAAAGGCGATTACCTTTTTGGCCAGTTGGAATTCTTTTCTGATCATTTTTTTGTCTGTTGTTCTTCATTTTTTTTATCTGGATGAGTATAGTCATATTCTGCAGGATTGATTTTCTTGAAGCCCGGTGGATTGTAAAAGCGTAGAAGGTCGCTGTTCACAATCTGATCTGACACTTCAAGCTCTTTTTTTGCTTGCTCTGAATAATTTTCGCACTTAGTGCTGTCAACTGCTGGTTCTCCGCTTGGAGCTGCGTAGCAATTTCCATCAATCTTGTAATATTCAGGTGAAACAAAATCTCCGTTTCTGAAAGGAATCACTTCCCGGTGCTCCTTAGAAAGAATGTCAGAACCAGACATCAGATAATTTTTCGTATCCTTGCCTAACAGGTGAAGAAGGGTAGGAGCCACATCAACGTCACCGCTGTATTTGCTCACAGTCTTCCCTTCGATACCAGGAACATGGATAAAGAGCGGAACCTGCTGCATATCAGCATTGTTGTAATCCGTCATTTCTTTTCCGGTAACTTTCTCCAAAGCTTTATTATGATTTTCTGAAATTCCATAGTGATCCCCATACATTACGATGACTGTATTATCGTAAAGACCAGATTTCTTTAAATCAGTAAAGAATTGTTCAATCGCCTCATCCATGTAGTGGGCAGATTGAAAGTAGTTGTCGACGACGGCATCGTCAAAATTGCCTGCAGGAAATTCCGTATCCCCTGAATCCATTTGAAACGGAAAATGGTTAGATAGGGTAATGAATTTCGAATAAAACGGCTGCTTCAATCCTGTCAATAGAGGCATGCTCTCTTTAAAGAAAGGCTTATCCTTCATACCGTAATTTTTCGTCTTGCCTTCGCTCATATCATAATAGTCTGCATCAAAAAACTTGTCATAACCAATCGCTTTAAACATTTCATTGCGATTCCAAAAGGTTTTGTAATTGCCATGGAAAGCTGCGGAAGTGTAACCGTCTTGCTTTAAGATGGCGGGTGCTGACTGATATGTGTTTTGGGCATTATTTACAAACACAGAGCCTTGTGATAATGGATACAATGAGTTGTCCATCATAAATTCGGCATCTGACGTTTTGCCTTGTCCCGTTTGATGGTAAAAATGGTCAAAATAAAGGGTCTCACTATCTTCATTCACAAGAGAGTTTAGAAACGGAGTCACTTCTTTCCCATCTATTTTATAGTTGATGATAAAATCTTGCAGGGATTCTAATGAAATATAGACGACATTCATCCCTTTTGCTTTGCCGAAATAGTCCGGATTCGGCTCGTCATAAGTGGCTTTCATGTAGTTTTCCACTTCTGTAATATCATTGGAATTTGCAAAAACTCTCTGACTGTTTGATTTAGTATTTTGGATGATGTCATATACCGTAAAATTATAAGCACCAAGGTATTTAACCAAATAATTACGGTCAAACGTACGTGACAAAAGCTCAGGACGGTCAATTTCAGCAGCACCTAGATTCAAAAGAAAAACGACGATTGATGCTGCCATTATTACTTTGAAAGGTTTTTTCTCCGCTTTTTCATCTGCTTTTCTCAATTTCATCGCAAGGATTATGAGTAAGATAGTGTCCGCGAAATAAAAAATATCAAATGGACTCATTAAAGAAAACACACTGTCGCCCAATTGGCCGCCGTTAACTTTTGCCTGCATAAGGGTAGGGACTGTAATAAAATCATTAAAGAATCGATAGTAAACGATATTGGCATATAATAATGAAGACATTAAAAAATGAATGCCAATGAGTGCTATTTTACGTCCCCTCCGCTTAAATAATAGGGCGAATCCCAGAAAAAACAGGCTGGAGCTAAGCGGATTGATAAATAACAATATCACTTGAATGACATTTGAAATCCCTAATTTAAACTCTATTAAATAAGCTGCATATGTTTTTATCCATAAAAGAATTGTGGCTGCTGCAAACAATCTAAGACCATTTCTTTGTAAAAACGTTTTCATAATATACGCTCCTTTTTCACAGAACAAAATGCATGAAAAATGATCGTCTAATAATATAGCATAAAATATCCAATTAGCAAAGCAGAATGGTAAAATGATATTTTAATATAAAAAATGTAATAAAGTGAAAAGGTTTTTAATTTTCAGCTTACTTGCTATAATGAAGTTAAACATGTGGAATGGAGGATGACAGGGGATGGATATTTCACATATTATTGCAGAGAACAAAATAAAAGAAGCCATTAAAAATGGGGAATTCAAAAATATTCAAGGTATGGGAAAACCGTTAAAGCTTGATGATCTTTCGCATGTGCCGGAGCATTTGCGGATGGGATACAGGATGATGAAAAATGCTGGAATGATCGAAGACGAAGGTGCATTAAAAAAAGAAATGATGACCATCGATGATCTTATCGCGAAATGCTATGACGAAAGTGAACGGGAGAAGCTTAACCAATTAAAAAGTGAGAAACAGCTTCGATTGGATCAGATTACCAAAAAGAAGAATACGTTCGGCTCACCTGCTTCATCATTTTATAAAAACAGGGTAAATAAGAAGCTGGGATGGTAAAATCGTGCTGTTCATTGGTTTGAACAGTTTTTTTTATGAAAACCTTTTCTCGGAGTGATCAAATGAACGTACTTTGGTATAAACGGGATTTGCGTATAAGAGACCATGAAGCTTTACAATTTGCTTCACGGACTGGGCAGGTTTTGCCGATTTATGTGGCAGAACCTTCAATATGGAGAAAGCCGGATCTAAGTATCCGGCATTTTCGATTTGTCCTGGAAAGCTTGAAAGAGCTGCAAAAGGAATGGGAAGAAAGGGGCGGACACTTATTATTCTTTATCGGGGAAATGGATGAAGCACTTCGTTTGATTTATGAATTTTACGGACCATTTCAGCTTTTT
The DNA here is from genome assembly GCF_001278705.1 of Bacillus gobiensis. Classification (GTDB taxonomy): domain Bacteria; phylum Bacillota; class Bacilli; order Bacillales; family Bacillaceae; genus Bacillus; species Bacillus gobiensis. The sequence goes on from NZ_CP012600.1 coordinate 3,375, forward strand.
ACTCATAAAGAAAATGAAACATATGAAGCGGAAGAAAGAAATCAGTTGGTGAGAGAATGGATGGAAGCGCATGAACTTCCGTTTTATGAAATTACGCAATTTGATGGGCAAAGTCACAGGTTTAATCAAATGTGGAAGGAGTACATCAGTAAGGATCCGCTTGAACCTTCGGAAAGGATCACCTGTCCTGGGTATGAACCGAAGGAATTCTTCACTTCGATTGAACCGCTCTATTCATTTCACGTAAAAGGAGAGCCGGTTTCATACGGACAGGTTGGCGGAGAGGACAAGGCGCATGAAATGCTGCCAAATATTAACCTCGATAGCTTGTCCGCCTATTTAGCGTGGGGAAACCTGTCCATACGACAGATCATTAAGGAAGTCGAGAATCAACCAAAAATCCGTTCTCTAATGAAGTTATACGCCAAATCCTTAGTTGAACAAGACGTTCCTTCTTTATTGTCCAATCAAACAGACCTTGATCCAGTGAGAAAGAAAACAGAAGAGGCATATTACGAAAGGTGGTTCCTTGGGCGAACTGGAATACCCATTATTGATGCAGCAATGAGGTGCGCTAGAAAAACCGGGATGATGGAGAATTCTTTCAAGGAAATGATCGTTTCGTTTCTTTGCTGCACGATGCTGTGGGATTGGAGGAGGCCAGCACTTGATTTGGCCAAGCTTTTGATAGATTACAGGCCAGAAGTCCATTACACTATGATACGAAAAGCCGCAGGGGAATCAGGAAAGCAGAGTATTCCCCATGCTGTGAAAACAGGGCGGAAGGAAGATCCGAACGGAGAATTTATTAAGAGATACGTACCGGAATTAAATCATCTGCCGCAAAAATATATTCACGAGCCTTGGAAGTATCCGGGATTCTTCCAATTAAATTATCCAGCGCCGTTTGTCGATATTGAAAAAGCGAATCGTAATACTGCAAACGTGCTAAAAGGGCTGGTGTCGAACGATGAAACGAAACAAGAAGAATCTCCGACAGGGCAAATGAAATTTGATATTTATTAAACGAGTACCCTAATGAAAATCAGCATTAGGGTATTATTTTTTTGGAAGCGCTATAATTTTTCTCTTGACTACTTGTATATACAAGAGTAGTATAAAAGTATAACTTGTATATACAAGGGGACAGCGAGAAATGAAAACGATTACGGGGGTAGTCATATGAGTGATGTCAAACAGTCATCCATTCAGATTGTGAAAGCGATCGGTGGAAAAGACAACATAGCAGCAGCAACCCATTGTGTCACCAGACTTCGTCTAGCATTAAAGGATGAGGGAAAGGTGGATCAAGAGGCGCTCGATCAAATCGATGTCGTCAAGGGATCATTTTCAACGAATGGGCAATTTCAAGTCGTTATCGGCCAAGGGACAGTCAATAAAGTATATGCTGAATTAGTGAAAGAAACCGGGGTAGGCGAAGCGTCCAAAGATGACGTGAAAAAGGCATCTGAGCAAAATTTAAATCCTTTGCAGCGTGCCGTGAAAACGCTTGCTGATATTTTTATACCTATTTTGCCGGCAATTGTTGCAGCGGGTCTGCTCCTAGGGATTAATAATTTATTAACAAGTAAAGGAATATTCTTCAGCCGTCCAGTTATTGAAGTGTATCCTGCGTGGGCAGATTTTACCACCATGGTAAGTCTGATCGCCAATACCTCATTTGGGTTTTTGCCGGCATTAATCGGCTGGTCAGCAGTGAAACGATTTGGCGGAAATCCGCTGCTCGGTATTGTTTTAGGATTGATTTTGGTTAATCCAGCTCTCATTAACGCATGGGATTTCGGGAAAGTAGAAATTCCGACCTGGAACCTGTTTGGCCTAGAAATTCAACAGATCGGCTACCAGGGGCAGGTGCTTCCGATTCTGGTTGCGTCCTATTTGTTAGCCAGGTTTGAGCAGTTTTTAAACAAAAAAATTCCGGAAAGCATCCAGCTTTTGCTTGTTGCGCCAATTGCACTTTTGGTCATTGGATTTCTTTCATTTATCGTGATCGGACCGTTAACATTTGCAATTGGAAACGCTTTAACAGATGGTTTGGTAGGCATTTTTGATCATGCCTCATGGCTTGGGGGATTACTTTACGGCGGTTTTTATGCCCTGCTTGTTGTGACAGGAATGCATCATACATTTCTTGCCGTGGATTTGCAGCTGCAAGGAAGCGCTTTAGGGGGCACATTCCTTTGGCCGATGTTAGCATTATCTAATATTGCCCAAGGGTCGGCTGCACTTGCAATGATGTTTATCGTAAAGGATCAAAAGCAAAAAGGGCTCTCACTTACTTCGGGAATTTCTGCGTATCTCGGAATTACTGAGCCGGCCATATTCGGGGTCAATATCAGGCATCGCTTTCCATTTATCATCGCGATGGCTTCATCTTCCATAGCTGGAATGTATATTTCAAGCCAGGGGGTGCTTGGAACAGTCGGTGTAGGCGGGATTCCTGGGATTTTCTCGATTTTAAGGGAGTATTGGCTTCCGTTTGCGATAGGTATGCTGATCGTTTTGGTTCTTCCTTTCGTCAGTACGTTGCTTTTTGCTAAAATGAAGAAAAAAGACGTGAAATATGGGACAAGAGATCAGTCCCTTTCATAAATTTGTCTAATGGTGGTGCTTGTATGAAAACAAATCAGCAGCCTTGGTGGAAAAAATCAGTCGTTTATCAAATTTATCCAAAAAGCTTTAACGACACGACAGGAAACGGTGTTGGAGATATACAAGGAATTATTGAAAAACTGGATTATTTAAAAGAGCTTTCCGTAGATGTCATTTGGCTCACACCAATCTATCAATCTCCGCAGAACGATAATGGCTATGACATCAGTGACTATTTCTCGATTCAAGAGGAATACGGCTCAATGGAGGATTTCGAGAGACTGCTAGATGAAGCACATAACCGCGGGATCAAGGTGATTATGGATATTGTAATCAACCATACGTCAACGGAGCATGAATGGTTTAAGAGCGCTCTCTCCTCAAAAGAAAGCCCTTTCCGGGACTTCTATATTTGGAAGGAGCCGAAATCAGATGGAACTGAACCGAACAATTGGCAATCCAAATTCGGGGGAAGCGCATGGAAGCTAGATAAAGAATCAGGAGAGTATTATTTACATCTATTTGACGTGACTCAGGCCGATCTCAATTGGGAAAATGAGGAGCTGAGGAAAAAGCTATACGAGATGATGCATTTTTGGTTTCAAAAAGGAGTCGACGGCTTTAGGCTCGATGTTATCAATCTAATTAGCAAGAATCAGACCTTTCCGGATGATGATGGCTCAATCCCTCCTGGAGACGGCCGAAGATTTTACACAGATGGCCCAAGAGCCCATGAGTATATCCATGAAATGAATCGCGAGGTTTTCTCAAAATATGAAAGCATGACCGTAGGCGAAATGTCATCGACAACAATAAAAGATTGTGTGAAATACTCAAATCCTAAGAGCCAGGAACTAGATATGACCTTTAATTTTCATCATTTAAAGGTAGACTATCCAAACGGAGAAAAATGGGTCACAGCGGACTTTGATTTCTCTCTATTAAAGAGAATTCTGTCAACATGGCAGGTTGAGATGAATAAAGGCGGTGGATGGAATGCGTTGTTTTGGTGCAATCACGATCAGCCGAGAGTCGTTTCGCGCTATGGAAATGACGGGAAATACCATCGTGAATCGGCAAAAATGCTCGCCACAACGATTCATATGATGCAAGGGACGCCGTACATTTACCAAGGGGAAGAGATTGGCATGACCAATCCCGGCTTTGAAGAAATTACCTCTTACCGGGATGTGGAGTCACGAAACGTCCACAGGATTTTAAAAGAAAGAGGAATGGCAGAAAACGAAATTATTGAGATTCTCAAACAAAAATCACGGGACAATTCGCGGACTCCTGTTCAATGGAATGCAGAAGAAAATTCCGGATTTACAACGGGTACTCCGTGGATTCCCCTGGCAGAAAAGTATCGGGAAATCAACGTGGAGCAAGCATTGGCTGACAAAGACAGTGTGTTTTACCATTACAAAGCGCTCAATGAGCTGAGAAAAGAATACGAAATTATCACTGAAGGTGATTATGAGCTGATTTTAGAAGAAAGCCCGAATATTTTTGCTTATCTCAGAAATAGTGAAAATGAAAAGCTCCTCGTCATCAATAACTTCTACGAAACAGAAGCGGACTTTGCTTGGCCGGAGCATTTGGATGAGGGCAGCTATGAAGCGAATGTATTGCTATCAAACTATAAAGAAGAACCGAAGCCATTCTCGTCCTTTCAGCTAAAGCCATACGAAAGTGTCATTTTCCATTTAAAAGTACAAGGTGCGAAAGATGACAACAAATAAATACGATTCAATCTATCAAGAGCTTGCGAAAAAAATTGATCAAGGGATTGTGAAGGCAGAGGATATTCTGCCTTCTGAGAATGAGCTTTCGCTTCAATATGAAACATCTAGAGAAACGGTAAGAAAAGCTCTCAATCTGTTGGCGCAAAATGGATACATTCAAAAGATCAGAGGCAAAGGATCGGTCGTTTTAAATGTAGAGAAAATGAGATTTCCTGTCTCGGGCCTTGTTAGTTTTAAAGAGCTGAGCAAAACCCTTGGAAGACGAACATGCACAAAGGTACACGAATTCGGATTAATTCATCCGGATCCGTATCTTTGTAAGCAGCTGAAGGCAGAGCCGGACGATGAAATTTGGCGCATTATACGATCCAGAGAAATAAACGGCGAGCATGTTATTCTGGACAAGGATTATATTTACCGTAAATGTGTCCCAATGCTGACACAGGAAATATGTGAAAACTCGATTTACGAATACATTGAAGATGAGCTTGGAATGAAAATCGGCTTTGCTCAGAAAGAATTTGTCGTCGAAGCTTGCACGGATGAAGATGAAAAATATTTAGATCGTAATGGCTTCGATCATATTGTAGTCGTACGGAATTTTGTTTTTTTAGAAGATGCGACATTATTTCAATATACGGAAAGCAGACACAGGCTGGATAAATTCAGATTCGTAGATTTTGCCAGACGGGGAAGATGAGAAAAGCAGCTCTAGTGATAGGCTGCTTTTTTTGTTTTGGCGGGATTACACATATAGCGCTATACTCCGAATGAAACTTTTTTTCAGGTAAAACGTAAATAGAGTAAGAGAACACGGGAGAGATGCAGTTGGTGTCTGATTTTTATTTCCAGGATAGTATATTCAACATTGTATTTACTATCGTTGTTATTGGGGTTATTTGTGTTTTTGGAATCATAATTTTTACTGCTGTTAAAGGAATTTCCACATGGAATCACAACAATCAGCAGCCTAAGTTAACTGTACGAGCTAAAGTGACAGGAAAGAGGACAGAAGTACACGGCGGCTCTGGTGATTCTTCCTCAAGATCTTATAACTATGCCACATTTGAAGTGGAGAGCGGGGATAGGATGGAGCTTCAAGTAAAGGCACAACAGTATGCCGAACTTGCGGAAGACGATTCAGGCTCTCTTTCATTTCAGGGGACTAGATTTTTGCATTTTGAGAGAGATCGATAAGCAAGTAACTAATCTAGAATTGTGCAAATCGAGACGGGTTCTGTGCAAATAAGTCATAAAACTGTGCAATTCTAGCAGGCATCTGTGCAATTATGGCATAGAACTGTGCAATACTAGCAAGCATTGTGCATTTAAACTCTGGAACTGTGCAATTAAGTATAAATCACTTTCGAATAAAGTGAACCTTCAATCAGTAGGGGGTTTTTGCCCGTCCTCCACTGAAACAATCCTAGCTTTTACGGGCAGGCAGACTTCTGAGAGTGTGAACTAAGTCTTTCGAGGTGGGGGGTCTTACTGACCGTTAATGCGGGATCAATAGCAAGGTGGAATTTCCAGAATCCAATCACACCCCGGTGATCTGAGAATAAAATATAGAAACATTATGATGAAGGTGATCACATGTGGGTTGGATTTTTATTAATGGGCGTGGGGATTTCCATCCTGTTTATTTCAGCCAGTATAATTGTCAGCTTCCTATTTGTATTGCCTAAAAGTACAGCTTATGAAAAAACCTTTTTGGCAGGTGTGGCCAAAGGAGAAATTAGTAAAGGGGTGTTCAATACAATAAAGAAAGAGGAGCTGTTTGTGTACTCCACTCATGGTTATCAGCTCCATGCGATGTATTTTCCAGTCGAGAACAGCAATAAGGCAGTCATCGTCGCCCATGGCATCAGATGGTCTTTGTTTGGAAGCTATAAGTATGTGAGGCTTTTTCATAGTCTTGGCTACAATGTTTTGCTCTGTGACCTTTGCTGCCACGGCTTAAGCGGGGGAAAACATATTTCCTATGGGTACTATGAAAAGGATGACTTATCAAAATGGGTAGATGTGCTTGAAGTAAAGCTAGAAGGTGGAGCCATCATCGGCATTTTAGGAGAATCGTTGGGAGCTGCTTCAGCTGTTCAGTGTATCAGGCAGGATAGCCGGATTAAGTTTTGCATCGCAGATTCTTCCTTTAGCGATCTCTCAGAACTGTGCAAATTTCAAATAAAATCAGTGACCAGGCTGCCTATACCTTTGTTTGTCCGTCTGACGAGCCGCCTGATTAAGAAGCGGTACGGATGGGGAATTGAGGATGTTTCGCCTATCAAGTATCTGGAGAAGGTCAATACGCCGCTGTTAATTTTTCATGGGACGAAAGACAAGCTGATTCCGGCTGAAATGGCAAAAAAATTGTATGAAAAAGCTGAGGGAGTCAAGAAGCTGATCATGGTTGAAGGAGCTGGCCATGTAAAAGGGTTTAGTCTGAATCCTGAATTGTATTATCAATCCATAAAAGACTTTTTGAATAATAACATAGAAAACCCTTGCTGAGTTCAGCAAGGGTTAAGTTCTTTTTACAGCTCTTTTGTTTTGGCCTGTCTACGTTGATAGAAATACATGACAGCGCCCAGCAGTAACACAGTTATACCAATCGCAAGCATAGTGTACATTGTTGTTGCAGTACTTGGAAGCTGGTTTCCATTATCTGATGAGTTGTCTGAATTATCATCGCCTAAATTGTCGTCGTTACCAGGGGTGTTATCATTGTCAGAATCGTTATCGTCACCAGGTTTATTTCCATTCCCTGGATCGTTATCTTTTCCTGGGTCATTTCCATCACCCGGATCATTAGGTTCGTTATCTACTGGCTGCTCAGAATCATCAGGTTTATTAAATACCGCATATTCGCTTAAGTGATCGACATATCCGTAAACAACGTCTTCTTCATACATTGATTCAATTTCAGTCAGCTCTTCCTTTTCTCGATTAACAAAATAGATAGAAGGCTCGGTAGCTTTGTTTGGATCAATGCGGAAGAAAAGACCAACTGGCTCACTAAACTCAGAGATTGTGTCTTTCCCTTGGGTAATTGAGAAATCATAAACATTTGTTATTGCTTCATCGATTGGCTCGGTCATACCGATCTTGATCAAGGCTTCTTCGTCTCTCAGTTCAGAAACCGGAACCTCCATGCCGATTAAATCATTTCTGATCGTGAAGAATTTCTGATATTCTTTCAAAAACTTCACTTGATCAGCAGTCAGCTTTAATTCAATATTTTTGTCTTTTTCTGTACCTGTTAAATCAAAGATTACATCATTTGCGTTTTTCACGTAATCTTCAAAGGCAGCATCATCAAATGTCCAAACCCCGTCAGTCTTCTTAGGAATAAGCACTTCGTTAATTCTGCCTTCTACTTCAGGAGCAACAGTTCCTTTTTGAAGCTTCTCAACAAAAACTTCGTAATCGGAAAAACCAAGCGGTGTTTCTTTTCCTTCAGTAAAGACGCTATAGCCGTCTCCGCCGCTTGCCATGAAGCTAAGGGTTGCCACTTTATAAGTTTTCTTTTCATCGATTGGTATCAAGTTTCCATTCTTATCTTTTACTTGTACATCAAGTAAACGCTGGCCAGGCTCTTTGCTTAATGTATAGGTGAAGCTTGCACCTGCTACTTGAGGGAACATTCCTTTCAGATCAGTCGATCCAGGCTGTAATGAACTTATTCCATGTTCGAGAGCTTCCTTGACCTGTGCACCTGTAAGCTCTACGACAGAAAGTGTATTGCCAAATGGCATAACGGTCAGTACTTCACCAAGGCTGATATCCCCTTTATCAATGCTGGCGCGAATTCCGCCGCCGTTTGTAATGACTAAGTCAGCGCCGCCATTTGCTTTTGCTTTGTCCAGCATACCGTCAGCAATTAAGTTTCCTAAATTTGTTTCTTTGCGGCGTACGTGATTGCGCTCACCGTCTAGGGCTACATCTGTTTTTCCGACAGTTTCTGCTTTTAAATTACTCAGAGCAGTTTTAAGCTCATCAAGTTCACCTTTAGCTTCAGTATCTTCAGGAACATTTTCGTCAATTGGGAGTAATTCCATGTCGGATTGATCCGTTTTTACGACACCGTTTTTATCAAAAGCAACGTCGACTGTTCCGAGGAATTTTCCCCATTCGTTTGCTTGGACAACGACAGTTGGTTCTTCGTTTTCAACGACTTTAAGCTCTTCTACCTTCGTGTGAGTATGGCCGCCGACAATTAAGTCAATGCCTTTCACTTTTTCAGCCAGCTCAAGATCACGTTCGTAGCCAAGGTGAGAAAGGGCAATGATCTTATTGATTTTTTCATTATCTTGAATTTCTTTTACTGTTTTTTCAGCTGCTGCTGTGGCTTCGTTAAATTTGATTGTTGGACCAGGGCTTGAAATAGATGCAGTATCTTCAGTTGTTAAACCAAATACAGCTACTTTTTCACCATTTACATCAAGAAGAATGTAAGGGTAAATTCCAGGATCTTTCTTTTCACCTGCAGTAAGCGTGGCAGGCTCTCTTAGGAATCCTTTAAGGTCTGGATCCTTTGATACATCAACGTTCGCAGAAACAAACGGGAACGTAGGAGCTTCAAACCCGTACGTGTTGTTTGGATCCACCACAGATGAATCGCCTTTAATGAATTGGCTTAATACTTTCGGGCCTTTATCAAATTCATGGTTACCGAACGTCATAGCATCATAGCCCATCATATTCATAAACTTCAGATCAGCAAGGCCGTTCCATTTTGTAAAATAAAGATCTCCCGAGAACACATCGCCGGCGTCAAGAAGAATGCTGTTCTCAGCTTGTGAGCGTACGTCATTTACCTTTGTCAAACGGCGTGCCGCATTATTAACATGGGCATGCGTATCGTTCGTATGCATGACTGTCAAATCCCACGTATCGTCCTCTTCCGGCGGCGTAGTTGCACCGTCAGAATTCAGCTTATAGACTCCAAGTCCGCTAGTTTCTGAGTTTTTGACAAAATCTACGTCGTCTGCTTTATCGGCAAACTCTTTGGCCATTAAGGAAGATTCGAATGTAACATTTGCCCCTTTGATAGGTGCAATTGACCAGTTGTTGTCGGCAGCAGGGTTTAATGTTCCTTTTTCAGTAATGTAATCAATCAATACTTGACGATTTTCAGTCGCCGTTGATAAAACTATTTTATCGCTTGTTAAGAACGGGAAGTTTGCTCCTCCGGACGCGCGATAGTTGTTCGTTGCGATTAAAAATTCCTGATTTGGATCAACCGCTTTTTCGTTGTATTTTAAGTTGGTGATTCTTTCGCCTACCGGCTTTGTGACGTCAATTTGATAAGTCACGCCATCGATGACATCAAAGTTGTAGGATGGAAAATCCGGATTGATTAATGCCTGTTCATTTGGGCTGTTCGGATCGATTTGGTTAAACTGCTTTGCTGAAGCTTCCAGCCATTGCTTAACCTCAGATCCCTTTAGCTTTACAACATATACTGTATTATCGTAAAGATAAAGGTCACCCACGTTTTTAATGGCAAGATTTCCGGCTTTAATGTTTGTATAATAATCAGCGCCGTTGCGTCCGCCGGCTTTAAACGGTGCTCCTGCTGACAGGACAGGCAAGTCTTTATATTGTGTGTCCTTCATTTCTTTTTCAGCAAACCATTTTTGTGCATCTGTTACGATTTGAATCGATGGATCGTCTTTGACTTGGGCAAAGAAGCTGTTAATGTCGGCTTCTGTTTTTCCGACAGGTGTCCTTACATATTCAAGTGTTTTATTATGTGTATCAGAAATCGCATCTGTTACGGTTTTATTGCTTGTCGTAACACCTGTGATTGCCTCGATTTTCGCAGAGGAATCAGCAACCGTCCATTTATTGTCAGATTTTTTTAGTTTAAGATCAATAACACCAAGGTGGCTGCCCCAGTTTTTCGGCATAACCACAGGGACTCCGTTGATCGTTCCTTTATTTACATCAAATCCGTTTACTCCGTTAAACTTCGGATCCGGGTATCTCCCGTGTTGGTGACCGGAAACAATGGCGTCAATGCCGTCGACCTTCGAGAGATCGAACACCATGTTTTCCGAGCCCTCAGGTTGTTCTGTTTTTTCAATTCCTGTATGTGCAAGGGCAACGATAATGTCTGCGCCTTTCGCCTTCATTTCCGGAACAACTTTCTCAGCAGCTTTTTTAATGTCTTCAGCTTGTACTTTCCCTTGGAGGTTCTGCTTGTCCCAGGTTAAGATTTGGGGAGGAACGAAGCCTGTATAGCCAACCTTAACTTTTTGCTCGTTTCCGCTTTTATCCTTAAACGTTTTTTCGACAATTTTGTACGGCTCGTACTTATGCTTGCCGTCCATTGTTAGGACGTTTGCATTTACGATAGGATACTTTGCTCCTTTAAGTGTACCTTCAAGGAAGTCCAGGCCGTAGTTAAACTCATGGTTTCCTAGAGTTCCAGCGTCATAGTTTAATTTGTTCATTACATCGATAATTGGATGAACGACAGAGCCGTTCTTAATGTCCTCGGACATTTTCTTTACGGCATACTCTCCAAGCGGATTTCCCTGGATGAGATCTCCATTGTCGACAAGCAGCGTGTTTGCGTTTTGCGCTCTGTGCTGGGCAATCAGCTCCGCCGTTCTTGCAAGACCGGAAGAAGTAATGGCTTTGTCACTGTAATAATCGTAATCCATAATGTACGAGTGAATATCCGACGTCCCCAAAATTTGCATATCGATTTCAGGGCTATTACCAGCGTTTTCTTCTGCATGAACTGAAGCGATTCCCGGAAGAAAGAAACTAGCAATTAGTGCAAAGCTTACAATGATATGTAGTACTTTTCGCCAACCAAAATGGCCTTTCGTTTTCCCCACTATTTTCCCACCTTTCCAAATTGTCACACAGTATTATTTTAAAAATATTTTGTAAACAATTAAAGTTATTTTTATAAAAAACTTGTAAAAAATGAAAAAACCTTGTCATATGAATTGACAATGTGCCGTTTTTTGGAGAAAGATAGGGAATTTCGTTCGTTATAATAGGTATTTGGACTTGTCGATTTTATTTTTTATGGGACGATTGTTTTCTAGAATGTTTAATTTAAAAAAGTTAGGGAAATTTTCAACTAGACAAAGAACTAGAGGAGGGAAATTCAAATGAGTAAGAAAATTGCAGTCGTGTTAACCGATTTATTTGAAGATGTAGAGTTTACAGAACCGGCGAAAGCCTTTAAAGAAGCAGGGCATGAATTAACCGTCATTGAGAATGTCAAAGGAAAGTCTGTGACTGGAAAGCAGGGAGAAGCTTCCGTTACCATTGACGCAGCAATAGATGATGTCAGCCCTTCTGACTTCGATGCTCTCTTGATCCCTGGCGGCTTTTCCCCCGACCAACTAAGGGCAGACGACAAATTTGTGAGCTTTGCCAAAGCGTTTATGGATGATCGCAAGCCGGTATTTGCGATTTGCCACGGCCCTCAGTTATTAATTACGGCAAAAGCATTGGATGGCAGAAGCGCCACGGGCTATAAATCCATCCAGGTTGATATGGAATATGCAGGTGTTAACTTCCAGGATAAAGAGGTTGTTGTTTGCGGAAATCAATTAGTTACAAGCCGTGTTCCGGATGATATCCCTGCGTTTACGAGAGAATCTTTGAAGCTTCTTGCTTAAGCGAAAAACTCCCGTGATTTCCATACACGGGAGTTTTCCTATTTTTTTCTTAGTGTAGCTAGCTCTTCAATGATTGCTTGCATTTCACTTGGACTGAAAGAGTCCTTTTTCATCACCATTTGATGAAGGTCAGTAATATTCTCCAGCTTTTCATCGCTGACATCCTCTACTTTTATTATGCCGACATTCAGCATATTAATCTTTTGGCTAATCTCTTCAACCATTTGATTCATTTGTTCTGCTTTTTTTTCGGACAACTTAAGTCCTCCTTTATGATTGTTTGCCAGTCCAATCCAAGCTAATATTATGACTCATTGTTCCAAAAGTTAAGAGGATTTGTCAACCTTTAATAAAAAACTTAGAATGAAATTTGGCGAGAGAAATAAGTTTTCTTTTATATGAAGATGGGGTAAGACTAAGGGAGGCTAAAGAAATGATTGAAGTTTTATTTATCTGTTTGGGGAATATATGCAGATCCCCTATGGCTGAAGCCGTGTTTCGAGATTTAGTAAAGAAAAAAGGATTAGAGGGGAAAATAAGCGTCGACTCGGCAGGTACAGGAAGCTGGCATGTTGGCAATCCCCCTCATGAAGGAACTAGTTCTCTTTTAAAGGAAAAGGGAATAAGTACAGAAGGAATGGCTGCCAGAGTTGTTGAAGAGGAAGATTTAGAAAAATTTGACTACCTGATTGCCATGGATGCTGAAAATATCAGTGCTCTTAAGGTAATAGCGCGGTATTCAGGAAATGCTGCAATCTCACGTCTGCTTGATTTAGTCGATGAATCCGAGACGAAGGATGTGCCTGACCCTTATTATACCGGCAATTTTGAAGAGGTATACAGCCTTGTTACCCGAGGATGCGAAAAGCTTTTGGATCGAATCGTGAAAGAACACAACTTATAAAGGGAGTGGATCGATAATGAAAAATGTGATTTGCAAAAATATGTTGATCGGTGCAACGCTTGGAGCTGTATTATCTCTTTTACATAAGCCGACGAGAAATGCATGCGGGGAAAAGGTTTCTGAGGCAAAACGAATGTTTGCCACCTACAGAAAAAATCCAGAGCTTCTGACTGAACAGACAAAACAAAAGCTGGATGAAGTCAAAGATGCTGCACGAACAGTTTCAGAAAATATCAGTTTTATCAATGGGCAAATTGAAGAGCTTAAGAAGACGACACCGAAAGTGATTGAGCTCATTGAAGAAACGAAGGAGCATTTTTCAAAGAATACCCCTAAACGTTTGGAGTGAATGATTTGGATTTTATAAAAGAACTTATTGCGAGATTTATTCAGCATGAAGGGCCGAGTAAGGCCGCAGAGCTATCTTACTATTTTTTGCTTTCTCTTTTTCCATTTATGATCTTTCTTCTTTCTTTTACAGCGTATCTTCCTCTCAGTCCGCAAGATGTCTTGGGAGTGATCAAGCAATATGCGCCTGGAGAAGTATCTTCCATGCTTGAGTCGAATGTGACGGAGACGCTTGACAACAGAAACGGCGGGCTGCTTTCCTTTGGTATTCTTGCAGCCTTGTGGTCTGCATCCAATGGATTAGAAGCAATTGTCAGGTCATTTAATGTTGCCTATGAAGTTGAAGAAAACCGGTCATTTATCGTCGTTCGGCTGACCTCGATCATTTTGACTGTAGCGATGGTTTTTACGATCATTATCGCTTTGCTATTGCCGGTTTTCGGCAGGGAAATCGGTATGTTTGTTTCAGATTTTATCGGTGCTTCAAGTACGTTTATAACGGTTTGGGAAGCATTGCGATACATCATTAGTATCACGATTCTACTCGTCATTTTTTCTGCGCTTTATTTCTTTGCGCCGAACAAACGCCTGCACTTCGCTTATGTTTTTCCGGGAGCGATTATCGCAACCGTCGGATGGATCGTTGTAAGTACGCTGTTTTCTTATTACGTCAGCTCATTTAGCAATTACAGCGCCACTTACGGAAGTATCGGAGGGATTATTGTCCTGATGACTTGGCTGTACCTGAGTGGAATAATGATTCTGATTGGCGGAGAAATAAACGCGTTGATCTATAAACGAAAAATTCAGGCTTCATGAAAATAAGTGAATTTGCACATCCTAAAGAAGAACACCTGCCAAAGGTATTTCAAATACGGATTGCGGAGGAAAACTGATGAGCAAACATTCAAAAAAAGGCGGGAGCCATAACAAACAAAACTCAAAAAGCAAACCGAAACATAAAACGAGCGGATCAGCTAACGGCCAAAACGGCTATCATTAAAATAAGAACCATCCTTTAGGATGGTCCTTTCCTTTATATCATGATAGGTGTTGTCCCAAAGGATAGCTTTGCTTCATGCTTTCTGTTTTGCCAAACACAATGGCAATTCCTGTTGCAGCCAAAACAACGGTAATAAAGTAAAAAAGATTGGCATGTTCAAAAAATTCCATATAGTAACCGCCAGCAACAGGGCCTAATATGCTTCCGATACTAAAGCAAATGCCGCACATCAGGTTGCCGGCTGGCAGAAGAGATTTCGGCAGCAGATCGGTCATATAGCTGATGCCTAAAGAAAAAGTCGAGCCAACAGCCATTCCAGCCAGAAAAAAACAGCCGAAAAGCAAAATGGTTGAAGTCGTAAAGCCTGCCAAAAAGAAAGATGCTGCACCGGTAAATAAAACAATTGAAAGAATCATTTTTCTGCCGAATTTATCACTTAGCAATCCTAAAGGGTATTGCGAAACAATGCTTCCGATCGCGAAAGCGGGGAGAATCACGGCTACATCATTTACCGACATATCCATTTGCAGGGCATATACAGGAAAATTCCCATGGAGGGTCGTTTCTAAAAAGCCATAGCCAAACGGCGGCAAAAACGCTACCCATCCGTATTTTAACGCTTTTGCAAATCTCTTGATACTGCTGTCACTTGTTTTGCTTTGTATATCTATTTCCGGGTACTCATTATTTATTTTAAAAATAAACATCCAGCCCAGCAGACTGAGGGAAGCCGATAAAATAAACGGGAGAGACTCACTGTATTCTGTAAGCGGCGCTAAAAAAGGGCCCAAGGCGAACCCTAAACCAAAGGACAGCCCATACAATGAAATGCTTCGTCCTCTATTCTCTTTTGAAACGGAGTTTGTCAACCAAGTCTGAGTGGAAAAGTGAAGCATATGGTCACCAATTCCGACAAGCAGCCGAAAGAAAAACCATACGACAAACGAATTGATGAAAACAAAGCTAAATAAGCTTAATACGACGAGCAGGCCGCCAACGATAATCATATTTTTGTAGCCGAATTTTCGTAACGGTTTTTCCATGAATGGCGAGGCGAGCAAAACGCCGATATATAATCCAGTAGCGTGCAGCCCGTTTAATCCGGAAGGCTGACCCTGTTGTTCGAAAATAATAGAGATAACAGGGAGAAGCATGCCTTGTGAAAATCCTGAAATCGCAACAATTAATACTAAAACAAAAAAATGAAACCGTGACATGATGGATTCTCCTAATTAAAGTAATCTAAAATGATCCTACAACGAATGTGGTTTTTCTACAAGTGAATTAGAGTATAGTTCAAAAGGTGATCGCACAAGATGTATATATAACCAAAAGGAGAGGACTCATTATGAATCGAATTTTTTTAATCTTAACAGTTGTCGGCGTACCGCTGTCTGTTGTCGGCAGCCTGATGCACTGGCCCTCGACGCTTTTGTTTTTGATCTATTGCTTGACGATCATCGCGTTGGCAAGCTTCATGGGAAGGGCAACAGAAAGTCTTGCGATCGTTGCCGGACCGAGAATTGGCGGACTATTAAACGCTACGTTTGGAAACGCAGTTGAGCTGATCATTTCGATTTTTGCGTTAAAAGAAGGGTTGGTCGCAATTGTTCTTGCCTCGTTAACAGGTTCCGTGTTAGGAAACCTGCTTTTGGTAGCGGGCTTATCCTTTTTTGTCGGAGGAATTAAATATAAAGTGCAGAAGTTTAACGTTTTTGATGCCCGGCATAATTCAGGGCTTTTAATGTTTGCTGTACTCGTCGCATTTGTCATTCCTGAGGTATTCTCCATGAACATGTCAGAAGGCGAACGATTCAGCCTGAGTGCGGGAATTGGTATCATTATGATCCTATTGTATGTCGCTGCCCTTTATTTTAAGCTTGTGACGCATAGAGGGGTCTACCAGTCAAAAAACGAGCAAAAAGCTCATGAAGAACATGAGGAACCGGAATGGTCAGGAAAAATGGCCGTGCTCGTTTTGCTTCTTTCTACCATTGCGGTTGCATACATTTCAGAAAATCTTGTCCATACGTTTGATACAGTGGGAGAGCAATTCGGCTGGAGTGAGCTGTTTATCGGGGTCATTATCGTTGCCATCGTCGGAAACGCGGCAGAACACGCATCGGCAATCATTATGGCGTATAAAAATAAAATGGATATCGCGGTGGAAATAGCGATTGGATCTACGCTGCAGATCGCGATGTTTGTCGCGCCAATTCTCGTGCTTATCTCAGTATTATTTGAGGAGCGAATGTCTCTCGTCTTCACGCTGCCCGAGCTTATTTCCATGGCTTCCGCGGTTCTTTTGGCGATTGTTATCTCGAATGACGGTGATTCCAACTGGTTTGAAGGGGCAACCCTGCTTGCCGCCTATTTGATAATGGCCATAGGATTCTTCCTGCTTTAAGAAATTTGGATAACTTTAAGACAGGATGAAAAGAATAAGGGAAAAGCAGAAAGAGTGATGAAATGAAAAAAGTACTGTATTTTACCATTGTCTTGCTTTTATTTGCTAACCCTTTACTAGTTGAGCAAACGAATGCTGCGAATCAATCCTTAAAAATTCCCAGCTCAGTAACTAATATTTCAAAGGAGAACACGTACCCGAATTCATCCCAAGATCAGCCAACTCTTCAGCCCAGCGCATTGTCCAAGGAACTAATTGAATCAGCAGGCATTCCGATTGAGAATCCGCATCTGGTTGAGATGCTCAATGAATCAAGTGTATCCGGAACGCCTCTCGCTTTAGGCTACAGGGCGACGATTTATTTAGGAAGATGGGCACTCGGGTATCAATCCAATGAAACAGTCGCTAATTGGGAATATAGAAAAATTAATATCAACCGCGCTGATAATCGCGGTGGGAATAAAACTCAGGAAATCAGATATTCCCAAGAAAAGAGGCAGGTCATTAAAGGTGGTCTGACTGCAAAGGTTCCGAACGCTGAAGATGTTAAAAGCATGATGATGCAAAAGGCGATGGAACGTACGAAGCTCCCGCTTGCATTTGAAACGATCGTAGGTGCCGGTTCAAAACGGGACCAAATCTATAATGTGCCGTCTGAGAAATTAGGTTACCTTTATGCCTATGCACCGGCCATCAACGAAAAAGGAAAAGTCACCTATGGAGAGGTCTACCTGGTCCTTCGAGGCAATAAAAGAAAGCTCGTTGTTAAAAATGTAACCTCGCAAGGCATCGGAGCTTGGATACCTGTTCAAGACCATGTAACATTCGGATTTCATGTCGGAAATTAATGAAGCAAGCCGCGAAATTAGCGGCTTGCTTTTTTTTGGAAGAGATTGTTGGAGGTACATAAACCGAGGCAAGTGGCACATAATTCATGTCGAGTGGCACAAAAAAAGGCGAGGAGGGCACATAAACTTCGTCGAGTGGCACAAAAAATGCTGAGGAGGCACATAAACTACGTTGAGTGGCACAAAAAAAGGCGAGGAGGGCACATAAACCATGTCGAGCGACACATAAAATAACGAGCCGGCACATAAACCACGGCAACCGGCACATACTGCCGTAACGGCACTATACCAATATAACCCAGACATACAAAAAACCTGTCCATAAATAAGACAGGCTTTTCATCAATTCTTCTTTTGCGGCATAATCCTTACTGCTTCTTCAAGCATTTGCACGTCGTTTTCGTACAGCTTCTGGGCAAGCTTTCTTCTTGCAAAAAGGGAGCTTTCGAAGTAGTCATCATCTTTGACTACCCCTTTAATTGTAAATTCAATTCCCCGATTTACAGAATTCATGCTTGTAATCCCATGTACTTGAAAGGGTTCAGTTGGCTGGCCGAGGTGATCATTTTTCAGGCTTGCTTTCAGTTCCTCATTCAATTCCTCGCACAGGTCTTCAAGGATTTGGTATACCCGTTCAGGATTCTCTTTAAAGCTGATGACTACCCGCTCTGTGATCCTCATAAATTGGATATTATAATTTTGGATTTGCCGGACTTCTCCGTTGCTGATCGTTAGAAGCTTTCCGCTCCACTCTCTAATTTTAAGGGAACGTAATCCAAGTTCTTCGACAGCTCCAGTAAAGGTGTTGTTGACCGTCACAACGTCGCCCTGATGGAGCTGCCTTTCATAAATGAGAAAAATTCCTGCCAAAATATCTTTGATTAGCGATTGGGCTCCAAAGCCGATTACAATCCCGGCAATCCCCGCACCAGCCAGGATTTTGCCGAAGTCATCGATGAATAGCGAGATGACGTAAAGGACAAAGCCGAAGGTAGCCGTATATCTCGTAACCGAGCGTATGAGGCTTTCAATTGTTTTTTCGTTTCTTTCGGCAATAAAATCGGTACGAACAAAAAATTTATGAACCAATTTATTAATAATAAATACACTTGCCCATAAGATCAGCCCGACGACGACCATTTCTACGACTTTCCATTCTTTTAAAGCCTCAACCATTTACTCACCCTCTTGCACGGCGTTTTGTAAAGTCTACGCCTTGATAGTAGCTATTTTTCACAAGAACATTCGGACCGAGACACTTAACCTCACTGCAATGGCAATTCAACTCTTTTGCAAGGCGGGATTCCTGCCATTTCGAATAGGCAGACTGTAGTGTATCCGTTTTGATGTTTCCAAGAGCAGGTGTGTCGCCAAAATCAGTGACAATCACGTCTCCGTCAAAAATATTGACATTCAGTCTTGACCTGCCGTCAGGATCATTTCGTACGGTTACGTTTTTCGCATTCCTCAACTTTTTAAGCAAAGCTTGATCTGCTTCATTTGGACTGCATGCATAAAAAGGAAGCGTGCCGAAAAGCATCCAGGTTGATGGATCGCGAATTTCTAAGAGGTAATCAATGGCTTCCCGCATTTTATCCAGGCTAAGCGTCTCAAGCGCGCTTGCAAAGTCGCTCGGATACATCGGATGGATTTCATGGCGTTGGCACTTCATCTCATGGACAATTTGGTTATGGATTTGTTCTAAGTATGGAAGCGTTTGTTTATTCAGCATCGTTTCTGCAGACACCATAACGCCTTCTTTCACCAGTGTCCGGCTGTTATCAATTATGTTATTCAAATATGCAGCTCGCTGCTTCATGGACGGCTTTCGATCCATCATTTTAAAGCCAGTATCAGCAAACTCCTCTATTGTTCCCCAGTTGTGAGAAATATGAAGCACGTCAAGATAGGGAATAATCATTTCATAGCGGCTGATGTCGAGGGTCAGATTGGAATTGATTTGTGTTCTGACTCCCCGTTCATGGGCGTATTTCAATAAAGGCACAACATATTCTTTCACTGACTTTAAAGAAAGCATCGGCTCTCCGCCGGTTATGCTGATCGACCGAAGAAGCGGGACTTCATCGAGACGTTTCAGAAGCAAATCGACAGGCAAAGCATCCGGGTCTTTCGTTTGCAGGGTATATCCGACTGCGCAATGAGCGCATCTCATATTACAAAGATTCGTGGTTGTGAATTCGATATTCGTCAAATGGAGTCCGCCGTACTGCTCGACATCCATATATGCTTCCCATGGATCGTAGTCCGGGGAAATCGGTTGTAATGTTTGATTAATCATAATACATCTAACTCCTTTAGTGGACAATATAACAACGTCCAATTTATAATTGTAGACCTGTGAGAACGAATTCGCAACACGTAAGGAGTGAGAAAATGGGAAACTCAGTGACAGACCAAGATCGGCAAATCGATTACTTGAAAAACAGATTGGAAATGTTTATGACCGTAATTGATTCAATAGACCCGGAATCTACAGATGTTGAGGATATCGATCGACTCTTAAAAATGGTGGATGAGATTGAAGAAAAATACAAGCGGTTTAAAAAGGATTGGGAGTAGCAGCTGGTAAGTATTGCATCTCTCCGCTCTGCATGAAATACCCTTCGTTATTAGAAAATAAAAGAAAGAATTAACGGAGGAGCGAGTGTAGTGAAGGGATTCTTTTTATTTTGCAGTGTTTTTCTTATGCTCATTTCATGTACCTTGCCGGTTCAAGCGATCTCCAACGATAAGATAAATTGGGGCTTTTCGAAAAGCAAAAATCACGAGCCGGCAGACGCAGGGAGAAGGCTCAATGAACTAATCAAAAAGTACGGAGCTTTTTATCATGGCAATACGAAAGAAAAGACAATCTATCTCACCTTTGATAACGGTTATGAGAATGGTTACTCAGACAAGGTTTTGGATGTATTAAAAAAGCACAAAGTAAAAGCTGCTTTTTTTGTGACCGGTCATTTTGTAACGGATCAGCCAAAGCTTATCAAACGGATGGCGGACGAAGGGCATATTATTGGAAACCATTCCTATCATCATCCAGATTTAACGACCAAAACAGCGAGGACCATTTCTGAAGAGCTGGAAACAGTGAATCAAGCGGTTTTTCAGGTCACAGGAAAAACGGATAATCTGTACTTGAGGCCTCCGCGTGGAGTATTCAGTGAGAGGGTATTAAATGAAGCCGAGAAGCTGGGGTATCAAACGGTATTCTGGTCAGCTGCGTTTGTCGACTGGAAAATTGATTCGCAAAAAGGTTGGAAGTACGCCTATGATAATATTATGAAACAAGCCCATCCTGGTGTCATATACCTTCTTCATACGGTATCTAAAGATAATGCAGAGGCACTCGATCAGGCAATAACAGATCTGAAAAGGGAAGGCTACACCTTTAAAAGCTTGGATGACTTATTGTTTGAAAAACAGCTGCTGCTTCCTGCTTTATAGCCCATAAAAAAATTCCGTCATCCTAAGATGGCGGAATTTTCATCGTTCAAGCTTTGAAAAGCAAATAAATACTTTATCAGGTGGACTTCTAAAGGAATGATGTAACAGGTAAGCAGAAACGATCCTGGAGGAAGGTCATAGTCCAGCTTATTTGTCATATCGCTTTGAATACTCAGCCCGTCCTGCTTTAATTCAAAGGGAACGCTGATGTGCCGGTCAGAATGCCAAACTTCTCCGGGGACATCCAATGACACTTCAATGACAGCTTTTGCATTGACCGGCGCTTGAAAAGAAACGGCTCCTTCTGCAATAGCAAACCCATTTTTCATTGCTTCTTTCGTCCAATTGATAACGGGCGGTTTTTCACCCTTAGGATGCACTGTAATTTGATGATAGGAAACAGTTAGCTCTTTCGGCTCCCAAGCTTTCACGTGCCCTCACTCCTTTTTGATAATGTCATACCCTAAACTGTTTTCAATGAAACAATTTCTTACCAAAGAATAGGAAACACTCGTTCATTGTGCCATACTTAATTTCTGACCAATAAACAAGAGGAGGAAAAAATGGAACTTGAATCCGTAAGAGAAACGTTACACGACCTCGAAAAAAAGCTATTAACACCAGAAACCCGCACATCGCCGGAAGAGATTTCACTGCTACTCGCAGATGAATTTTTCGAATTTGGCAGCTCAGGTACTGTATTTGTTAAAAAGGATTGCATCGGTGAAGGCGGGCTAGGTGTAAGGAAAATGACACTCTTTAGCTTTGAAATCAAATTGCTTGCTCCGAATGTCGTGTTAACCACTTACCGGGTAAACGACGAAATCAGAAAGCAGCAGACTTTGCGCAGCTCGATCTGGAAATACATAGATGACAGGTGGCAAATGGTGTTTCACCAAGGAACACCGACGACTACTTAAAAATATTAAACCACCCTTTCATTTTAAACCAAAAGAGCATGAAAATGACAATAATACCCATCACACCCATGACGAAAAAGTAGCCGTATTTCCAATGCAGCTCAGGCATGTTGTCAAAGTTCATGCCATAAATTCCGACGATAAATGTGAGTGGAATAAAAATGGTCGATACGATCGTTAAGGTCATCATGATTGCATTCATTCGATTCGTACTTACCGTTTGATAGCTGTCTCTCATGTCGGACGTTACTTCCCGGTTCGACTCAATGAGCTCGGTCAGTTTTAATAAATGGTCATAAATATCATTGAAATAGGCTTTTCGTTCTGACGTATCCAGATGTCCCAGATTTAAAATCCGGTACAGCAGATCTCTCATTGGAATAATCGTTCGCCTGAGCTTTAACAGGTCTCCTCGAATATCAAAAACTTCATTCATCAACGTTCCGTATGTTTCATACCTTTCCTTACTGCCGATTTCGTTAAGCCGGTCTTCAATTTGATACAACACCGGAAAATAATCATCAACCAGTTGGTCGAAAATAAGGTACGCCGCATGGTTTGTCCCATTTATTTTTTCCTTATTAGCAGATACCTTCTCCCAGACCTTTTCCAAGCCGCTTGAATCATGTAAATGAAAGGTGACTATATAGTTGTCGCCGAGAAATATATCGACCTCATCGGCAGCATAGGTTTCCTGATTTAATTCGTGAATAACATAGAAATGATAATTGCCATAGCCGTCAATTTTAGGGCGCTGCAAATTGTAGAAACAATCTTCTATCGCCAACGGATGAAATTTGAAATGCTTCATCAAAATAGACGCTTCTTCTACGGTCGGATTATGCAAATCGACCCAATACCACTCAATGTCAGGGTTTGAAAATTCATTCGTATGGATCATTTCTCCGTCTTTAGTAAATGCAATTGTTCGAAGCATCGTCACCGCTCTTTTCTTAAATAAATAGCCCTCATCCAATCTGTGGATAAGGGCTTATTTGCCTTAAGATTATTATATCGTACCTTACTTATTTTGAGCAAAAGCCACCTTGCTACTCAACTTTTGCTTTTTTTCTTTCAAATAACGATTTGAGTCATCTTTTTGAATAAAGAAAGTCAATATCAGCCCGACTGCAGAAATAATAGTCGAAGCGACAAAAGCAAGATTGACACCGTGAATCATCGCAAGCTCCGTCGAAGGGGCATTCGCGGCTGTATGCGCACCTTGGGTCATTATTGTAATCAGCAGTGCGGTTCCGATCGATCCGGCAATTTGTCTCATCGTATTGTTCATCGCTGTTCCGTGGGGAATTAAGTGGCGCGGAAGCACATTAAGGCCGGCTGTAGTAATCGGCATTAACACGATCCCAAGCCCCATCATCCGAAAGGCATACACGATAGACATATAAAGAAACGGAGTCGATTCGGTTAAATTCGTCATCAGAATGCTGGTCAAGGTAACCAAGCTTAAGCCGACGACAGATAAAATTTTCGGGCCGATCTTATCGAAAATTTTCCCGGTCACCGGAGACAGGATCCCCATCGCAATCGCTCCCGGAAGTAGCATCATGCCAGATTCCATCGCGGAAAAATGGCGCATATTTTGCATGTACATAGGCATAATCGTTGCAGCCCCAAGCATCGCCATAAAAAGGATCATCCCAATAACGGTTGAAAGGGTGAAAATTTTATATTGAAACACCCGGAATTCAAGGATAGGATGCGGCAAATGAAGCTGTCTCCAAATAAATAAGAAAAGAGAGAGCCCTCCGACAAAAAAGGCGCCGAGTACTTCCATGCTTCCCCATCCGCTTCCTCCGGCGACACTAAAGCCGTAAAGAATTCCGCCAAACCCGACAGATGATAGAATAATCGATAGAACATCTACCTTTGGATTGGTTTGTTCCGTTACATTTCGTAAAATAAAATAGGCAAATCCAATGTTAATCAACGTAAATGGCAAGAGAATATAAAAAATTGTCTCCCAAGCATAGTTGTCAACGATCCATCCGGAAAGTGTCGGTCCAATCGCAGGGGCAAAGGCAATCACCAGCCCAACCATTCCCATCGCCGATCCCCGCTTATCCTTCGGAAAAATTAAGATAAACACGGTCTGCATCAGCGGCATGACAATTCCAGCGCCGGCTGCCTGTATGACACGGCCGATAATGATCACCGGAAAAGATGGCGCTGTCGCGCAGATCAATGTACCGATAGCAAATAGAGACATGGCTGAAATGAAAAGCTTTCGAGTCGTAAACTTTTCAATTAAAAATGCTGTAATTGGAATCATAATCCCGTTGACGAGCAAAAACGCCGTAGTCAGCCACTGCGCCATATTTGCATCGATTTTTAAATCATTCATAATATGCGGAATGGCCGTCGTTAACAGCGTTTGGTTCAATATTGCAATAAACGTCCCCGTAAGCAAAACGATTACAATTGGTAAATTGTTAGTTTTTTGATTCATCGCATAACCTTCTATCTTTTTTATTTCATAGCAAAACATCCATAGATTCATCATACGATTCATTATGGATGGGATATATTATTTAGCAAGACGAAATATTCGCCCAGTTAATTATACCTCGATCTTCGGGAAATGGAAATACCCTATTATGCCCAAAGTACAATGAAAGGGCTGTAAACATGATATAATGCGAACAAAGAAAGAAGAAAAAGGATGCGAAACCGATGTGGATGGAAACAATAGATGTTACAGCCCCTTATCATTTTGAACGTATACTTGAACGGCTTACGTCAGACCCTTTAAATGTAATTGATTTGGACAACCGCTCTATCTCACTGCCTTTGAGAAACAAGGACCAAGAGCCATCAATTGTTTTAGTGAAAGCGATTGGGACGATCGAACAACCGGTTTTCCAAGTAAGCGGAGAGAAAGAAGCGGATAAAGACGATTTGTTGAAAGAAGTGAAACGCATCTTTCAATGGGAAACGAATCTGCTGCCAGTCATGGAGCATTTTAAGCTGTCCAATTTAGCGGCGATTTTTGAAGAGCATGCTGGAACCCCGCTCGTTCTCGATTTTAATTTATATCATTGCCTGGTAAAATGCATGATTCATCAACAGTTGAATTTGTCATTCGCGCATAAGCTGACGGCCCGCTTTGTTCAAACCTTCGGAGAGCAAAAAGACGGGGTCTGGTTTTATCCGCTACCGGAATCGATCGCGGGGCTCGACTACAGCCAGCTGAGAGAGCTGCAATTCAGCATGAGAAAAGCGGAATATGTCATCGATACGTCAAGAATGATTGCAGGCGGCGAGCTCCGGTTGGAGGAACTGCCATCGTTATCGGATGAAGAAATTATGGAGAAACTAGTAAAAATTCGCGGAATCGGCCCGTGGACGGTTCAAAACGTGCTTTTATTTGGACTCGGGCGGCCGAATTTGTTTCCGCTAGCAGATATAGGCATTCAAAACGCGTTAAAAAAGCATTTTGGCTTAGAAAAGAAACCAACAAAGGAAGAGATGCTGGAATGGAGCAAGGAATGGCATCCTTTCTTAAGCTATGCGTCCCTATATTTATGGAGAAGCATCGAATAGAAATGGAGAGAGCAGCATGAAACATCAGAAATCACAAACGCAAGCAGAACTGAAGGTGGGACAAACTTTCCCGCTGACGATCAAACGGCTCGGAATCAACGGTGAAGGCGTCGGCTATTTTAAAAGGAAGGTCGTCTTCGTCCCCGGGGCACTCCCAGGAGAAGAAGTAGTCGTCGAAGCAACCAAGGTGCAGCCGAAATTTTCAGAAGGAAAAGTGAAAAAAATCCGCAAGCGCTCAGAGCATCGCGTAGAGGCACCATGCCCTATATACGAAGCGTGCGGCGGCTGTCAGCTTCAGCACCTGGATTACGGACGACAGCTCGTTGAAAAGCGGGACATTGTCGTGCAGTCACTGGAGCGCCATACCCGATTTGCGGTCGATAAAATGGATATAAGGCCGACGATTGGCATGGAAAATCCGTGGCACTACCGAAACAAAAGCCAATTCCAGCTCGGACGCTCAGAAAGCGGAAAAATTATTGCCGGCCTTTACGGAATGGATTCACACAAGCTCGTGCCAATTACTGAATGCATCGTGCAGCATCCGGAGACGAACAAAACAACCGGAGTTATCCGCAGAATCCTCGAAGATAACGGCGTCTCGGTCTATAACGAACGAAAACGAAAAGGGGATGTGCGGACAATCGTAACGAGGGTAGGCTTTGAAAGCGGCGAGGTTCAAGTTGTTCTCGTCACAGCAAAAGAAACACTGCCGAAAAAAGATGCGATCGTAAAAGAAATCAAAAACCGCCTGCCAAAAGTGACGTCAATTGTTCAAAACGTTAATGGTGCGAAAACCTCTGTCATCTTTGGCGAACAAACAAAGCACCTAGCCGGCAACATGGTCATCCAGGAATTTCTCGGAGACATTTCCTTTGAGCTAAGCTCGCGGGCATTCTTCCAGCTCAACCCGATCCAAACCGTCAAGCTGTACGACGAAGTAAAAAAAGCCGCACAGCTCACCGGCAAGGAAAAAGTAGTCGACGCCTACTGCGGCGTAGGAACAATTGGAATGTGGCTTGCGGATGGAGCGGGAGAAATCAGAGGCATGGACGTCATCAAAGAATCAATCGACGATGCCAACAAAAACGCCAAAAACCAAGGCATCAAAAACGCCACCTACGTCACAGGAACAGCCGAAAAATGGCTGCCAAAATGGACAAACGAAGGCTACCGCCCAGATGTCGTCGTTGTGGACCCCCCAAGAACAGGCTGCGAAAAATCGTTTTTGGATACAATTTTAAAGGTAAAGCCAAAGAGATTTGTTTATGTCTCATGTAATCCGTCTACTTTGGCGAAGGACTTGCAGTATTTGTCTAAGGGGTATGAGGTGAAGTATATTCAGCCGGTTGATATGTTTCCGCAGACGGCGCATGTGGAGTGTATCTCGCAACTCATTTTAAAAGAAGGCAACTAACCCTTGTGGTTGTTGCCTATTCTTGTTATACGAAAAAATTTACGAAGTTGTAATGAATACGTAGATTACCATCAATGCTACAGACTACTATATTCATCAATGAGTGTAAGACTTGAGGTACAGCGACAGGTAATGTTATAAGTCCGCTAAAACCTGTTAATAATCCACTAGTAGCACTTTTGTATTTTGCCATAGTATTAAATTTTTTTGCTTTTTCATCTAAGGTCCTATTTTTTTGTAAGTAGCAATCAGCTAATTCTATAAATGTATCCATTCTAGGGATGTCACCATTAATTGGATTATCATAAGAACATTCTAAAGCTTTCATTATTGCGTCGTGTTAAACTTGTTGCTTTAGACAACTTTGCCCACCTTTCTTCTGGAATATTATGGTAATAATATATTGCAAAATTATGTGCACAAATTGATATTTTTTCGCTTGAAAAATTTTAAATTGAGGTGTCGAGTAGATTTAGACCTCAAAGCAACCAATTTGTTTCATGACGTAGAGGAATCCGAGAAGTGTGAATATGTTGTTAAAGTAGAATGGTTAGCAAATGTATCTAAAGAGGAAGCATACTGGGTGAAAGGCTTAAAAGCTAATCAGAACAGGCCTATAAATTAAGAAGTCAATACACTATTGATAAAGTTTTGGAGTTTTTTGGACTTGATACAGAATAAATAATTACTATCTACATTTATGACAGTTATAAGAAGAGTTTTTCTCGGCTGACTTCCTTTAATGTATACTTTCTTGATTTTTGCTAAATGAGTAGTGTAATTAAAATGAAAAGTTAGGAGAAGATTTATTTGTTTAAGAATTTAAACTCTCATTCCACAAAAGCCTTAACCCTTGCAAGATGCTAAAGTTTTGTCCTTGGTTTTTGTATCTTCCTTTATCTTTGTAGACGGACTTCTCACTTTATTACCACCTGTAAATAGTTTGAAATAATCAGATAATAGTAGATATTTTAATCAATAAAATATTATAATAGACTATAATGTGGTTAAAATTCAGACAGAAAAGGTGTGTTCCTAGTTGAGCCTTGCTTTTTGTGACACCTAAGCAGGAGCGCCTGCTCTGTTATGCAAATATAGGGGATAAAGGAAGGTTATAATGAGCAACATACCGAAAAAAACAGACGTTATCTTAATTGGTGCCGGAGTCATGAGCGCGACTTTGGGATCGTTACTGAAAGAATTAGCACCGGAATGGGAAATCAAAGTGTTTGAGAAACTCGCAAATGCCGGAGAAGAAAGCTCTAACGAATGGAATAATGCGGGTACGGGCCATGCTGCACTTTGCGAGCTTAACTATACATCTGAAAGATCTGACGGATCTATAGATATTAGCAAAGCGATAAAAATTAATGAACAGTTTCAGCTTTCAAGACAGTTTTGGTCTTATCTTGTAAACAACAATCTGATTCGTAATCCGCAGGACTTTATTATGCCAATCCCTCATATGAGTTTCGTACAAGGAGAAAAAAATGTAACTTTTTTGAAAGAACGTTTTAAAGCGCTGTCAAATAATCCCCTTTTTCAAGGGATGGAATTTTCTGATGACTCTGAAAAACTGAAGCAATGGATTCCGCTTATCATGGAAGGCCGTACATCGAATGAACCGATAGCGGCAACAAAAATCGACTCTGGAACAGATGTCAACTTTGGTGCTTTAACACGCATGTTGTTTGACCACTTAAAGGATAAAAACGTTGAGATAAACTACAGGCATAGTGTCGAGGATATTCAACGTACAAGCGATGGCTTGTGGGAAGTGAAAGTGCATGACATCGACAGCAGTAAAATTGAATACCATACTGCAAAATTTGTCTTTATCGGCGGTGGGGGCGGAAGTCTGCCTTTACTGCAAAAAACCGGTATTCCTGAGTCGAAACATATTGGAGGATTTCCGGTAAGTGGACTATTTATGGTATGTAACAATCCGGAAGTTGTAGCGCAGCATCATGCAAAAGTATACGGTAAAGCTAAGGTTGGCGCTCCTCCAATGTCTGTTCCGCATCTTGATACAAGATATATCGCGGGCAAAAAGTCATTGTTGTTTGGTCCGTTTGCTGGCTTCTCACCAAAGTTCTTAAAAACCGGTTCAAATTTTGATTTGATCGGTTCCGTAAAACCGTATAATGTCTTCACGATGTTGGCGGCAGGCGTAAAAGAGATGGGATTGACAAAATACCTGATCCAGCAAGTTATATTATCGAATGAAAAGCGCATGGAAGAACTGCGCGAGTTTATTCCGAACGCCAAAACCGAGGATTGGGATATCGTGGAAGCAGGCCAGCGTGTGCAAGTGATCAAAGATACTAATGCCGGCGGAAAAGGAACACTTCAATTTGGTACGGAAGTTGTGAGTAGCAGGGATGGCTCGATAGCTGCATTGCTCGGCGCTTCACCGGGTGCTTCTACTGCCGTTCATGTTATGCTTGAGGTATTAGAAAAATGCTTCCCGCAACATATGAACGAGTGGGAATCAAAAATTAAAGAAATGATTCCTTCTTATGGTGTGTCACTAGTGGAAAACCCAGAACTGTTCCAAGAAATTCATACTTCAACAGCGGAGACACTTGGTCTAAGTGAAAAAGAACCAGTCTTTAGTTAATTCTTAAAAGGTAATGGTTGAAAAAAACATTAAGAATTGAGTAAATAAAGAATATCATTGAAAATAAACATAGAACCTTTGATCTCTCTTTGGATTGAAGGTTATTTTCAAAATTTACCAGTTGGCCTGCTTACAGTATGTGCTTAATACAAGAATAGGAGAGTCAATCATTAAATAAAGTGATCGACTCTCCTTTTTGCCATTGTGTGATTTCTGGAAGCCAGCCAGTGCAGCAATCCCTGTGACTCTTTAGGTCAGCGCTGCGAGTTGTCCGTGCAGTTGTCGGCCGCTGGCTGGACCGATGACACATGTATGATGCCACGACTGCAATGGTCGCTGACAAGAAGACAATCTGCATCAAGGTGTGAGGGATTAGAGCATCTGCCGGGTTCGTTGTAAGTCCATTGAGAGCAATATAAACATTGGCCGGAAACATGACGATAAGCAGGAGAGAGAGCCCGGCGGCTGCCCAAGGAGCAGTCGGCCTCCACAGCAATCCTGCAGCGCCGGCCAGCTCCAACACACCAGTGATAGTCACAATGAAGCCAGGGTTTGGCAGGGCTGGGGGGACCATGCTGATGAGTTCTGCGCGCATCCAGACGAAGTGAACGGCGCCGGTCAGCACGAACTTGGCCGCAAGTCCGCCCCGAAGAGCAACCGGCCATGGCTTTAGACGACTCACCCCCGCGGCTCCTGCGCCGAGGATCGCCAGTATGACAAGAGTGCGATAAGTGGTTCCATTGAATAACCTCCAATAATTTTAGAAATTTTATATTTCACGGATATATCCGGAAATTTCATAGATTGTACCAAAGTATTTAGATACTATACACTATTCTCAAAAAAAAGATCCCTTGTGGAACCCTATTAAAAGCTATTTAATTTTTCTTCTACCTTTACTAAAAAGTCTTTTACAAAGTCTATGTTTTCATCATTTCCATCCTGTAAAATTCCTACAACCATTTTCTTAAATTCTTTTTGATGTTCCAAATGATGAGCATAGGCAATTTCACCTTTAGCGGTTAATTTCAAGATAAGCCTCGACTGATTGCGAATATCTTTCTCTTTTGTGATCAATTCTTTTTGCTCAAGTTTTTTTAGTACTTGGGATACGGCGCCTTTGGTCACTCCACATTGTTCAGCCAGCGCTGTAATATGGATGCCTTCATGTTCTTTTATTTCATTAAGCGTATAGATCTCTGAATGAAATAAAGGTTCCCCGATCCCGTAGTCTCTTTTTTTCCGATTTACTTTAGAGAACGTATTGATCACATCTAAAAGGACATTGCTGATCTTTTCTTGTAAGATTTCTTCGTTATTCATCATATGAAAAGTATATAGTATCTATACACTTTTTTCAATATAATCCAGGGAGCGGGTAAAAAGATTGATCAAATCTCTAAAATTCTTATTAAATCAGATGATTATTTCGGTCAAACTTTTAAATCCGAATAACGAAAGTCTCTACAGTGCTCTGGTGTGTTAGAAAAATGCTTGGAAAACGAGATAGAAGTGACTCGGTGTAACTCTCGCCATGAGCGTGAGTATGACACAATGACGTTTTCAGAATGGTTTATCGAAGAAAAGGTCGAAGAAGTTATGAATAGTTAAAGTTTGAGAATTAGAATGAATCCGTAAAAAATTTTATCTTAACAAATGATTACAAATCAATTGTAGCTTTGAAATAAAGTTTGAGCAAAAATACCTCACAGATCCTTATTTTACGATAAATAAGAAGAATCCATTTTGAAAAAAGGAGATTGATCAAAAAGGATTCTTCTTTAGCAGATTTAAGTTTGGTTTTTATAAAAAAGTTTGATCATTTTCTACCTATGTTGCTCAACAATCGCGCCTTATAATTGAATAACTGTAAAGCTAATGAAGCTTTTTTAAAAGCTGCGTTTCCCTGGCCAAGCTCCTTGCATTTTACTTAGGAATACAATTTGCCCAATATGATATGCGTCGTGCATTGCCAAACTCTTCAGTTCAAGCACTAATGAATTATCTTCTCCTGGGATCTTTCTATATAAATCTTCATGTTCTGATTTTGCTAGTATTTTTCCAAGTTCACGATGAACATAAAAGTATTCTTGTTTTGTTTCCTTCCAATTTTCTAACGTCTCAGTTGGTAATCGAAATGTAGATTCATTATTTTCTGCCTGTGGTTCATTCGCTGTTTCACCAAGAAATCGCATCAGAAATCTCTTTTCATAGAAAAGTAAATGACAAACTAATTCCCAAATGGAATTCATTGCCCCATCAGCTGGTTTCCAAATTGCCTGTTCAACAGTGATATCCTCTAGCACTTTTTCAAGTGGTGGAAACCAATCTTCTTCATCTAAGCAGCTTGCCCATTGTTGTAACAAAAGTGTCTTTACATCCATTTTCTATTCCCTCCAATTTAATCCCTTTAGTAGATAATCTCTTTGGTCAAAACTTTATTTGCGGCGTGTTGTTCTGGCATAACTTACAATTTCAAGATGAACCATCTAATTACCTCCCTTACTCCACAATCTGCCCTATACAAAAAGACGCGTTGCTCGATGAACGCGCCCTATAGTTGAAGAAACTATGTATTCAATTGTACTTTTCTTACTCGCTTTCAATTGCCTCATAAATTTCAACTAAGTTGTCATCTGGGTCTCTGAAATGAGCTACTTTAATACCCCAATCAACTTGGTTATGTGGTTCATTAATAAATTTTACTCCCTGTTTTTTAAGCGAATGATATGTTTCTTCTACACTGCCAACATGTATTATTAATGCAGTTTTATCCATAGAATTAGAGTTTAATGATAGTTCTCCCGTACCAACAGCTTTAGCCATAGCTTTTCTATCAAATAATCCTATAATTGTTTCTCCAGCCTTAAATTCAGCATATCGAGATTCCTCATTTCCCCAACCAACGTCGAAACCGAGAATATCACGATAAAACAAAAAACACCCTTTAAAATTTCTCGTCAAAAACGGGTTCTTATCCAACGAAATCTGTTGTTATTTCCATTGGATAAAATTCAACTTCATTTTTCTTTACCTCAATTTTTTTATATTAAACAATCTGGCCCGTTTGCTGTATAACCTTATGTTACTTCTTTTACCATGAGAAACCCCTTTAGACAAATTACATCCAAAGGGGTAAAACGGTGCAACTTTTTTATAAACAGTTAATCTTTTTTATAAAGGCTCGAACTTTTTTACGAACGGTTAAACTTTATTCAAAGCCACAGTAAGATACATGCTGTTCTTGGTAAGCATTCGAGAGATATACGTATTAAACTGAGGGAGTTGAATAAGAATCAAAAAAGCTGAAAAACAAGGTAATAAGCGGAATATCAAAACAATTTTTTAATGGAGAGATTGAACCGGTAGGAAGGTCGCAGCTGTTTATAAACTGAAAAGATTATCAAGTACTTTTTGAAGGGGCTTTTTGCAAAATTCACAATTAAAGAGGAAATTACAATCGAGACATTTAATATGTTTTAATTAAACGAAGGATAATTAATTAGGTTCATAAACAAATTTGGTTCGGGAAAGAAACAGCCGTTTATGAAAGCTTGGATTATTACGATAAGTTCGAGTAATACTGCTAAAAATATATTAGAGAACATGAAGTAGAGGTATTGTAGAGTATGAATGAGGAATTAAGAAAAAATGCCGATGCATGCTATCGGCTAGCTGAGCAGAAGGCTGCTCATTATTTTAAATCACTTTCTATGCAAGTTATGGAAAAGACCTATGTCCCTACCCTAACAAATGATATACAATCTTGGAAACACAATCATATTCGTCATCATTCATTATTATCCTTTTTTTCGGTTAGAAAGGGAAAACCTGATTTTCGGGAGTATCACAATTATATCAAATGGCTGGATCACACTGGAAAACTAGATAATTACTTGGATCGAAGCATCTCCTATATTTTTATGCGGGATCTTGGCAAAGCCCTGGACTCACCTGTTACACAGTCCAGGATTCGGCGTGTTGTTGACAGTTTAAAAAGTTATCTTACAGACCAAGGAAATAAAACTGAGACGTTTAGCAAGGCCGGGTTGTACCGGATGGCCCAGAAGGATGGTGTTGAATCGACCATGATTTGGGTGATAAACAAACTAAAGACTGTATCCTCCAATATTCCAAAGGGAATGGATGCTGAGCAAGCACAGCGGAAAATCATTAAAATTATTGCTGGGGTAGTGATGCACGAGGTAGAAGAGATGGGTGAGGAGATATCGCCTGAAGAACGTACTCAGAAACTTGATAAAGCGATTAGGTTTGGTTATTCCTATGGTCTAACCTATCCCTTAATTGACGATCTTTTGGATGCCAATGTCTTATCCACTAAAGAGGAAAAACAATATACCGATTTGATCCGTACTACCCTTATCACAGGATCTGTGCCGGAATTGGGCGAGTGGCCAGGAAATAACATAGATCTGATCCGATATATTCATTCGGAGCTCCGAGATGCATTTGAGTATATTAAAGTCCATCAGCAACAAGAGACAATGAAATCATTTTTCGAGCGATCCTATGTGTTTTTTCATTCCCAGGAAGAGGACCGAAAAAAGGATCTATCCAATGGAAATTACACCAATGAAGAGCTTTATATACCGATCATTTTAAAATCTTCTTCTTCACGATTGATTGTCCGTTCATTAATCAGTGCTCCAGAAGATGAGAGCATTGACGAGCGAATATTTTATTATGGTATATATAACCAGCTGGCTGATGACTTTGCAGATATGTTTGATGATATGGAGGAAGGCGCAGTAACACCCTATACCTATTATCTGAAATATCATGATAAGCGTTCGGATCTTATTAATCCTTTTGAATTATACTGGACGGTCATCTCCAATTTGCTCCATAATGTGTATCAGTCAGATACCAAGACCTGTGAGGTGATTTTGGATCGGGCGATTAACGGTCTTAAACGATTTAAAGAACGAATGGGAACCAAAAAATACAATGAGGTTATGGAGTTATTTGCTTCTGGAAATCCAAAATTCAATCATGTCATCCAAAATATGGTTCGGAAAGCGGATGATGTGGATTTCTTTGATAAACTGCTTAGGGATCATATGATTACTAATTTGAAAAATGAACGGAAGGAACGGGAAGACTTTTCAGAAACTATCGAGACCGTACGCAATCAGATCAACAACATCTTAACTATCCGTAAAAGCGATAAAGTTTCTTTGACGAAAGAACCAATAATTGATGCTGCAAATTACAGTCTGGAAGGTGACGGAAAGCGGTTGAGGCCAATAATGACCTGGGTCATGGGCGTTAACGAATATGGATTAGATCAGTCGGCAATCGTGCCACTTCTGAGATCATTGGAATATATGCATACGGCATCCCTAATCTTCGATGATCTGCCATCCCAGGATAATGCGTCCACTCGCAGGGGGAGGGCAACCCTGCATCAGGTATATAACATTGCCATAGCAGAATTAACTGGTCTCTTTCTGACTCAGAAGGCTGTTGAGGAACAAGCCTCTCTTGACCAGTTCGATTCGAAAACTGTACTTCACTTGATTCGATATTCGGCTCAAATGACAGAGAATATGTGCAGGGGACAGGCAATGGATCTGGATTCAAAAGGGAAACCACTGACACTGGAACAATTGAAAATGATGTGCTTTTATAAAACCGGGATAGGTTTCGAGGCTTCACTCATAATGCCTGCGATTCTTGCCTGCGCAAATGAATCAGAAATTGAAGCCTTAAAAAAATTTGCCTATCATGCCGGCATTGCTTTTCAGATTAAGGATGACTTGCTAGATGTTGAAGGAGATCTGACCTTACTCGGAAAACCTATTGGAAAAGATGCTGAAAACGACAATTCAACTTTTGTGTCAATCCTGGGTGCTGTTGGTGCCAGAAAAGAAATGTGGGAACATTACTGTCTTGCAATGGAAGCGTTGCAAGAGGTGCCGCATACTACCACTTTTTTGAAACATTTTATGAATTATATTGTGAACCGTGACCATTAAGAGATACTATTGGCAAGACTTTTTCGGATCCTAAAAGAATGAGCTGCACCCCAATAAGATACAAACGAAACAATTGGAGGTGCAGTTAACCCTGAAATGGTCAGAATGCGAATCAAACAATATAAATATCATTACATTTTTTGAGCTATACATGAATTCCATTAAACAAAAGAAACTATAAAAAAATAAAATGGACGAATGAACCTAATTAAGCATGATTCAAGGAGTTTTTTCATGAACGAAATCTTAGCAAGTTACTATGCAAAATCGATTGAGCGAACAAAAACAAGGGTCCTAGAGGATATCTTTACATACTTAGAAAATCAAGAAAGCTTCCCTTCATATGAACATTATGTAAGAGCAAGAGGTCAATTTCTTGACCGGCTTTGGTTAAACGCCTGGCTTAATACGGCTAGCCATGCTTCCATTTCCGAAAAGAAAGCGTATCTGTCAGATAAGGGCTTTGAAATAGAAGGGGTAAACAAAAAGCTGATCAATCAAACGTTTCGCAATGAAATAAGAGATGTCGAGCCATTCGACTTGATTGGCTGGCTGGACAGCAAGTTTGTGAACCAAGTGGAAGACTGGAAGCAGCGGTATATGCAGGCAAGGGAGGCTTACCTTACCCGCATCGAGCTTCAAGAGCAGCGTGAGGTCAGAAAAAAATTGTTAATGAGCCTTGAGTATTATATCGAACAGCTGCTTGGTGAGCATTATGATGAGCTGTACCTTTATGTTCGCTATTTGCTTGGCTGCCATCTTGCGCTTGAGATCGAGCAAAAGAGCATCACTCTACCAACTGAGGACATCACCTTATCAGCCTATGTAAATCATGAATTGGAGCTTGCCTATAACAGTAATCATTATGTTGAGAATGCGATCGAAAAATATGAAGGACTTATTTCCGCATATTTATTCGACTTTGGGCCGAATTGGCTTAAAGACCGCTTTCCTTCACACCTTTTTACTGAATATGAAAATACATACAAGGAAGCTTTGCCTGACTCGTTTATAAAAGAAGCTGCATTTGACCCGTTTTTACAACTTGGTGATGAATTTTTTGACGATTTGTTAGAAGAATACATATCTGATCTTACAAAGTTGCTTGATATCCCATTTGACCCAGCTGTCCATCAAGAAATATTTGATAAAGATCTCTCGGAAAGAGAGAGGAAAGACGTTCAAGCGCTTGAAGAAATGAAGCGCCAAAAAGAAGAGGAAGCGAGGATGATCGAGGATATTTTCGGAAGGGAATATAATCCTCCCGCAAGCCGCAATATCCAATATGTCCTTCATGTTGGCGAAACAAACACGGGCAAAACGTTTCGCGCGATTAAACGAATGAAAGAAGGGAGGAGCGGTATTTATTTAGCTCCCCTTCGATTATTGGCACTTGAAATCTATGAAAAGTTAAACGATGAAGGCGTTCCTTGCTCATTGAAAACAGGGGAAGAGGAAAAATTGGTGGAGGATGCAGCTCATTTTGCTTGTACTGTCGAAATGTTTCATGAGAAGGATTTCTACGAAGTGGTCGTCATCGATGAGTCGCAAATGCTCGCAGATAAAGATCGAGGCTTTTCGTGGTATAAAGCGATCACAAAAGCAAATGCAAGAGAAGTTCATATTATTTGCAGCTTCAACGCAAAATCCATGATCCTGGATCTCCTCGGTGAATCAGATGTTAATGTTCATGAATATGTCAGGGACATACCACTTGAGGTTGAATCCCAATTGTTTCGTCTGCGTCATGCGCGTAAAGGAGATGCACTCGTCTGCTTTTCAAGAAAGCGAGTCCTTGAAACGGCTTCAGAGCTGCAGCGAAGAGGGCGACAGGTGAGTATGATTTATGGCAGCATGCCGCCAGAAACGAGAAAAAAGCAAATGCAGAGATTTATTAATGGTGAAACAACAGTCATAGTGGCAACAGATGCGATCGGGATGGGATTAAACCTGCCGATCAGGCGAATTGTTTTCTTGGAAAATGATAAATTTGATGGCACGAGAAGAAGATTTCTAACGTCACAGGAAGTAAAGCAAATTGCTGGGCGCGCCGGCCGTAAAGGAATTTATGATGTAGGAAAAGTCGCGTTCGCAAGTAATTCTAAAACAATGGCCCGACTGTTGGAACAAAAGGATGAGCCTCTTCAAGGATTTGCCATTGCCCCGACGACAAGTGTACTTGAACGCTTTCAGAAATATTCACGTAAGCTAGGCCTGTTTTTTTATCTATGGGATCAATTTAACCTTCCAAAAGGAACGAAAAAAGCCAGCTTAGATGAAGAAAAGCGATTATATGACATGATTGAAGATTCGATCATTGAGGCAAAGCTTTCGGTCAATGACTTATACAACTTTTTGCATTTGCCTTTTTCAACAAAGGAGCCATTATTAAGAGCACAATGGAAGCAAAAGCTGGAAGCAATTGTAGAAGGTAAAGAACTGCCTGAACCGCATTTAAAAGAAACAAAACTTGAAGAGCTTGAATTATCATACAAGGCGGTCGGCCTTCATCTCTTATTTTTGTACAAATTAGGGAAAAGAACAGAAGCCCATTATTGGGAAAGAGTTCGGAAAGAAATAAGCGACAAAATCAATGACCAATTAAAAGCCGGCGTTCAAATAAAAAAGAAAACGTGTAAAATTTGCGGGAAAAGCCTTCCTCGACGGTTTCAATTTCGGGTTTGTGATGAGTGTCATTTTAAGGGAAAGAAAGATATATTAAATTGAAACACAAGAAACTTTTGGAGATTTCATAGTAAGAAGATCAAACATTTCAGACCTTGAAGTTATTCATAACGGGACTATCGTATTTAATGGAGAAGATTGCGAAGTTGCAGAGTTTATAAACGAAAGAAGTTAATGCACAGTTGTTCGTGGAAACTACTCAATAATAAAATAACTCCCTAATAAATAAAGTAAATAATAATACAATTTATGAGTTAATACTGGACGTGTAATATGGAAAATATATTGAATAATAAACGTATTTTATGCAAGAAAAAGAGGAGAAACGTTATTTAATTTTTGAAAAGGAAGAAATTAAGGGGAATTAAGGAATACCAGTATTTTTATAATGAAATAGCAATAAAAAAGGGAGATCTTCTTTTTCCAAACAGGTGGCTTAGATAAAACTCTTATTCCAATTGAATCGTTTCGATTTTCTGATTATGAATATATTTTTTTACCCTCAAAAGAGTAGAGCAAAAGAATTCCAGGATACAATAAAGTCTTTTTTAGATTTCAATATAGACGAAGATTTTTCTAACTTGCTAGAAATTAATGAACTGCCTTCTGAATCTGAATCAATCATCAGAGAAGTCTTTTCACAAGTAAACTACTCGATAACGGATAGTTAGGTTAGTCTACCTTTATTAATTGTTTTTATTTATCGTAAAATCCTGTAGAGATTTATCGAATATTAGCAGACTAGCAATAAAATCATCTAATATCAACTAATTTTGTCGATTTGCGTTAAAATTAGAAAATAACATCCGATGGTTGCGAAAATTGCGATAACCTTATTTTGTAATTAAATTTATAGGATGAGGTGAAGTGATGAAATATTCAAAGAAGCTTTTACTAGTTACGTCATGTACGGCTTTACTGTCTGCTTCATTGATGGCAGCCCCTGAAGCTAATGCCGATTCTTCACGAAATGAACCCATCGTTGATTCTCAAAACGCAAGTAATGCTACTCCATTTTCAGATGAATTAGTTGAGAAGATTGATCGTTATGTTAAACTGAATAGTAACGGAAAGTTTAAAATTGCATCTGAGAAAAAATTATTAGAGTTTTTAACCCCAGATGAATTAGCAGTTGTTAAAAGTCAAATCAAATCTGCAAATGAAAATATTGCTGATATTGTAAAAAGGGATAAAAGCAATCCAGGAACTGTATCAGTGAATAACAACCAAATGACTTTATCTATCAAAGACTCAGAAATAACAGGTAAGTCAGGTGGATTCCAAATAGCCTCTGAAGGAGTAACTAAAGTGGATTTTTATTGGTGGGGGATGAGAGTTTATTTGAGCAAAACCGTTATAAATACAGCATCTGCAGCTAGTATAGGTGCAGCTGGGTATTTAGGAACACAAATTCCTCATGGAGTACAAATAAAATTTAATTATATAGTAACATCTCCACACATAATACCAACGGAAATAAAATATCAATAATAGAAATAAAACATCAAAGGTAGTGGTGGTTTATTGTGAAATTCTACAAGCTTGACTTGTTTTTATTACTCTTCGTGATAGTTATCTCTTCAACTGTTTATATTTTCTTTCGAGAAGAAGTACCGACCAATTATCTAATTCCAATCATCTTTCTATTTGGTTTATTAATAGGAATTTCGACAAGAGTATTATCTAAAAATAAAAAGTGAGTATTCCTTTCTGGGGAATGCTCGCTTTTTATCTAGAGCACCAAAAGGATATATCAGGGCAAGTATGGAGTAAAACTCAATCACTAACGGTTCATAAACAAGGTTGGCATGGGGAAGGAACAGCTGTTTATGATCCGAACAATGATTTATCTTTGGTTAGCAATATGCTGAAAACGATTCCGGTTGAAGATCAAGTAAAGTGTTGGAATGAAGAAAAAAATGCGGTCCTTTACAAAGGAATAAGAGACTGGGGTAATAATCTGGAGGGGATTCGCTGTATCGGTGAAAAGGGTGAGATTAACGTCCCTTCCATTGTTGATACTAGAATCATAGGTCCGACCATCTCTTTATACATTCCGGGTAAGGAGAATATGATTACTCCGGAACGATATGTGTTAAAGCAATAGTGAGTTTTCTGCTTATTTGTGGTGTGCTGAAAATAATGTGAAGCGTCAAAGTGAAAATAACAACAAGATATGAGTGAACTGCCCCCCAATTGTTCGTTATGGTCTAAACAATTGGGTGCAGTTTTTATAATTCAATTCAGCATGTCAATTGCATGGTCAATAAGAAGCTGCATTCACATGAGAAGAGTCATTATTTCCTTTAAAAATATGAACAAATAAAGCGGCTAACGGAAGAGAAAATCCAATGATTAACGCTGTTACCGTACCGAATTCAAAGTAACTATAGCTTCCTATGAATGAACCAAAAGCCCCTCCCAGAAAGACTAGCAACTCGTCGAGACGGCGTCGCATAAACACTCAAATTCCTCAGCCGAGACTGAAAAAAGCTTTCAGTTCTCTAGATACCGCTTCTGGCTGCTCCTCTGGAAGGAAGTGACCGCAGAAGCTTATCGTGCCGCCCTGTACATCTTCCGCAAAGGCCTTCAGGGGAGTGACCATGTCTGCGATGGAACCCTGATCCGCACCAAGAGCGAGAACGGGTGTCCTCAGTTTCCCCATGGCGCATAGTTCGCGATTTTGTTGAGCGGATAAGGAGGCGGCGCGGTAATAGGCGAGACCAGCACGCAGCCCGCCGGCCTTCTTGAAAACGCGCAGGTATTCCTCGATGTCTGCCTCTGAGAATGCTTCCGGGTTCGCCGCTTTTCGGCGCAAGAACCAATCGAGATATTCACGCTCTCGGCCGGCGATCAGCATTTCCGGAAGGTCCGGGATTACGTGAAATGCGAAATGCCAGGTCTTCCATGCCCGCTCGGGAGCGGTTGGCAGAGCGTCCGGCATGGTGATGCCTGGAATTCCTGCATCCAGAAGAGCTAAACGCCGAACCTCATCGCCGAACAGCGCCGCATAGGTATAGGCGACCCACGCACCAACATCGTGAGCGGCAAGAAAATATCGTTTCGTGCCAAGCTGCTGGAGGAACTTGTGCACTGTGGTCGCCAGAGTCTTCGTATCGTAGCCGTCCGCCGGCCGATCAGAATCACCCTGTCCAGGCAGATCCAAAACAATGAGCTTGTAGGTCGGAGCGAGCAAGGGCATAACCTTATGCCATGTGAACCAACTCTCCGGAAATCCGGGGAGAAGCACAACCACGTCACCGTCATCTTTCCCGCCGACTACATAATGCAGTCTAACGCCGTCCACAGTCTGAAAGCGGTGCTTGAAGCCGTCCAATGACGGCTCTGGCCGAGACACCGGAGGCGCTTCGATCGTCCTCTTCTCAGTTTGGAGCGTAGGTTCTGGATTCACCTCTGCCATTTGGTTTTTCTCATTTTTTTGATTTTCGATTGAACTCATAGTTAGCACTCCTTTATTTGTCGAGTAAACCATCATTACCGGAACAATCATTCCAGTAATATTAAAAAAATATGGCTTCATAATTCCATTTCTGCGTTAGTCACAAGAATATCGATGTGTCCAAAATGCTCTTTTTTTGCTGAAACAGTTTTTTTATATCTGAAACCTTCGCTATATCCGATTTTACGGCTAGGGCGGTCGCACCCTCGCCTTGGATTTTGGTGACAAACTCATCGACAGACGATTAAGCTGTGGTTTAAAATTCACAATGACACTGACTCCATTGCGCACAATTTTTTGACCAATCTCTCTCGATCCTCCAGTAACAATAGCCACTTTTTCTTCTGATTTTTTTAACATGTTCATCGCCACTCCCTAAAAGTAAATTTTTCAGCGTGCAAGAATGGCCTTTTTGATTAGGCTTGGTTCCTTAATTCGACAGGTGTACGCCAAATGTGTTCAAGACACAACGCAATCAACGTGCCAACCATCATCCCATTCCCTAAAATAAATTGAAATCCCACGGGTAAGGCGGAGATCAATTCACTCGGAATAAACATAACAGCGAGGCCAAGTGACAAAGCCAATCCTAGAATGGCCAGCCTTCGTGAATCAAGCTGTGATTTTAGAACCATCTTAAGGCCGATCCCTACAATTTGAGTAAATGTAGGCAGTAATGCGGCATAGGCAACTTGACCCGGTAATGTTGAAAGGGCATGATAAATCATCGGAAAAAAGGATGAAGCTACCAAAGCAGCACAAGCGATAAAGTAGGGTTTTCGACTGAAATATCTGGTCGTTTGAACGAAACTTGCTGCAAGAGAAACAGGAACAACGCCTACCGTTGAAAAAAGGGCTGATAAAATGCCGGATACTCCGCTCATGAAGCTGCTCCTGCTAAGGTTTCCTCTTGTTTGAACAGATGGACTATGATTAGACTTTACCCTGGATTCAGATTCCTTCTCACTAAATACCAATTTCATTGCCGATACGCTGGTTATAATGTTACTTATCAGTACAATAGTAACGACCAAAGAAGACACCAACATGCCGATACTGAACGTTGGTACTCCCCACGCAAATATCTTAGGAAAATGAATGAGTGAACTTGAGCTGATTGAGTGCCCAAAGCCTTTTGCCCATCCAAAAGCCACCCATCCAGTGACCATACCTATTAAAATAGCATAGGTTTTCAGCCATCTATTTCCCCATATGGTTAACCGTTATAAATACTCCTAACGCAATAAACAGATTTTCGATATCAACTGACGATGTGGCAGAATCTGCCCCAACCATACCTTTGAGCAATGTCCCGCTTAATTGAATGCCTAAAACCATTAAACTGCTTCCTGTTACCAGCGGTGTAAATAATTTAAGCAGGCGCCTCATGGTTCCGGTAATACTGATAAGCACAAGAATGATGCCGCTGGCGATCATACCTCCTTCTAATAACTGCAAGGTTGGCCGTGCGCCGGAACCATGACT
This sequence comes from Bacillus gobiensis, assembly GCF_001278705.1. Taxonomy (GTDB): domain Bacteria; phylum Bacillota; class Bacilli; order Bacillales; family Bacillaceae; genus Bacillus; species Bacillus gobiensis. The sequence goes on from NZ_CP012600.1 coordinate 46,501, forward strand.
CATTGCAACATCACCCATCACGATAAAAGCACTGAGCCACACACCGGCTGGACCGTCCAGTAAAGGAAATCGGTGCCCCAACCACCCTGCCAAAAAGGAACCTAAACCAACGACAAAAAAAGTGCGTTGCAGCATGCTGGAAATCTCATCAGCTGACAAATGATACACCTGACCAATAATAATGGGAAAAGCCAAAGAATTAGCGAGTAAAAAAATAAACCACTGAATAGAACCGAACCCTGTTTCTACTCTCTGATTGTTCAATTTTTATTCACCTCTTTCTATAAGTAATTAAAAAAAACCCGATACGCTTTTTTTAAATTTATTTTGGTACGATCGTTCCGTATTGGCTAAAAAAGAAAGACTATAGAGCTTTAATAGTCTTGTCTGCTAATTTGTATGCTAAATCTTTTTCTTTTTTATATCGTGACATCAGACTGATGCTGTGATTCAAACTTAACAACGTGTACGCAATCAATTCGTTATCTTCCTGCTCTGAAATTTCTCCCTTTCTTTGTCCTTCTTCAATCACCTGTTTAAACTTTAATTCTAAATCAGTAAAATTCTTTATTAGTGTGTCTTCAATGGAAGGATCAATATGCCCAATCAGGAGAGATGAATTAGTAATAAGACAACTGTCTGGCGTCTGTTTGGAATAACAATCTTCAATATGTTTATAAAAATAAGCTGTAAGAGCTTCTTTCGCGGTACTGCCAGTAAATAAAAGCTTCTTCTTTTCAGATCCACGCTTCTGATAATTTTCTAAAACAAGCTTAAATAATTGAACCTTATCTCCGAAACTATCGTAAAGCGTTGACCGGCTGATTCCCATCGTTTTAATGAGATCAGAAATATATGTAGCATCATATCCTTTATCCCAAAATAAAAACATGGCTTTATTTAAGGCTTCTTCCTTGTTAAACGCGATACTTCTTCCCAAAAATAGCACCTCCTTTTGTATAGATAATAGTATAATTTATTTTGGTACGATGAGTCCAGAAAAAAACTCTGATGAATACATAATAAACATTGTGGAGCGCTTCTTACTTGGCCTAATGAGGGAGCCGTTAGTGAGAAGTTTATAGAACATTATTTGTGAAATTGTGCGCAAATTCAAGCATACTTATCGTTCTCTGGGGGTAAAGGAAATCATCAACCTGTTTTTAAGGAGGACCATAGGTATGGATGGACAAAAAATAATAGCTGAAGAACTAGTAAAAGGCATTGCTCCAAACGTCGATGCAGAGGACTTAGTCAATAATAAAAGAAAAGTCTTTCTTTTTGGTTCTCCAAGTTATACGAATATTGGAGATCAAGCGATTGCGTATGCGGAAGAAAAATTTATTAGGAATCACTTTCCTTACTACGAGTACATCGAGATTATGGATTATGCAACAGATGAAGGAATTGAATTTGTGAAAAAAATCATTAAAGAAAACGATATTGTCTGTTTTACGGGTGGCGGCAATTTAGGAAGCCTCTATCTTGATATTGAAGAAGACAGAAGAAAAGTAATCAGTGCTTTTAAAGATTACAAGACTATTTCTTTCCCGCAATCCGTCCATTTTGAAGATACAGAAGAAGGAAGATTGGAAAAGAAGAAATCGCAGGACGCTTATCATCAAAATCCTAATTTAACATTGGTCGCAAGAGAGTCGCAGACATTTGATCGATTGAAAGGAACATTCGATTCCAACGTAATCTATACTCCGGATATGGTGCTGTCATTAATGATAAAGCCTAGAAATATTCAAAGAGGCGGCGTGCTCTTTGTTTTGAGAGAAGATAAAGAGAAAGTTACGGATGAAGGTTTCGTCTCAGAATTGATGAGGTGGGCAGGAAAAACAACCTCTGTCGAACGTACGGATACGGTCTTAAGAGACATAGACACCATTGATTATAAAGATCGAGAAAAATATTTCTTGAAAATGCTAGATCGAATCGGCTCAAGCAAATTAGTAATCACCGACCGCCTGCATGCGATGATCTTTTCCATTATCACAAAAACCCCTTGTTTAGTTTTTGGAAATAGTTACGGCAAAGCAAAGCATTCTTATAGAGATTGGCTCGAAGAATTAAACTTCATCGAATATACAGATGAACAAGATATTGATGAACTGGAGCGAATGATCGATCGTTTGCTGAAAGCCGAACCGAATGATATTGATTTACGGAACGACTTTAAACCGTTGGAAGATTTTTTTAAAGATGATCAAGTGTAAACCATTTGAGACTGTCGACAAAATTGATTTGTTGACAGCCTTTGTATGTCCACAAACCGGGGAAGCAGATTTCCCCGGTTAGTTTCAAAAGAATAGTTTATAATGATCAGTACCTCATTCAATATGTACTCTTCCTTAAATTTCCAAAATGGTTATAAATAATGCGATTTTATTATTTTTCTTCTTCTAAGTCTTGAATTCTCTTTTCTAACTTTTTTATTTTAGATTGGGAATCAAAAACAAATGTTAGGGCTACTAATGCGAAGATAAGAGCCGTTATTTCCATTATAAATACTACCTCCCTCAAACCCGGATCTCATATATGTACGAAAACTGCTCGCATTTTGTTTCAATTTATTAAAGTTATTATCGTATTTGTCCATAACAGCAAATAAGGAAGTGCCCTATTATTTTTTTATCGTAACTAGAATTGGATCTTTTATGGCCTTGCGTTCAACATGCTGGAAAAATGCAAAAAGTCAGTCTCAATGAAAATCAGATATAATCTTATAAAATAGGTGTGCTTTAAAGGGAAGGAGTGTTAGTATGCCGATTATCAAAGACATTCAATTGCTAGTCCCTGAGGATAGGGATACCAATCGTATATTTTTTCATCAGACAAGAAGCATTTCATTTTTATACAGTCGTTTGCTCCCTAATTTAAAAATAAAAGAGGATAAAGGGATTTTAATCAATTGTGTGTCGAATTTGAGCAAAATTGATAGTATGGATAGTGATCTTTATACAATGTTTAATTACTTTTCCGTTTTTGTGAAAGTAGATGTCAACAAATTTCTTTGTCTTTCATCTGACTTGCAAAAAAAGCAGTCCGCACTTGATATAATTCAAGAAGGGATGGAAAAGGCTGTTGATGTATTTGATTGGGATAAAGATATATTTAGAGAAATTTATAAAAAAATACAAAATCTTAATTTCCAGAATACGTATACTTTAATGAAAAAAAGCAGTCCAAATCGCTATTATGTTTGTAACATCATTTGTGACCATGGGGTTTTTCAAATTGATGTTTACATGGAAATAAAGAAGAAAAACGGAAGTATTATCAACCCAGAAAAAATTTTTTCAGTTAGTGATACGTACGAACAATACTTATTTGAAGATTGGGGTATTTTATCTTGGAAACAAAATCATAAAGTAGAATTTGCCGATAAGGACCATAAAGAAATATTTCAATTAACCTTCCTCGAAAAGGAAATCAAAGAAAACCTTTTATGGAAGTTAGTTAAAAGATAAAAGGATAAATTTATTCTGTAGTGGAAGGGATATTGTCGACAAAAAAGCAGCCTAAAGGCTGCTAAATGATCTTTCCAGATTTAATTATATAAAATTATCGCTTGGTTTAAAATTTGGTGACATGCCTATCACTACACTAGATGGTTGCTTAGATTTGGATGGTACGTAAACCAATAAGATTTTAGTGGATTTAGGGTATTGTTTATTTGCAGTTCTTGGGAGAATGATCTTTGCTGTCAAAACAGACCATTGCAACAAACCTGAACAATCAAATCCCGTAAAATCTCCGCCAAAAACATAGGATATTGCTTATAATTGACGCTATCAAGCAATCTATGCTGCCGTTGTCACAATATCACCAATCGCATTTTCTTTACAATTCATGGTTAATCCACCAAGTTTTTTTGTAAGATCAGTAATAGTAGGAACCCAATTCTTATTAAGATTATTAGGGTCATTATCTGCTCCTACGGGCGCATATACGCCTCCTAAATCCTTTATGGTAGTTAAACCATCACCTATGATGCGATTGTGAAGGGTTTGTCCCATGGATTCAATTCCATCTTCAAGAGTTGGGAAAGTCATTAAGCCGTTAGATCCCATTAATCCACCGGGATTATTTTTTTCAACAACTGCTCTTGACTTTCCCCATGCTGTCTCATGAAAAGCAATCGCTGCGAATAGGACTGGATCAATGTCATGTTGGTTAGCGACTTCAATAAATACATCCGATTTTTCAGACAAAACACCTGCTCTTGAAAACTGTTTGTTCCATAAATCTTCTTCTATGTTCTCATCTATTGAGCAAGTAGCTAAACCGCCTTTATTATTTTCCTGTTCAGATTCTGCAAGTAAAGCAACAACGTTCGTTAAAGGTAAAACAGTATTTTCATCTTGCGTAACAATTTTTGTGTTATTTTCTTTTAATAGCTCGTTAAATTTTTCTTGTGCTTCATCACGATCTTTTTTTATGTCGTTTACTGTCGAAAGATCAATTAGCAGAAGAATGACAATAACAGCTATATTTACGATTAATGGGAGGAGTATTTTCATTTTACTAATTTTATTTCACCTATTTCTACTTATTTAACACGTCCAAATCCTGCGATGCTCTTTCCTATAACCTTCAGTGGATAGAAGACTATTGAACATGACTTCCACTAGAGTTAAATATTTTACCATTGGGGTCACATAAATAGCTAGAATAAAAATTAAGAATAGGAGTTCATCCTCACTATTCTATCAAATAAAGATGGAATTGCGAAAGATGAATAGTTTCCCAATAGTTTTCCAATTAATAGCATCCGAGAAACTAGGCTGATAAAAGAATTACTTGAATCGAAAAAGGATCGATAAATTTACCCTTTCGGAACACAAAAACATTGAAATTGCATAGATCAAAATAAACAATGGGGAGCGACGCTTTTAGGGACATCGCACTTTTTTATAGAAGGCTCTGTTAAAATTTGATGTTGATAATTTGCGTAAAAATAAAAGGAAACCCAATTTAATAGGGTTTCCTTCATTCTTGTCCAACTAACGCACTTGAGTATGGAGGTTTACAAAAACTTTCGACATACTTTCTTCTAAGCATTAATCTGCTTTATACCATAATTTTTTAAAATTGGATATTTTGAAAAAGTGAAATGGTAAGTATTAATGTTGATAAGGAACCAGCAAACATTAAAGTGATTATTTTCCGTCTGTTCGTCTCTTTTGAAGATTTTACAAGTTCTCTGGACACCGCAATCCAAATAACAATGGAAACTATAGCTACTATGGTAATAACATCTGTAGACATATTTGACACCCCCTTAATTTATATTTTATGTGAATTTTACTTTATTCCGTTATCGCGCCAGTTGTATTAATCTCTATACCCTTATATACGATTTGGAAAAATTAAAGTTTCATTTTGTCTCTTTTAGTTGAATAAGGACTACAAGTTAAATTTTGATAGTCGTAAACTGTCATATGTGTCCGTCATCTCAAATACAAATGATGTTAAAAGAAATTCTTAATATGCTGATTAGTGCTCTCGTTACTACGACTATCGACAAATAAGAACCAAGCAAGGTAATTATCAAGATATTTCGGAGCCACACCTTTAAAGCGGTCTATCCATTGTTTCAAAGGAGAATGGAGACCATTGACATTTTGAATGTGATACAAGCCTTTAATTTCGTGTTTGCCACCGTCTGATTTAATTCGGTAATGCTCTAGCAGAAATTGGATTTCTCCTTCGTAAGAAGAGTTTGTTAAAGGCTGGGTTACAGGGAAGATTTCCGTTTAATAAAATTGGATAATACTTTTATTTTGGATTTGAGGTTTTTTAGGCTAAGAGGGAAGTGAAACCCCTCTTGAAAAAGTATTTCCTTTAAACCCTAGTATCTTGAGCTTTCGCATAAACCTGCAGCTGCGTAAGCAAATTCACCCTTTCAGAACACAAAAGCATCGTAATCGCATAGACCAAAATAAATAACGGGAAAATCCCTATTGAAAAATACGATGCAACCCAACCAAGAAAAGGAGGCAAAAAAGTAGTCCCTGAGTAAGCAACAGCCATTTGATAACCCATGAGCGTCTGGGAGTTTTCCTTGCCAAATCGGGCAGGAGTTTCATGGAGCATGCACGGATAGATCGGAGCTAATCCTAAACCGACGATCATGAAACCCACCAGGGAAAAACCAATAGGAAAAGGCAAGATCAACAGCAATGCGCCGCTCACTGTCATGATTTGTCCAGAACGAATGAGTAGTTTGTTCGATACTTTCATCGTGATAAATCCTGTTATCAAACGTCCAACTGTAATGCCTGCGTAAAAGAGGGATACCCATAGAGCGGCATCTCCTGGCGCAAGGCCTTTGCTGTTGACAAGAAAGCTGCTGCCCCACAATCCCATCGTTATTTCCACACCGCAATAAAACAAGAATGCTATAAGAGTCAATTTGACGCCTTTTATTTTCAAAGGGTTAACCTGCTGGCGCGGTTGTTCCGGTAAAACCATATCCTTGTTTGTTTCCTGATTGGTCTTGGAAAAACGATTCCATAAAGGAAGGGTAAACAAAAGGATAATGACCAAAGCAAATTGAATGATGGCAACGGTTAAATAGCCATTTCTCCAAGAACCGTGGCCTGTAATGAATTGGGACATAATGATCGGGCCAGCGGTAGCACCGACTCCCCAAAAACAATGCAGCCAGCTCATGTGATGGGCTTTGTAATGTGCTGCGACATAGTTGTTTAAGGCTGAATCTACTGCTCCTGCCCCTAATCCTAATGGAACGCAGCAAATTACCAGCCAAATCATTGACGGGGCAAACGTAAACCCTATGAGGGCAGATGCAGTCAGAATGCAGCTGATAAACGTAACGTTGCCCGTACCGAAACGTTTAATAAGTATCCCGCTTATCAGACTTGAAACGATGGTGCCTCCTGCAATCACCATATAGAGCAAGCCGGCTGTTTCGAGAGACTCTCCATAATCCATATGCATGACTGGCCATGCCGCACCCAGCAAGGAATCAGGCAAACCTAAACTAATAAAAGCCAAGTATATAATGATTAAAAAAAAGACAGCCATATTGCAGATCTCCTTTTCTAATTATCCTTCTATCATTCGGTCCAGCGCCAGATGATTTAGGCCATGCAGATAGTCTTGCTTCCAATCACTCAAAACAAAATCCGGCAGATGCTTTTCCGGGATATACGTAGCACTTTCTGATTTGATTTCAGCCAGAATTTCTTCATGAATCTCATCTTTGGAAAAAATAACGGCTGAAGGGTTAATAATTGCAGCAAAAGAAGCAATTAATCGCGCGGTGGCATCGTGCGCGTTCAAGTCGTTCGTCTTTTGCAGTGCCTGAAAAAAATTCATATCGTTATAAAGCGGCAGAAATGAAATTTCTCCCGTAAAGAACGTGCTTCCACGTACGACATCGCCGTTAATCAAGATACCTGCTCCGGGACCATTTTTTCCAAAATACAAATATACCAGTGACTGATTATCCGTTTTGCTTGTGTTGTAAAAGCCGATGACGGCAGCGTTCATGTCGTTTTCAACGATTACCGGTATGGAAAACAGCTTTTCATAATGAGTTTGTAGGTCTAGATTTTGAAAAGTATCATAATCGGGGATATGAAATATCCGTCCGTTTTCAACTGATCCGGGGACTCCAAAGGCGATCGCACCAATGTTTGGAAACTTTGATAGGACATCTTTGATGATCTTTGTCAATGAAGGAAGACCTTCCCGTAACACACTTTTCCGGGAACCTTGATCTTTTCGCTCCCCTCCGCAATTATAAATCGTGTAAACCGTTTCATCCTTTTCTAAAAAAATGGACAACAATAGCTTATGCTCAGGATTATATGTATATCGCTGCGCTCTTCTTCCCCCGCTTGATTCATCGAGACCGACTGTATGGACTTCCCCGTTTTCTTCCATTTCAGAAATAAACTTGCTGACGGTTGGAAAACTAATATCGAGGTGCCCGCTAAGCTCCACTTTTGTCGCACTTCCGAGTTGAAGCAGGGTTTTCCGAAGGGAGTGCAGGATCACTTGTTTCATTGACTTAGGTTTAGAAAAATGTTCATTCATTGAATTCACCACTCGTAATTAAAGTAAAAAAAGAGAAATTAGACTGTAAGCTCCACGTGATTACCCTCAGGATCTTCAATAAGGCTCTCGTAATATCCATCTCCCGTTATACGAGGACCGCTTAAGACAGAATAGCCAGCTGTTGATAATTGTTTGGTTAATTCATCAACCGCCTCTTTGCTGCCTAGTGAAAAGGCGATATGGGCCCAACCAACCATATCTGCGCGTTTTTGTTGATGCACGTCACTTCTGCGCATAACTTCCAAACGGGCTCCATTTTCAAAACGTATAAAATAAGATTCAAATTGTTTTTTCTCATTATGATATTTCTCACTTGATTGACCTTTAAAAGTCGTTTCGTAAAACGTTTTCATTTTTTCTAAATCATTCACCCAAATCGCAACATGTTCAATGTTCATTTCATCACTCACCTTTCTTAAAAGAGTTAGAAACACTTATTATAAGTGGGTAAAAAAATTTCTCAGCACTTATTAAAGATCTTTAATAAGTGATTTGAGAATACCACAGAAAAAACGAAATAACAATTTATTTTTTAAAAAGATTATTCCAATTATTTAAACCACAAATCAGTTCCAATTAATCAATAAAAAAGGAAACGAATCTAATTGTCATTCGTAAAATATTATAGAGTGTGTAAATTTGAGTCTAATAATATTTTAAGGGGGAAAGAACATGCCTATCTGGAAGAGCAAGCTGCCCTTTTTAATTTTAAGAATTATATTTGCGATTTCGACTTTAATATTTGCTGTAAGGAGCTTTTTCATTTCGTACGATGTTTTAAACAGCATGTTTATGATGTTCTCATTAGGCCTTCTATTTGTAGTACAAAGCATTGAGTTGTATGTCACGAAAAAACGTAAATATTTTATATTGACGATCTTTACTTCACTATTTCTTATGTGCGTTGGTATTATTGCCCTATTCACTCATTTGAAAATAATTTAATCAGGGAGGGCACTTTAAAATCCAAAAAAAAAAATCATCTTTCATAGGCTTTATTACCGGTGTATTATCTATTTGTCTATGGTTCGTTTTTAACTTCTTCAATCCTTACTCTAATTCAATTGATCTTGAACCTATTATAAATACGTTTGTCATGTTGTTTCTCCCGGCTTGTTTAGCAATCATTTCTTTCATTAAAATCCAAAAAATTGTTAATACTCATTGCTTTCCGGTCAAGGTAGTTGATCCAATCCGTAATCTTGAATCATCTGCCTGGAAAATCGACTAATACCCGCTCCCGCTCCGATCCCTTGAATCATACAAAATAGTTTTATATATCTATTAAATTAAAAATCCCCTTTTAGTAGCCAAAAACAAAGCATTTTTTATAGCTGCTAGAAGGGGGCCATATTTCGATTAACCGGACATCCTGTTCTTTTTAGAAATTGTGTTAGACTTATTTAATATGCTTGTATAAGTTTCCATTTTGTGATCGATCATTGGTATATAAGACATTAAATTATTAACTTGGGTTTTCACTCTGTCCTTTTGTGCTTGAAGAATTTGAACACGCTCTTGCATCGTTTCGTCTCCTTGAAGGGCAAGTTTCGCAAATTCCTTCATCTCTGCGATATTCATTCCGGTCTCCCGAAGACAGCAAGCAAATTCGAGCCATTCAATATCCTCAGTATCATAAATACGTAAGCCGTTTTCATTTCGTTTCACGGGTGGGAGAATCCCTTCCTTTTCATAATAACGGAGAGTAGGGACGGATAAGCCAACTTCTTTAGCGACTTGACCAATCGTATAGCTCACTGATAACTCACCTCAAGTTTACTCCTATTATAATGTTCATCTCGCATTTTAGGAAAACATGTGTGTCATATGTTCGACAAATGCTTCTTCGCCTAAATCTTTTCTAAGCTTTATCAACTCTTTAGCATCTTCACCAGCAATGTATCTCAACTGATTTGTTCCGTCCGTTGCCGCCTGATAGATGATCTCCGCAACCAATTCTGGAGAGGATTCTTTTTCAGAATTAATTGTATTACTAAGCGCCGCACTTACCTTATCGGAATACCCTTGATAATCCGTTAAAGAATCATCGGACAAAATGTCGATTGATCTTCCGAAAAAATCAGTTTTAACCACACCAGGCTCAATTAATTTTAACCGGATGTTTTGAGAAGCAAGTTCAAATGATAATGATTCCGTAAAACCTTCAACGGCAAATTTGGTTGCATGATAAAGCGACATGGTTGGAAAGGTTAGTCTGCCTCCCATTGAAGATAAATTGATGATTAATCCATTCTTATTTGCTCGAAAATGAGGAAGAATGGCTTTTATCACTCTCATAAGGCCAAATACGTTTACATCAAATTGTCTTTGAATTTGTTCTTCGGAAGCTGCTTCAAAAATACCCATAGCTCCATAACCAGCATTATTTAACAGGGCATCAATTTTGCCAAACCGCTCTATCCCTTTCACTATCGCTTGATGAATCGTATCCTGTTGTTCAACATCGAGTTTTGTTACAAGGACGTTATCAAACTGGGTCAGTTCGGTTTCTTTTTCCGGAGAACGCATAGTAGCAATCACATTCCAGTCTTGTTCAGCAAAATGCTTAACTGCAGCTTTTCCGATTCCAGACGATGAGCCCGTAATTAATATGGTTTTCATCTCTTTAGTCTCCTTGTGGATATTGTTTATTTTTTATTACAGTCACAGCTTACAAGCTAAAGCGCGCTTTATGTCAAGCTATTAACTATCAGCCCTCACAATAGATAATCTTTTAAAGGAATTTTGACTGTAACTAATGAATTATATTATGAGGAAAAATAGGAAGGTGATCCCAGATAATGGTGTGAGAGGTGCATTTATAATTATAGATCTTCCGTTTTATCAACGTTCTTTCTTAATTGGAAAATTTTCTTATGAAATCTAAACTATGATTGATTATTTTCTTTTGGTCAGTGAAGCGATATGAAAACTATTTTCCAATTTTATTAATGATTTTCGGATGAACGAATTTGACTGTATTTCCAGTCTGAATTAGCAGGGGGGACAATGTGGTCCTCGGTCAGAAGAATATATCATAAATGGACAAGTTATTTGTGCAATATTATTACGTACTTCTTTTCCTAAATTGATAAGCTCTTGTATAGAAAACCTTCGCCTACAATTAGTATGAGTTTGTCGATTCGAAAAAAACACAACAAATTCATTTGAAGTTTTACTAACATGACAATAATAAATTTAGAGAATGGAGAGGATATTACTATGAAAATAAATCAATTAATAGTGAACAATATTAACAAATTAGATGCAGTACTACCAGTAGATAAATCGTTAGGAATTGCCGGTTTGTCTGGATCTGGTAAAACAACTTTTTGTCAAACAATCGGTGAAGAATCCAAGAAGCGTCTCGTTTCCTTATTGCCAAAGGCTGAATACCAGTATTTATTTTCCAATATTATGGAAACCAATTTCAGTGCCATCAAGATAGACGAAATGCCTTTAGTGCTTTTTCTCGGAAAATCATCCATTTCTTCCAATCCGCGTTCAACAATTGGTACACATACTGGAGTTTTTAAAGAGTTACGAGTGCGGCTTGCTGAAAAATTTAATCTTTCTCCAGAAGTTTTTTCATTTAATAATGCATTGGGCTGGTGTCCAGATTGTAAAGGTCGCGGAACTACTAAAAATGTCGAATGTCCAAAGTGTATGGGGAAGCGCTATAATCCAGAAGTTGAGCAATATAAAATAGAGTTATTGGATCAACCACATAGTATTTCCGATATTAACAACTTAAACATTGAATCGATTTTTCCCCTTAGAGAAGAATTACATATTAGTGAAGCGAAACAACATATTCTTAAAAATATTATCAATATGAATATTGGTTACTTAACATTAAATCGCATTATGGGTACATTATCTGGTGGAGAATTAACACGACTTTACTTGGCAGAATTCATGGCAGCAAGTGATAATACCGTTATTATTATTGATGAAATCTCCGTGGGTCTTGATCACCAAACATTATTGAAAATTTTAGAACAGGTTAAACAATTAGGTTATAAGAATCAAATTTGGCTCATTGATCATTCAGATACAGTGCTTGATACAACGGACGAGCAATTGTTCTTTGGACCTGGCAGTGGTAAATATGGCGGAAAAATTGTGGAAGAGTCACCACGTCCTCAACCAATCCCTTGGGACAGAAATCAGGCAATGCCAACAGAATACTATCAATTTCTTGATCTATATTGCCGTAATATTCAAATGGCTGAAATTCAGATTCCTAAAAATAGACTTATAACCTTTACGGGTGAGTCTGGATGTGGTAAATCTACACTTGTCAATGAGTGTATAGCCGAAGATTTTCTAAAGCGATATCCAAAAGATAAACTGGTTATGGTAGGGCAAGATCGAAACCAATCGATTACCAGTCGGTCAACCGTTGCGACTTTTCTGGATATTAAAAAGAAGCTTACAAAATATAGTGATGACATTGATGATATTTTTCAGCGCTCGATTGAAGATATTATTGATGAATTGCCAAATGAAGACATCGCTCACAAACGCTTGAGCTTATTGATAAAGCTTGGACTTGGTTATTTGACTTTGGAAAGAAAAACCCAATCCTTATCTACTGGTGAATTTCAATGTGTTCATTTAGTTTCGGAGTTGTTTGCTAACTCAAGAAACCCACATACGCTTTTTATTTTTGACGAGCCTTCAAAAGGTTTATCACAAAATATTTTAAACCAATTCATTGATAGTGTCAGGGTCATTCTGCAAGATGAATCAGTCTCTATCATAATGATTGAACATAATACCTATATGCTGGAAAGTTCTGATTTTATTGTAGATTTTGGTAAAAGAAAGATTGCACCTGTGGAGCATCTTGATGTTGTCAGTCATGATGATTATTTTCGTCTTAAAAATAGAGAAGATATCGCTGCTTCATCACCTATTTCTTCCACACTCAAGCAGCAAAATGGCATTACCTATTTAAAAGAAAATCAAATCGACTATTTTAAAAATGCAGAAAACGTCTATAAGGGCGGTATTTTAAAAAGCTTATCATCAATGGCCCGTTTGATTTATGGTGAATACGATTCTGAACAAATAGCACCCGTCATTGCCATTGATCTTGAAAGACACTTGTATAGCCAATATAGTTTCCTCTATGAAATTGGCGGCCTGATCAACCATATTGTGGCGGCGCATCCTACCAATAAAGATACTAGAAGTTTTGATTTCTATTATCAAGAAAATCATTGTCCATGCTGCTCGGGCCGCCGGGTGATTGAAAAATTTGATATAGATGTTGTTATTCAGGACAAAAACGTTCCATTCTGGGATGGCCTATTACATCCAGACGTGATGGAGGTATTAAAATATTATCAATATCCAAAATTACAATTCCTTTTTGATGAGATTAAGAATGAGCTCGGTCATGATATTAGTAAAAGCTATAATGAAATGACAGATGCAGAAAAGCATACCTTTTTATACGGGTATTGGGAAAAGTCATTCTATGATAAAGCAGGCAAGGCATCGAGGACATGGGAGGGCTTTAACATCATTATTGGGCGGTATATGTTCATTTCGAAATCGATTATTAAAGAGCATATGAAAGCATCAAAAGAGATGATTAACTGTCCGATTTGTCAAGGAACCGTACTAAACCATCATAAAAAGCTCAAATTTGGTGACAAGGATATTCGTGAGATTATTCATCAGCCGCTTGATCAAGTTTTGAAAACAGTAGGGAAGTTACCGGAACTGGTGAAAATGAAATCTATTGTTGGCGGCGACATGGCTTTGACGGAAGATGTCTCCCTGTTGCCTAGGGAAACACAAGTCGCGCTGAAAATGCTTGAACTGGAACTAGCAAGCTTTGCCCACTATGAAGTGGTTTTACAAAATGTCTTACCATATTGGGACAAAATTAAAGGCAATATCGAATCCATCAGCATCTATAATCGGATTACCATCTGTGATTTTGCCAATATCACTGAGACGAGAGAAACCATTATTGATAAGTATTTCACTAATGGAAAATACAAAAAACTAACGTATGTTTACGAAGCGTTTGGTTACAAAAAAATTGTCACCCAAATTAATAAGATTAAAAAAGCTCAACCATGTCCATTCTGTAAAGGGAAGAAAGTCATTTCGGAAGATGGGCTCCATGATGGCGTGCATAAATTATCGGTACCATGTGTTAGTTGTTATGCAAGTGGCATCAATGATGAAGGGCGTAAGGAAACTGTCGATGGCATAGACGTGCAAACATGGCTAACTGGAAAAGTAAGTGATGTTGTTTCTGAAAGCTTACTACCAGAGGCTGTTGCAGATATTCCAATTTTCAATCGTATTCGTGAGTTAAATAAAAGAGATATGATGGCGGTTTATCAATGCCTTGAGCAAAATAATTAAATTAGAATTATTAAAACAAGCCATATTTTAAAACAAAGCTAGATTATGCGTTTGCACTAAATGATAAATATACTTAGATTGAATAGTCAACTGTTCAAGGAGTTGCCTATGGGCAGTGCAGCCGTGACCGAATGGATTATTATATCAATAAAAATGGAATGGCTCCTTTGGAAGCGGCGAAGTGGATGGTATTTATCCAAAATGAGTTAATAAAAACAATGAAATCCATTCCAGATTATAGGAATGGATTTTGTGTTTTTACTATAGAACTTAACCTCAAATACAAACCGCAGCCAAAATCTTCTGCACATCGTAAATACTCTTATCCTTGCCGAATTTCTTAGATACGGCCGGCAGCTGTGCTCCAGAAATCCATATTTTCAGCTCGGCATCCAAATCAAATGTTCCTGCAGTTTCTACGCTGAAGTGAGAAATGCTTTTGTAAGGAATAGAATGGAAGTCTATTTTTTTCCCTGAAATGCCTTGCTTGTCCACCATAATAAAGCGTTTGTCTGTGAATACAATTAAGTCGCGGATTAATTTAAAAGCAGCGTTAACCTCTTCATTATCTATTAATATCGTTTGCAGCTCTTTTTTTGCTTCTTCTTTGCTGATTGTTGATGCGTTCCCTAACAGTCCGTTGAGTAAACTCATCATAATCTCTCCTTTTTTTGAAAATATTACATATTAATTCTATAGTAACATATTAAGCTAACAAAGCTTGAATGATAGGTTTCTCATTGAAACAAGCTTGCAATGTTATGCGACAAAGCTGAGCCGAACAACACTGAACTCGTGGAAAATCACTTCATCAAGGACAATTACGAATTTTTCGAAACCTTCTCCATCGCAGCCCCCACACAAAAATAAAACTAATGAATTTTTCCACCCCACGTATTATAATAGCAGAACAACAGGTTTGAAAGGGTTTTCATACTGATGTTGAGGGGGGTATGTCTATGTTTTTTTCGCTGCGGAGCAGGTTCATGCTTATTTTTACATTATTATTAACGATTCCTTTTATTATTTTATCCATCATTATTCCTAGCTGGTTTACCTCGATTATGGAGGAGCAAATTGAAAATTCCACCATCGAAAAAATGGATCAATACTCCCTTTATATTCATTCGGTGACGGCTCAGGCCGAGGAGGTTGGGAAACAGATACTTGTAAACCAAACGACTCAGCGATGGTTGAAGATAGAAAAGGAAGATGAAAAATCTATAAATGAAAATTTATTAATGAAGAATCAACTGAAACATCAGCTGTCTTCCATTATGATTAATAATTCATACGGAATTTCCATTACTGTATTCCTCAATGACGGGACCGGTGTTTGGTGGAATAACCCATCACTTCCACAGACGGAATGGTTCAAAAACTTTACCGCGAATGATCAGAAATGGGTAGCGGCTCACATTGATCCGTTCCAGCAATCTCAAGAAATGAGAGAAACAAAAGTAAATAGCTATCTTATTCCTTTATTTGATTTAGATACGTTTCAAACTTCTGGTGTCATTAAAGTGAACTTTCCGACCTCTTTGCTGCATACTGCTTTACGCAAGATACCGCCTGAGAAAAATGGCAATGTTTATTTGCTGGACAGCAAGGGTGAAGATGTATTAGCAGAAAAGGTAGAAACGCCAAAAAAGGTCATCCGGCAAAGCTTGGCGAAAATAAGCGATGATAAAAATGAAAAAGGCTTAATAAAAATGGACTATGAGGGAGAAGAGCATTTCGTTTTTTTTCAAAAGTTAAGCGTCGGTGATTGGATTCTTATGAGTGAAGTGAGTTCATCAGATTTGTTTTCAACGATTAATAAATTAAGACAAAGCCTGCTTCTTATCTGCTCGATTATTTTTATCACAACCATTGTTGCTTCATTTAAGCTTTCCGTTCATATCGTCAGTCCGCTGGAAAAGCTGACGAAGGCGATGACTTTTGTTGAACGCGGAGAATTTGCCGGAGCCAAGCGTTATATTCCCACTATAGATCTTCCCAATCACGAAGTGGGGTACGTCATAAATGTGTTCGGCCGCACAATAGATCGATTAAATCATTTAATAGAAACGGAATATGAGGCGAATATACGGAGAAAAAATGCCGAGTATAAAGCATTGCTATTACAAATCAATCCCCATTTTATGAATAATACGCTCGAGATTATCGGTGGACTGGCTGCGCAAGGGAAAAATGAAGATGTGATAAACGTCAGTATTGACTTGGCGCGGATGATGAGATATTCCTTGAATACGAAAAGTGATGTCGTGAACTTAGAGGATGAACTCAATTATATTAAGAATTTTACGGATATTTTAAAAATGCGATATGAGGAGTCTCTAACTATCGAAATTCAAGAGGACCCAAAAATGAAAGCGGTTTCAATAATTAAGTTTATTTTACAGCCGCTAGTCGAAAATGCGGTGAAATACAGTTTTGAAAGAAGTGAATACGCAGAAATACTGATCAAAACGAAAAAGGTTGACGATCAATTGCTGCTTGAAGTGAAAGATAATGGAGCAGGCATGCCAAAGAGAGTGATGAAGGATTTACTTCTCTATAGCAGCAATGATAGTTCTCATCAATTGTTAAAAAGCAGCGGCAGCAGCATAGGGTTAAGGAATGTGCTTGGACGGTTAATCATTTATTACGGGCAAAATTTTTCGTATGACATTCAATCGGAAATAAACGGCGGAACAAAAATATCGTTATGGATAAAGATAACGAAGGGGGATCAATATAGTGAAGCTGTTAATTGCGGATGATGAGGTGCAAATTAGAAAAGGCTTGCGTATGAAAGTAAAGTGGGAAAAAGAAGGATTCGACCGGATCGAGGAAGCATCCAATGGCAGGGAAGCACTTGATGTATTAAGCAAAATGGATATCGACATCGTGATAACAGATATCAAGATGCCTATAGTAGACGGAATCGAATTTTCTCGAATTTGCCACAGGGAGCACCTCAATGTAAAGATATTGGCATTATCGGGTTATTCCGATTATGAATATTTGCGCTCTGCGATGAAGGAAGGTGTAAAGGACTATTTGTTAAAGCCTGTCGCACCTGATGAATTAGTCGCAGCCGTGCGAAAGCTTCGTGAGGAAGTGACGAAAGAAAAAAGAAAACAAAGAGCAGCTAATCAATTGCAGGAAACCCAAGAGCAGTATTTATTGCATTTAATTAAAGAAGAATGGTCAGAAATTCATATGGAACATAAAAAACTCCGTCAGCTGCAGTTGGATGGTTTGACAGTTGAAGGGGCAAAGGTTCAGTTTATCACCGTTGAAATGAGAAATTCTAAAGAAAATCCTGAAGTATTGAGGGAACTATGGCTTCCTTTTCAAATGCTTTGCAGAGAAATCGCACAAGAGCAAAAAAGAACGTATTGCATTTATGATCCAAGCTATGCGAATATGCTGCATTTTATCCATCGTTTGGATGTAGAGCAGTTGATTTGTTCAAAAAGTTTAGCGAAAAAAGTTCAGCGATATGCAAAAGACTATTTGAAGCTGGAAACAGCCATCGGAATAGGAACGGTCGTTTCCGGCTTAACAGAATTTAAAAATGGATACATTTCAAGCTTGCTTTCCTGGAGCCAAAGTCTGTTGGGCTCCCATTCACAAGTGATTGATGGGGTTGTTGCCAAAGGGGTGTTTGATCTATCCAATGATTTTGAAAGAAAAGTAATCAATGCAATTGAAAATATCAATCGTGAGGCTTTTACAAGCAACATCTCGTCTTTATTAGGAGAAAATTGCAATCATTCGATTCAGTCTTTTTCTTATGTCGCCAACCGCTTGCTTCTGTTGCTGGGATCAGCTGCAAGAAAATATGAAATTGACACAATGGACATGCAAAGACAGATGTGGATGTGCCAGCTTAGAATATGGGAACTCAATTCGCAAATGAAGGTGTTGAATCATCTTGTCCAAATCGCGCAATCTATAATGGATGAGATTCAAAAGACTAGGTATTCGAAAGGGAAAATCACAATTGAAAGCATACGGCAATATATCGACCAGCATTATTCAGATGAGATTACGCTCACCAGCCTGTCAGAAAAATTTTTCATCAACAGTGCCTATTTATCCGAATTGTTTAAAAATCATATCGGGCAAACGTTTAGTGACTATCTGATCAAGCTGCGCATCAATAAGGCGATGTTATTTCTTAAGGACGAGCAGCTGAAAATCATTGATGTGGCAAACCTGGTCGGTTTTTCGAATTCGGGTTATTTTAGTACCGTTTTTAAAAAGTATGTAGGCCAAACGCCTGTTGAATATCGGCGATCCATCCAACTTTCTGATTAAGGTTGTGTAGTGAGATCAGCCCAGTTATAATGCAGAATGTAGCTTTTTAATTGATTGGTGGGCGATATTCCCGAAATTTTCAAATCTTATTATCCAATTTTTTTAAACGAAAACACCAAAAACATCTGATAGTCTTAGGGCTATAGATTGAACAACTTAGTGAGGTGAGGAAAACTTTGAAAATAAAAACGAAAATGATGGTTGTATTTTGCTTTATTATATTAATGCTGGCTGCATGTAAAGGCGAGGAAGAAAAAGAGGTCGAGAAGGAAAAAGAATTCACCTTGCCTATTCATGAAGCCGATTCCGACTATTTTACGGAACGATTTCGCCAGCAATACCATTATTCTCCTGAAGCCGGAAATTTAGCAGATCCGAACGGGATGGTTTATTTTCAAGGAGAATATCATCAGTTTTTTCAGCAAAATGGCCAGTGGGCCCATGCAATAAGCAAGGACCTTATTCATTGGGATCATCAGCCGATTGCCTTATTTCACGATGATTTAGGACAATCTCTTTCTGGGAGTGCTGTTGTAGATTGGAACGATACAACCGGATTTTTTGAAGGGAAGCCAGGTTTGGTTGCTATGTTTACGAATGCTAAAGAGGGAGTCGAATCTCAAAGCATTGCTTATAGCAAGGACGGAAGAACGTGGGAGAAATATGAAGGAAACCCGGTCATTCCAAATCCGGGCGTAAAGGATTTCAGAGATCCAAAGGTTTTTTGGCATGAAGAGTCAAAAAAATGGGTGATGGTCGTATCATCAAACCTTAGCGTACGCTTTTACGGATCCCCCGATTTAAAGAAATGGGACTTCCTAAGTGAATTTGGAGGGCAGGGCTCTCAAGCAGGTGTGTGGGAATGTCCTGATTTATTTCAACTTCCAGTCGATGGCGATCCGGCAAAAAAGAAGTGGGTACTGCACGTAAGTATCGGTGACAACGAAGAAACCGCTGGATCGTCCGCTCAATATTTTGTTGGAGAGTTTGACGGTGTTCATTTTACCAATGATAATCCAAAGGAAGAAGTGTTGTGGACAGACTATGGGAGAGATTTTTATGCAGCACAATCCTATTCTGATGTTCCGGCCGAGGATGGCAGGCGTATTTGGTTAGGGTGGATGTCAAATTGGCGGTATCCTTATCAATCTCCAACTGAACCATGGAAGGGAACATTATCGATTCCTAGGGCATTATCACTAAAGACTGAAGAAGACGGAAAGGTTCGTCTTGTCCAGCAGCCAGTTGAAGAACTGAAAAACCTGCGGGCAGGTGAAAAAAACTTTACCGATTTGAAAGTCGACGGGAGCTTGCCGATCTCTGATTTTTCTGGAACGACGTTTGAATTTGAAGGAGTAGCTGAATGGGAAGCTCTTGAGGAGTTTGGAATTCGCTTACGGAAGTCGGAGAAAGAGGAGACTGCCATTGGATATCAATCGGAAGGATCCTCCTTGTTTGTTGATCGAACGAAATCAGGATTGCCATCGATCATTGACAGAACAGGAGCTCCGTTTGAATTTGGGAAAAGATTCACTTCTCCTTATCCTCCAGAGAAGAAGCAAGTGAAAATCCACGGCTTTGTCGATGAATCCTCTGTTGAATTATTTATCAACGACGGGGAACAAGTATTCTCGAATTTAATTTATACAAATCCCGCGAATCGGAATATCGAGCTTTACTCAAATGGCGGACCAGTCACATTCAAGTCACTCAATTTTTATCATTTAAAATCAACCTGGAGAAAATCTCCTAAGACTGACCAAGCAGAGCGAGTCGTAGTCAATGACAAGACGATTGATCTCAAAGTAGGAGAATCGAAAGAAACCCAGGCGATTTTAAAGCCTGATTTTCTAAAAGAAAAGAAAGACATCGTTTGGAAATCGGAAAGTGACGTTGTTGAAGTCACACAAACGAAAGACGGAAAAGCGGTGATTAAAGGTCTGAAGCCGGGCCAAGCTGAAATTACGGCTGCTGATTCAACTGGAAAGATTACATCCCAGGTTACTGTATTTGTTGTTGAATAATCACATAAGAAAAGAGTGTCCCAAAAGCCAGGCTTTTGGGACATTTGTAATATTGGATTATTTTAATAAAGTCTTCGTACTACTTGATACAAATTTATAAATTTCATCTGCAGCCTGTTTGTATCCTCCAGCTGTTCGTAATGAATGCCCTATTTTTTCTGCATTTTTCTTGTATTGCGGATTACTTAGAACTTCTTGAATCGTTTCATTCAGAAGCTGGGATGTAAGATCATTTTTGTCTAGTTTTTTTCCTGCTCCTAACTCTGTCACTCGGTCAGCTACCATATACTGATCGACAGCCATAGGTATAACAACTAGAGGGGTATCGTAATATAATCCCTCACTTGTACTATTCATTCCTCCGTGGGTCACGAAAAGATCTGCCTTCTTTAACACTTCCAGTTGCGGAACATAATTTTTAACAATAAAGTTATCGGGAATGTTTTTGAATTGCGTAAGATCCGTTTGCTTACCTGCAGAAAGAATAACCGTTCCTTTAAAATCCTTTAAAGCTTCAAAACACAAATCATATATTTCAAGCTTTTGATTAAAAATGGTTCCCATTGAGAAATAGACTACTTTATCTTCGCCACTTTCTAGCTCTGAAAGATCCTCAATATCTTTTCGTTTTACAATCGATGGCCCGTTAAATTTATACTCATTATCGAACATTTCTCTGTGAGGTTGGAAATATGGAGAAGTGAACACTAATGTAATGTCTCCTGGATTTGACATGACGTCTAATACACTTTTTATGTTAACATCATATTTTTCATTAAATGTCTTCACTAATTTCTGATAAAGAGGATAATATGGCGACTGTTCAGGTTCAATATTTCTGCTTGGCATCATCTCAGTAGCCAATTGGTCATTCATCGCAAAAGTTGTGCATAATGAAACTTTAGGAAGGTTCAATAAATCTGCAATAATGGATCCTGCAAAAAGATGATGATCATATAAAACATAGTCATATGATTCATTTGCAACTTCTGACATAATTTCCTCGATAATTACTTGATATCCTTCTAAAAATGAGCATAGAAACTCAAGTGTATCTTGATCATCCGGCTCTTCTTCACTCATTCGTTTTGCAATATCAAGATTTTCAATGAAATTGTAATAATTTCTGAATGTCGCTCCAGTTTTTTGGATTTTCGTTTGATATTCTTCTATTCCATAATAAACAACACTTTCACCACGGGAAATTAACTCCTCAATGACTCCTAAAGACGGGTTAGTATGTCCTTCTGCTGGAAATCCAATTACAAGTATATTTGCCATCGTATTCAATCCTTTCAAAGATTAATAACTTGATCGTTAGAAAAATATTACAGTTAGCCACACTTTACTACAAAGTGTAAGTATCGTAAATCGTTAAAGCGTTTACAAATTCAAATAGAGCTAATATACTCATTTCGTTATAGTAAAAAAACAATAAAGTGAAATATAAATTTGGTGAAATAGTATTAGAGTGCAGTAATTAACCAAAACAATTTTGTTAAAAAAAGAAACCGAAAAAATTAAATAAACGTATCCAAAGATTTTGCAATCCTGCGTATGGCTATTTTGCTATAGTTGAAAAAAAGATAACTATATTTGGGGGAGATAAGAGATGAAGAAGAAAAAAGCCTTCGCTGTTACGGCAGCTGCAGTCATGGCAATCAGTATATTGTTAGGAGGTTGTTCATCATCGAAAGAAACTTCAGATCAATCTCAAGGGGACGGTGTCCAATTAACGTTTTGGCGAAATTCCGGAAATGATGCAGAGAACAAAGTTTATGAAGAACTGATCAAATCTTATGAGAAAGAAAATCCAACGGTTGATGTGAAAATGACGCCAATTCCGTTCGCAGACTATTCGACAAAGCTGAGAACCGCCTTGGCTTCAGGCAGCCCGCCGGATATCTTCGCAGTTGACAGTCCTGATTTAGGCGCCTACGCAGAAGCGGGAGCATTGCTATCCATTGATAAATACATGAAGGAGGAAGGGGAGATAGAGGATATTCCGGAATCAACTCTTAGCGGATTATCCTATAAAGATCAAATTTATCTCGCTCCGATTGTACAATCAGGTATCGCGATGTTCTACAATAAAAAAATGTTTGAAAAAGCAGGGCTTGAGACGCCTTCGGAAGATCCAAAAAACCCTTGGACCTGGGATCAAGTACTGGAGGCAGCAAAAAAAATCAATGACCCGAAAAATGGCGTGTATGGGATTGATCCCGCACAAGGTTTCAGCGAAGGAGAAGGACCGGCATATTTTAAATCTCCAATTCTATGGCAATTTGGCGGAGAAATATTAAATCCGGAAGGTACATCTGCGGACGGATTTCTCAATTCACCAGAATCTTTGAAAGCGCTACAATTCTATCAGGACTTGTATCAAAAAGAGAAAGTGGCTGCCGTAGAGCTGCCGCCTGATCCATTTGCGACAGGCAAGCTGGGTATCAGTATCGATGGGTCTTGGGCCCTTGCGCATTTCTCAAGCAACTTCCCTGACTTTAAATTAGGAGAGGATTACGGGGTTGCTCCGTTACCTAAGGGTGAAAAGCAGGTTGCGCCAAACGGTGGATGGACTTTAGGTATTTCCGCCAAAACGAAACAGCAGGATGAAGCATGGAAATTTATCAAATATTTAACGAGCTATGAAGGGCAAAAAACGTACGTAGAAGCAACCGGAGATATTCCAGTCAGGTATTCTGTCGCAAAAGAGATCCCTGAATTAAATGAGTATCCAAAGAACATCTTTTTAGTCCAGTCACAGGAATTTTCTAAAAACAGACCTGTTACGCCAGCCTATCCAACCGTCAGTAAAGCGATGAAAAAACTGTTTGAAGACGTTGGGATAGGGAATCGGGACGTGAAGGCTTCTGCAGAGGAAGCGGTAATGGAAATCGATAAGGCTCTTCAATCAAAAAAATAGAAAGCAAAAGGGGAAGGGACTCCCTCCCCTTTCTCCTTCCAAAATGAAAGGGTGTTTCTATTGGAAGCAAATAGAACTTTAAAAAGTAATATGAAGCCAAGCAAAAGCCAGCAATTTTTTAAGCTGTCTTATCGGCAAAGGGAGAGACTCGCGGGGCTTGGGTTTATCTTTCCTGTATTAGTCCTTTTAATCATATTTATGTTTTATCCGATGATTCAGGCCTTCATTATCAGCTTTCAAGAATACAATTTAATCAGCTTAGAAAAAAGTTTTATTGGTAACGGAAATTACTTGAATCTAATGAAGGATCAGGTTTTTCTAGACAGCTTGCTGCATTCTCTCCATTTTGCCGTTATCGTAGTTCCCGTGCAAGGCGCCATCTCGCTGGGGATTGCATTGCTAATACAAAAAAAATCAAAAGTAAATGGCATATTTCGAACGATTTATTTTATTCCGGTTGTGATTTCAACGGCAGTAGCGGCGACTGTTTTTAAATTAATTTACAATAAAGAATTCGGACTGCTGAACAATTTTCTGGAATCGCTTCATTTGCCGACTGTCAATTTTCTTTCTGATCCGAATACTGCGATGTATGGGGTTATTATTTTAGGAGTTTGGAAATCGGCGGGATTTTTTATGATTGTCTTTCTTGCCGGCTTAAATAGCATTCCTTTCGATTTATACGAAGCGGCGAGAGTAGATGGAGCGGGGAGAATCAAACAATTTTTCTATATCACGCTCCCATTGTTAAAGCGAACAATCGCCTTCGTGGCTATTATTACAACAATCGATGCGATCAAACTGTCTGCATTGGTTTATGTGCTTACCGACGGCGGTCCTTCAGGCGCTACTGAAACAACGGTGGTCTATATTTTCAGGACAGCATTTGAACAAATGAATATGGGATACGCTTCAGCAGCAGCCTTTATTTTGTTTGCGATAGTTTTAATTATTTCATTGATTCAAATGAGACTCTTCAAATCAGATGTGGAGTATTAATCAGAAAAAGGGTGATGATTGTGAAAAGATTAACCCTGTCAATCAAGTATACTTTCATGGCGGCATTAGCCTTAATTGCTCTTGTCCCAATCTTGTGGATGGTATTGGGATCGTTCAGAAGCTATCAGGAAATTTTTCAATATGCGACAAGCCTGAACATCCATTTGCTGCTACCAGTAGAATGGACTTTGCAAAATTATATCGACGTTATCTTTGATGAACAGAATCCAATCTTTTTGTTCATAGGCAATACCTTATTTGTTACGATCATTGTGACGATCCTCGTTCTTTTCATAAACTCTATGGCTGCATTCGCATTTGCAAAGCTGGAGTTCCCGTTTAAAAATGTGATCTTTGTATGCTTTATGTCCGCCATGATCATCCCAGGCGAAGTGACATTGGTCCCCAACTATTTATTAATGAACGACTTGGGATGGGTAAACGATTATAAGGCACTCATATTTCCATCCTTAGTGCACGTTTTTGGGATCTTTCTATTGAGGCAGTTTTTTTCTGAAATACCAAAAGACATGATCGAGGCAGCAAGATTGGATGGCGCATCTTGGTTCAGAATTTACTGGAACATTATTTTGCCATCGGCAGTACCGGCACTTATTACGTTGGGGATCATAACCTTTTTAGCGAACTGGGATGCTTATTTCTGGCCGTTAATCGTCATTAATGATGAACCGAAACAGCTTATTCAAGTCGCAATTGCCAACTATTCTTCTTTAGCTGGAAATGAATGGGCAAAAATCCTGGCGGCGAATACGATAAGTACAATTCCAATCATCATTGCGTTTCTTTTCCTGCAAAAATACTATATTCGCGGCATTTCGATGACAGGGATGAAGTAAGAAAAAAACAGCAGGTGCCTCCCAGCGGCGCCTGCTTTTTGTTTATTAGAAACCGTCTTCCGCTGTAAATTGGATGTTCAGCCTGTTTTCCACTGCACGCAGCCTCTGGTTCAAACGGTTTAAGCGTCGTGTTTGACGTTCGTCACTTTGATTGAGACGGTTAATTTCCTGGTTTATGCGGTTGATTTCCCGATTTAAACGATTGACTTCCCGACTCAGCCGGGTAATCTCTCTGACTTGCTCTTCATTTTGTCTTTCAAGCGTCCTGACTCTTCTTTCTAAAGTCTGAAATTGAGGGATTTGTATTTGTCTCGCATACTCATCATCTTCATACTGTTGTGCATAGGGATTGTAATAATAAGGCGCATATGGATCCGGCTGTTGCGGAACATATCCGGGATTAAAATAATATGGGTTCATTTGGACAGCACTCCTATTCTTTCGGGATAAATACCCTATAACTTATGAAAGGATAGGCAAAATGACAGGGCGATAACCTAGAGACAACCTTTTTCTTGTAATGAAAGGATCAAGAATTTACACATCTTAAACTAAGACTAGTATGTTGTGAAATATTTCCATGCTGTTTGTATTCCTTTTTCTTTGTGCAAACAGTACATCTTTTTTATAACCGGTCGGTACTACTTTATTTCAAACCCGCAATGAGGAAGCGTTTTTTGATGTTGGATAAATAATGAGCGCCCTGAAAGATCCTCTCAGGGCGCTCATTTATCTTACTAATTAGATCTTTCTTGCCCACGGATTTTGGCATCAAACAGTCCCCGCTTGTTTGCGGTGTCTCGAACTGCTTTCCGATCTCCAAATTCACGAGACGTTCACTGGGTTTCCTTCTGTATCACATACTGGCGCAGAAGTTCTTCGAGACTAGCCATTTTTTCCTTTCTCGTTTCCTCGTGGCTTGCTGATAAGAACTAATGTAACAGAGGTTTTAGAGAATTAAGCTCAAATATGTATATCATTTTTTGTCCGTCCATATTCATTCAATAAAATCGTTACCGTATGTTCATCTTATCAATGATTCTCTCGAATTCTTCCTCAATTGCTTTATCCGGGAAGAACGTTTTGGCAGGATATATGCGCTCATTGAGCTAAGAAATAGAAAATAATAATCATCATTTTCCTCCACTCTTTCTATGCCAGACCAACTAGTCTTTCTTTCTCCAGCGCTGTTTTTTTCAATTAATCCATCTTCACTCGGGATAAACACATGTTGGCCTAATAAATTATCGTTACTTCCCTCATTAAGAGCTTTTAATAATCGCTTTTTAATATAGGCAAAAAAGTATTTTGGATAAAATGCCATCCATACTATCGAAACAAGCACAAAGGTGATGAAAAAACCAATTAGAAATTCTCTCGTCATCCAGAAAAGAACAAATGGAAGAACTAAAAAGATAATGGGTGTAAGAAAGCGTTGCATGAATAAAGATTGTTTTATCATTTTCGAATGCTTCATATAGTGTAGATTAAAGGCTAAATAATCATCCTTTGTCAATTCATATTTGAGTTCCATTCTGTTCCCCCCCTATATCTATGTATCTATAAAAAACAATAATGAAAGTTTATCACATTTCTATTTCCAATAAAATCCATCCTTTCATATTTGTTATATGGTTAATTTGTTTGGCTTACCTTCTCTGAAATCCTTACGCCGCTTAGCAATCGCTTTTCCTTCCTGGGTATTTTCGACAATCATATCCCTTTGTAAAATCTGCAAAAGCACTCATAAAAGGTATGTATCCTCAAACTACGCTCCAATTCAGTACCCTGTTTTAACGTGCTTTTTTATCTTGCGTTTAAAGAGTCAAATTCATCACATACTAAAATGAAGGTAAAAACATACTAATACATAAAAAAAGCGAGGTTCATCATGAAAAAAAGATTACCTGCTATCCTGTTAATTATGCTTTTAGTAGCATTAACAGCAGCATGCGGCAACGCAGATAACTCAGCAGAAAAAATGGGAAATAACAATGATGGGGACTTAGGGACGTCAGTGAAAGATATAGGTATGAAAAAAGATCAGGGTGTGAAAGAAGAGGACAGCAGAGATTTCAATGAAAGCTATGGAGTATCTCATATCACGCGTTCCCATATGCTTCAAATTCCTCAGCAGCATGACGATGCACGTTTTGAGGTACCGCAATTCAATCCCAATTCAATCATAAACATCCCAACTGCCCAAGGATATGATAAAAATGGCAATATTACAGAGTTAGATGTATGGGATAGCTGGCCGCTACAAAATGCTGATGGCACAGTAGCAGAATACAAAGGATACCACCTTTTATTTACATTGGCTGAAAATCCTAAAGATAAAAAAGAGGAAGCTTTTATTTACCTTTTCTATAAAAAAGCTGATAAAAACTCTTTAAACAGCTGGAAAAATGCCGGCCGAGTATTTGACGATGCTGATAAATTCAAAGAAAATGATCCGATTCTAAAATATCAAACGCAAGAGTGGTCTGGTTCCGCAACGTTAACATCTGCTGGCGAACTACGCTTATTCTATACTGATTTCTCCGGAACTCTGGAAGATGGAGGTACCGGATACGGTAAACAAACGTTAACTACTGCTCAAGTGAATGTGTCAGAACCATCTGCCGGCACGATCCAAGTTGACGGCGTAGAAGATCACAAATCGATCTATGATGGCGGAGAAGGTAAAATTTATCAGAATGTTCAAGGGTTTATCAATGCGGGTGCATATAATTCAGGCGATAACCATACGCTCAGAGACCCTCATTATATTGAAGATAAAGGCCATAAATATCTAGTGTTTGAAGCAAATACTGGAACAGAATACGGTTATCAAGGTGAGGAGCAACTTTTCAACCAAGCATACTATGGAATGAAAAAAGATGAGTTCCAAGCTGAAAAGAAAAAATTGCTTCAAAGCGATAAAAAACGCACTGCTAAAATGGCCAATGGAGCAATAGGTATTATTGAAATTAACAGCGATTATACGTTAAAAAGAGAAATGAAACCATTAATTACTTCGAATACAATCACTGATGAAATCGAACGTGCAAACGTCTTCCGAAAGAATGGCAAATGGTATTTGTTCACAAGCTCAAGAGGAATTAAAATGACCATTGATGGTATCGATAAAAATGACATTTACATGTTAGGTTACGTATCCAGTTCTCTAACTGGTAAATACAAGCCATTAAATAACACTGGAATCGTCTTGCACCATGATCTTGCCAAAAACGATGTGACATTTAATTACGCTCACTTTGTTATTCCACAAAAGTCAGGTAATACTTTCGTGGTAACACATTACATGACAAACAAAGGTCTGTTTAAATACCGTCATTCTACTTTTGGACCAAGCTTCTTGCTGAACATTAAAGGTTCAAAAACGTCTATCGTAAAAGACGGCATCTTAGCGCAAGGTCAATTAACGGTTGAATAAAGCTAGTGCCTATTTCCTTTCAAAATGTGACTTAGTGGGGGAGGCTTAAGAACCATAAGGTCAGTGGTTCTCCGGGCACATCAGCAATTACGGCAGGTTATCGTTACACGCGGGTATGCGGTGTTTCTATCATACGGTGGGTGTCTGCAGCCTTTTCTAACGGAAGGACTTTCGAACAACAGGTTTGATTTTCTCTTCGATTCTTGAGAAGCAGAATGATATATGAAACATTCACGCTGAAAATGACCATGTGGAGTCACACATGGTCATTTTTCTTGTTTTGACAAAGATCGAGTCAAATTGAACTCCGATTGATTGTTCATCGATTCCACAAATTCCTAATGGATTCCCGCTAATATCCCGATTTTTTTCAATTACTCATCCTCGATACCAGTCTTCTTTCTGCTGAATATTTTTCGATATTCGATCGGAGATATGCCTTCAATCTGCTTAAAGAGCTTTGAAAAATAAGTGGGATCTTCCATTCCGATCATTTCAGCAATAACGCCCATTTTCTCATTCGTGGAAGCCAGCAGGCGCTTTGCTTCTGTCATTCTTACTCTGTTCGTGTACTGACCCGGGGTGACGCCGAGCACTTGCTGCATACAGCGTGATACATAATCTTGATTGTAATGCAACGCAATCGAAAGGTTCACCGCAGTAATTTTTTCTTTGTAATGCTTTTGCAAATATCGGGCAGCTTCCCAAGCGACGCGTTCTTTGGCCGAGGGAATTTGAAACGCTTCCTTTTGCAGGTGCAGCAGGAGCTCCTCGAACAAAATTTGTTTCCGCAACGGCAGATCGGAGTTTTCGGTTGAATAATTAATTAAGCTTTCAAAATGATTTTCCAAAAATTGCGTCTGTTGTACCTTGCCTTTTCGCGGTAAAGACATGTGAAAATTAGCGGGCTCCTCATAGCTGCCTTTTTCGTATTGAAGCTCAGCCCAGTTATTTCCTCCTGTCTCTGCAAACTCATAATTCGATTCGTGAAAATGGAGCCAATAATAATCAGTGTCCTCTTCGCAGCTTTTTGTCCCGTAGTGCTCCAGCTCTGGAGAAAGCAATATGTATTCACCACTTTTTACGGAAAACGACTTTTCATTTTCTGTGATATATAACGTTCCTTTTTTTACATACAAAAGATCGAACACAGTGAAAGTCCGCCTGGCATGCATTTCCCCTTTTTTGAAAACTCCTTCTCCGGCAGCGATAAAGACCGGAAAGGGAGGGACCTCAAACATCACTCGAGCCATAGGTGTCATCCTCTCTCTATAAGTCGGATTATTGCAAGAAGTTTCGGCTTTTTCCCTTTTTATTATAAGGAAACGGAGGTACACTTTTAAACGTTGATTTTATTTTGAAAGGGGCAGGGCTATGAAACAAGCTGTCTTAAAACCTACCGCGGTCACACAAACTTCTGAAAAAAACCTCTCATTATTTTCGCTGACTTGGCCGATTTTTATTGAGGTTTCATTATATATGTTTATGGGAAATGCCGATACGTTGATGCTCAGCCAATACTCTGATAATAGCGTCGCAGCAGTTGGAGTGAGCAATCAAATTCTAAATTTATTAATTGTGATGTTCAGCTTTATTGCCACGGGTACAACAATTATTATTTCTCAATTTTTAGGCTCTAAGCAAAAGAAAGAAGCAATGGAGGTTGCTTACGTTTCTATCGGCGCCAATTTTGTGATTAGCTTTGTCATAAGCGCCGCTGTGTTTTTAGCGGCTGTTCCGTTGTTAAATATGATGGGGTTATCAGGCGAACTGATACCTGATGCGAAAGTGTTTTTGGAAATTGTCGGCGGCTTGTCATTTATCCAAGCCTTAATTATGACATATAGTGCGATATTGAAAAGCTATGGTTATACGAAAGATACGATGTATGTCACGATCGGAATGAATGTATTAAATATCATTGGAAACTATTTTTTTATTTTTGGACCATTCGGATTTCCTGTTCTTGGTGTAACAGGTGTTGCGATATCAACCTCAGTCGCAAGAATTATTGGTTTAGCAGTCATGATAATCATCGTTAAAAAGCGGATAAACCTATCGCTTTCATTGAAAAAAGTATTTCATGTGCATAAAGAACATCTGCGCAAGCTGGTGAAGATCGGAATTCCTTCTGCCGGTGAACAGCTTTCTTATAATGGATCGCAAATGATTGTTACGTATTTTATTGCAATCTTGGGCGCCCAGGCGTTGACAACAAAGGTGTACACTCAAAATATTATGATGTTCATCATTTTGTTTGGTACGGCGATTAGCCAAGGAACGCAAATTTTAATCAGCCGCAATATCGGTGCAAAACAGTTTGACGAGGCATATGAGCGCTGTATGAAAAGCTTATATTGGGCGATCGGAATCGCTGCTGGAACCTCGATTATCATTTCAATTTTTTCAAAGCAGGTGGTCGGGATCTTCAGCCAAAACCCTGAGATCATAGCCACAGCGAGCATGCTGATCGTAATGACCATTATTCTTGAACCAGGACGATCATTCAATGTTGTCATTATCAACTCATTGCGGGCAGCAGGTGATGCGAAATTTCCAGTCTATATGGCGATGCTCTCCATGTGGGGCATAGGACTCCCGATTGCTTATCTGCTCGGTATCCACCTCGGATACGGACTCGCGGGCATCTGGATCTCTTTTATCGTGGATGAATGGTTCAGAGGAATATTAATGTACAGAAGATGGCGTTCACGTATTTGGATCAAAAAAGGAATGGCGTAACCCTTTAGTAAATGGAGGCTGACTCAAAGAGGTCGTCATTTAAAGACCTTTTAAGTCAGCCTCAATCTTTAGACAATATTTACTTTTTCAAAACGGGTATCCATATTTCGCTTTTAAAAGTCGGCGAAGTGACATCTTTATGCTCATTCCACAAAATTTCCGGTCCTTCTGTTTGTTCATAGTTTGAGGATGGAAACCATTCGGAATAGATGCGCCCCCATACATTTTGCAGCGTATCAGGGAATGGTCCGACTGCTTCGAATACTGCCCAAGTTGAGGAAGGAACTTCAAGCTGCGTGAGATGATCCGGGCAATCCTTAGTTGTTGCAGCACCTATATAATGATCAAGCTCCCCTTTTTCCTCCATTCTGCCTTCAGAAAAATTCGTGGATGCACTAAGCAGTCCCAGCGGCTCGACATTAGAAAGCTTTTTAAGTAGATCGATCTTTTCATCATCTAAGCTTTCCCACATTGAGGCAATCTCCGGGTTAACTCCTTTGAAAATGATCGGCACTCTTTTCTTAATACCAACGATGCGAAAAGCCTCTTTTTCTTCAATTCGATAGTTCATTTCGTTTCCTCCTTTAATCGTTAATTGGAAGGTCATTCGTGGATAAGCTTTTAGCGGCTGGCCAATATTTCTGGCTTCTGACGGTGTTATTCCGTGCAATCCTTGGAAAGCTCTTGTAAAAGAGTCCGGTGAGTTGTACCCATACTTAATCGCAACATCTATTATTTTTATCCTGCTAGTCGTAATCTCAAATGCTGCAAGAGTGAGGCGCCTCCGGCGGATGTACTCCGACAAAGTAACACCAGCAATGAACGAAAACATTCTTTTAAAATGATATTCCGAGCAAAAAGCCAATTTCGCAACTTCTTTAAAGTCAATATCATTCGTAAGATTTTCTTCAATATAGTTCAATGCTCCATTCATTTTTTCAAGCAAATCCATTTCTATGACCTCCCTTTCACGATTAGAATAACAGGAGTCGTTCGTATCTACCCGACATTTCGTGCACAGTTATGATGGGTATTTCATTACTATAGAAAATATTATACAACCTGAATAGATAATCTACATAAGGTTAACTATAGACGCCTGTTCGCAATGAAAAGTATGATTTATAATAGATTAAGAGAAAGATTGTTATCGGAGAAATTAAGAAAAGAAGGTGATGAAATGCGTCTGGCTGTGATCTCAGATATCCATGGAAACGCGGTTGCCTTTCAACAAGCAATTCAAGATTTACGTGATCAGAGTCCTGACAGAATTATATGCTTGGGAGACATTGCAATGAGGGGGCCTCAGCCTGTAGAATGTGTCGAGCTTTTACAGTCACTAGATCCTTACATAGTTGTAAGAGGAAATTACGATCACATGTTTACGAGATTTCCAATGAAAGATTGGAAGCCTGAAACCTTTAAACAAGAATTGGCGCTTAGGGCAATTGAATATGATGGTGAGCGGTTGTCGCAAGAGCAGCAGGAGTGGCTTGCTGATCTTCCAACCGAAGGCCTGTTTGAAGCTGAGGGTGTTCATGTTGAAGCCTATCACGCTTCGCCAAGTTCTTTATATAGCGTTCAATATCCATGGGCTTCTCTGGATGATTTGGATTTGCTTCATAAAAATGAACAAACGGAGCTTGTCTTATTCGGTCATGTGCATCACGCATTTGTGAGGCAATGCAAAGGAAGGACCATCGTGAATTGCGGCAGTATCGGAATGCCATTTGACGGTGATAATCGGGCAAGCTATGCGATAATCGATATACAAAATAATGACATCGCCGTCCAGCTAAGAAGAGTTACATATGACATTGAGCGGGCGATAAGCATCGCTAGAGAAAGCGGAATGCCGGATGTAAAGCTGTTTGAGTATGCATTGCGAACGGCGGAATATCCATATCTTGAAACGATCGCAAATTTAAAAACTGTCTAGGGAGCGTTATATGAAGCTGGAGCGCTTCCTCAGGTTTTTGAATACCCTTACGATTAAACATTGAACTTATGTGACGGGTTATCGGCATAAATATATATAAATTTTCTCTAACCCCGGTCACTTGCATGAAGGTAATATAATGAGTAAGAAAGGATGGTAGTATGAAAGTCAATCACCTTAACCTAACTGTTACGGATGTCCCGGAAGCTCGCAAGTTTTTGGAAACTTATTTTGGTCTGACGTGTGAAGGGAGCCGCGGGAACGGCTTTGCGGTAATGTTTGATGACGATGGCTTCGTCCTAACTTTAATGAAAGGGAGCAAAGTCCAGTATCCGAAAACCTTCCATATTGGATTTCCCCAGGAAAATAAGGAGCAGGTAGATCAGATCAATCAGCGTTTGAAAGAGGATGGGTTCGATGTTGAACCGCCAAAACAATTACATGGTTATACATTCTATGTTGAGGCGCCCGGGGGATTTACAGTTGAAGTGCTATGTTGACTGGAGGGGAGTGTTTCTTTCTCCCTTTTTTAAAATCTAATAAAATTTTTTGGGGAAAAGGAGTATAAAAATAGATGTCGAAATATTTAGAATTATAAACGTTTGAAGGGAGTTTTTTTCGTGAGTAAGACACTTGAAGCTTTGCGAAACTATACAAAAGAAATTGTCCCTGCTTCACTTGAGATCTTAAAAAACTATTTGAGGCTTCAGAGCGTTTCAGCCCAGCACAAAGACATTCCCGAAACAGTGAAGTTTGTCGCAGAGGCGATTGAAGAAGCTGCAGGGGAAACACAAATATTAGATGATCTCGGCGGAAATCCGGTCGTTTATGGATTTTTTGCAGCGGGGAAAGATGGGGATGCTACGAAAACATTGCTCTTCTATAATCACTACGACGTTCAGCCGCCAGAACCGCTCGATGAATGGAATACGGATGCATTTGAGCCAACCGTTGTAGACGGAAAGTTATTTGCACGTGGAGCCGCAGATAACAAAGGAGATTTGATCGCTCGCCTGACAGCGATTAAGGTGCTTAACGAAGTAGAGGGCGGATTGCCCTGCAATATTAAATTTTTGATCGAAGGCGAAGAGGAAATCGGCAGCCCCAATCTGATTCCTTACATAGTGAAATATAAGGAGCTTTTTCAGGCGGATGCCTGCATTTGGGAATTCGGCGGGAAGGACGAGAAAGACAGAATTAGCATGGTCGCCGGAATTAAAGGTATGGCCTATATGGAACTGACGTCCGTTGGTGCAGACATTGACATGCATTCTTCTGTCGGAGCTTATGTTGATAATGCGGCATGGAGGTTAGTTCAAGCTCTGGCCACAATGAAAAATAAACAAAATGAAATTTTAGTCGAAGGATTTTTTGACGGAATCGATAAGCCAAAAGAAGCTGAAAAACAAGCTGTGCAGGCCATGCCATTTAATGAAGAGGCCATAAGTGAGCTGTACGGATTAAAACGTCCGCTCATTACTGCAGCAAAAGGTGAGGATCCGAGAGAAGCAATGGTGTTTCAGCCGACGATGACGATTTGCGGCCTGGAAAGCGGCTATACCGGCGAAGGCGCAAAAACCGTCCTGCCGAAAAGCGCCAAAGTTAAGCTTGATTGCAGACTAGTCCCCGGCCAAGACCCGGATCATATATTGCAATGCATCGAAAAGCACTTGGAGACGCATGGCTTCCATGATATTACGGTATCTTTGTTAAACGGCCAAAAAGCATACCGATCTGATTTCAGCCACCCGTTTATTGCCCACGTCATGCAAACAGCAAAAGATGCCTATCAAAAAGAAACCATCCTGGCCCCAAACTCTGCGGGAACAGGTCCCATGTATATTTTCGGAAAAGAGCTTCAGTTTCCGATTGTCAGCACCGGAGTCGGCTGGGCAGGATCGAAGGCACATGCCCCCAATGAATCCATTCGCCTCCAAGATTTCGAACAGGGAGTTGTCCATATGGCGTATATGCTGTCAGGGTTACCTGCAGCTTTGCAGACTTCAGAAAATATGAAAGTTAAATAGTATACTTTCAATCTCAGGCTGTCGACAAAAGTCGGCGGTTTTTTTGTCCTGGCCCCAAACTCTGCGGGAACAGGTCCCATGTATATTTTCGGAAAAGAGCTTCAATTTCCGATTGTCAGCACTGGAGTCGGTTGGGCAGGATCGAAGACACATGCCCCCAACGAATCCATTCGCCTCCAAGACTTCGAACAGGGAGTTGTCCATATGGCGTATATGCTGTCAGGGAT
This sequence comes from Bacillus gobiensis, assembly GCF_001278705.1. Classification (GTDB taxonomy): domain Bacteria; phylum Bacillota; class Bacilli; order Bacillales; family Bacillaceae; genus Bacillus; species Bacillus gobiensis. The sequence goes on from NZ_CP012600.1 coordinate 82,479, forward strand.
ATCTGCAGCTTTGCAGACTTCAGAAAATGTGGAGGTTAAATAAACTGTATTAAATCTCAGACGTAGACAAAAGTTGGCGTTTTTTTGTTGAAAATTTTCATTTTTCGTAATAGTAAAAATTACAGTTTTACCCTTATCATCAAAATTAGTTTTTGTTAGTATAGGTACACGTATAGGCAATTTCACTTTAGCTCAACATAAAGGTATGAAAAAAGTGGAAAATAAAGAAATAAAAGGAGGATGAGTGAGTAATAATCCTTTACATGTAAAACATGGATATGTTGGGTTTCACATTTAGAGGAGGAAGTTGATGTCTAACAATCAAGGGAAATTTAAAAAAACAATATCTTTACTAGATCTTATACTGATCGGACTAGGAGCTATTTTTGGATCAGCTTGGCTGTTTGCTGTCAGTAATGTGGCTTCAAAAGCAGGTCCTGTAGGAAGTTTCTCATGGATCATCGGAGGTATCATCATTCTTCTGATTGGATTGGTTTATGCAGAACTTGGAGCTGCAATCCCCCGTACAGGAGGCATTTTACGTTATCCTGTTTATTCTCATGGCCACTTAGTCGGTTATTTAATCTCAGTGATCACCATTGTGGCATACACGAGTCTGATTTCAATTGAAGTAACTGCAGTACGCCAATACATAGCATTTTGGTTTCCTAATTTAACGGTACCAGGATCAGAATCACCTACCATATTAGGGTGGTTTGTACAGTTTGCTATGCTTTGCTTGTTTTTTCTCTTAAACTACTGGAGTGTAAAAACATTCGCAAAATCAAATATATTTATATCCATTTTTAAGTATATTGTACCAGTTACCATTGTCATTGTGCTGATCTTTCATTTTAAATCTGCCAATTTTACAGCAGGAGGCTTTGCTCCTTTTGGAGTTGAGGGCATTCAGGCTGCCATTTCAACTGGCGGGGTGATGTTTGCCTATCTAGGACTTCATCCTATCGTTTCTGTTGCAAGTGAAGTGAAAAATCCGCAGAGAAATATTCCGATCGCATTGATTATATGCATAATTCTTGCAACATCTATTTATGCGTTGCTTCAAGTATTGTTTATCGGAAGTATACCAACAGATATGATTTCAGGCGGTTGGGAAGGCATCCAGGATGAGTTTTCATTGCCATTCAAAGACATTGCTGTAATACTCGGCCTCGGGTGGATAGCTACACTCGTTGTATTAGATGCTATTGTATCCCCGGGAGCAAGCGGGAATATTTTTATGAATACGACTTCCCGTTTAGTTTATGCATGGTCTCGTACCGGAACTCTTTTTAACGTTTTTTCAAAAGTTGATAAGAAAACCGGTATCCCTCGTGCCTCACTATGGCTATCATTTGGATTATCTGTTTTCTGGACACTCCCATTTCCTTCATGGAGTGCGCTAGTTAACGTTTGTTCAGTTGCTCTCATTCTTTCGTATGCAGTAGCGCCAATCTCTTCTGCTGCCTTTAAGGTAAATGCAAAAGATCTTGAGAAACCATTCAAGCTGACTGGTATGAGCGTGATAGGACCACTTTCATTTATTTTTGCGACCTATATTGTGTATTGGTCAGGGTGGAATACCATCTCATGGCTTTTAGGGGCACAAATTGTCATGTTTATCATCTATCTCATATTTAATAAGTATGTACCAAAGAAAGAAGTAAGCCTTGCACAACAGATTAAGTCTGCAATGTGGATTTTGGTCTACTATGTCATGATGATGATTATCTCATATTTAGGCACCTTTGGTGGAGGAATTGGGGTACTGAGCAATCCATTGGATCTTTTCGTTATTGCTGTAGGCTCATTAGCGATATACTACTGGGCTAAGTATTCCGGATTGCCTAAAGCAATTATTGACAAAGAACATTCCAACGAAGATGATGAAGTCAAATAAATTATAATGAAATGCTATTCCTTTTTATAACATATAGAAAGGAATAGCATTTTTTTACTATTTGAAGTATAAAGGTATATAAAATAGACACGTGAAAGGGAGAATTTCACACTAAGTTGCTAGGAATTTCTGTAGGATGATTGCAATTACACTGAAGTTAATTCCACGGTTCACAGGATTAATAGTACGGAACACATGGGTAATTGCATGGTTCCACGGTTTAATTGCGCTTCCCTGATCTACTCCCTCATACACCAAATAGTTCCTCCCTTGTAGATCTCCAACGCTTCTATAAGAAACTGTTTGTCATACCCGGCCAGAAGGCTGATTTTATCTGCCCAATCTTCAACTGTTTGTCCAGTCGTTTCATGAAACAGACCTTCACTCGTACTTAAGCAGCTTTTCCAGTTGTCAAATTCCCAATGGGCGATTTCGCTTTTGTAAGGGATTCTGCATTCGAAAAGGGGGGTTGGTTTCACATTCCGCTGAGACCATTCGGCAGCCTCGAGAAAGAATGCCGTCTCAATGGGTTCGGTGTGATAGGTTTGCTGCGAGCGTTTTCCATTTGGACGATAGTAAACGATATCAAAAATCTGTCCTGCTGGTATCACTTCGACATCGGCTGCCGGAAAAAAGCCGCTTTGTTTTTCATTGGAATAATCTTCACTGTTTGAATCGATTAAAATTGGATTGATCCATTGGTCGCCTAAATCGCATAAATAACGCCGGCCATTTTCATCGATTGCGATAACAGCAGCATGGGCAGAATTTGTTTTCAGTCCATGGCCAATCGGATAAGCCTCGATTCCGTCTTTTGAGAACTCATCAAGCAGCCAGATAGACAGGTCAAAGCAGTTGCCTGCAATTCCGTATTGGCTGCGATGCTTCTTCATTTCTGTTATATCTCTTTGTCTGTTCGGTCGTTTTTTCTCATAAAACCATGCTTTGGATAACGTCTCCATTGGAAAGTCGTCAAATTTCCTCCAAGTAGTGAGGATTTGTTTTGGAGCTTGCATGCCGATTAATAACCCTTTGCGTAATCAATCAAATTAACATGTGGTGTGTCTCCGTCAAGATAGGCCGTTAAATTCGGAAGAAAAATGTCCTCGACGACCCGTTTTTCATAAAACTCTGTTAAACCTGCAGTATGTGGAGTAATGATGACATTTGCCATGTCCCACAAAGGGTTGTTTTCTTCCAACGGTTCTGTACTAAAAACATCGAGACCCGCTCCGGCAATTTGCTGATCCTGCAGCGCTTGGATCAATTCTTTTTCATTCGCTAATTCTCCTCTGCCGATATTAATAAAGAATGCAGAAGGCTTCATTTGCTTAAATTGCTCATAGCTGAAAAGGTGATGCGTATCTGCTGTTAACGGCAGTGTAACGACAACGTAATCACAACGCGGAAGCACAGAATGCAACTCGTCTGTCGTATACATTTCATCCACATATTCTTCAGGCTTGTTCGAGTTTCGTACTCCAAGGACTGTCATATTGAACGCTTTTGCAATTTTTGCTGTCTCTTTTCCAATCGCTCCGATTCCAATGATCCCTATCGTCTTGTGATGGATTTCAAGCTTTATATCTGCCTCATCCCATGTTTTTGAAGCTTGATTTCGAATATACGTATGTATCTTTCTCGTTAACGAAAGCATTAAGGCGAAAATCGTCTCGGAAATTGGATAAGCATGCACTCCGCTGGCGTTTGTTAAGTTCACGTTTTTCTCGGCTAATTTTTCTAACGGCAAATAATTGATCCCCGCACTCCAGCTTTGCAGCCAACGAAGCTTTGAATCAGGCGTAAGGCATAATTCATCTAACCCTTTTCTCCAGCCGACAATAATTTCTGCTTCTTTTATATCATTCTCCCAATCTGACTGCTCTTTACCGGAAATGACCTCCCAATCAGGAGCAATTTCTTTTACCTTTTGAATAGACTCTGACTCCATTGCACGAACAAATACAATTTTCCTTCTTGACATAGTACCTCCTTAAACACGTTTTATTCATATTTTAGCAGATTAGTGTGACTTTTTCGAAAATGAGAGATGACATGATAATGAAGCGTAAAATAAAATAGAAGAAAGGAGTTGGAACGTTTATGAAAATACATATTATAGGTTCTGTAGGGAGTGGCAAATCAACTCTTGCCCGAAGATTATCACATAAATATGGTGTGCCGTACTTCGAATTAGATAATGTTGTATGGAAACGAACGAATAAAGGAGACATTAGAAACTCTCCTGAGGTTAGAGATGAAAAATTTCGCAACATTATTGCGATGGATTCGTGGATTGTTGAGGGCGTGCACCATTCGTGGGTGTTAGAAGGATTTAAAAAGGCAGAGCTTATTATTTTCCTTGATACGCGAGTGTGGAAAAGAAATTATCGAATCGCAAAGCGCTTTTTTGTCCAAAAACTGGGCTTTGAAAAAGGGAACTACAAGCAGACAGTTCTCATTCTCGGAAAAATGTACAAGTGGAATTATCATTTTGAGAATTCAAGTAAACCCGAAATTCTGTCCATACTGCAACAATTTAAGGAGAAATTATTAGTAGTTAGCGATAATGATAAAATTGAAGAAATCGATTTTACCATTGGAAAGCAAAAACAGAAATGGTCATAATGACAGCATCATCGGTAAGAAAAACAAAAGGGAGGAAAAAACGTGCTGAATTTATATATTACTCGTCACGGAGAAACTGAATGGAATGTCGCGAAGAAAATGCAGGGTTGGCAGGATTCGGAATTAACCGAATACGGCATTCAAAATGCAGAGCTACTCGGAAAACGATTAAAGGATGTTCATTTTCACGGAATCTACTCCAGCCCAAGCAAGCGTACGGTAAAAACAACAGAACTCATTAGGGGAGAAAGAAAGACGCCTGAGATTATTACGGATGATCTTTTTCGTGAAATGGGGATGGGGGAATGGGAAGGTAAAACCCATGACTACCTTATGAATCAGTTTCCTGATGAATATAACAATTTTTTTCAGGCTCCGCACCTTTTCAATCATCCTGGAGGAGAGAGCTTCTTGGATTTTCATAGCAGGGTTCAAAAGTCACTGGATCGGATACACACCGAGCATGTTTCGGGCAATATTTTACTGGTTACCCATTCTGTGTTTATTAAAAGCTTGACAGCCCATATCAAAAATCTGCCGCTTGAAAAGCTGTGGTCGCCTCCCTATGTCTACGATACCAGCCTGACTTTGATCGAAATTGACCAGGGGCATTACAGGATCAAGCTCGAAAGCGATATTTCTCATCGAAAGGACGGAGAACTGAACAAAAATTAAGAAATGAGGTTTTTAAATAGATGAGGAAAAAATTCTTCATATTCGTCGCGAAGAAAAGAAGTATCACGAAAGCTTTTATGAAAATAACAGACTGTTTAAAGAAGGATCCTGGCTTCATAAGCCTGTCCAGTCTGTGCTGGACTGTATGAGCCATTTTGATCAAAGGGAAGAGATAAAGATTCTTGATTTAGGGAGCGGGGTGGGCAGAAACAGCATTCCTCTCGCAGAAAAAATCAAAAAAGGGCAAGTCGTTTGCGTGGACATTCTAGGGCACTCGTTACGAATGCTAAAAGAGTACAGCAAGGATTACGGAGTAGGAGAAAAGATCAGAACGATTCAAGCGGATATCGGCGATTTTCCAATCGATCCGAACGAATATGATTTCATTGTTTCCGTATCGGCACTAGAGCATATGAAAACGGAAAAAGATTTTGACCGTATGCTACATAAAATGAAACTTGGTACAAAGCCTGATGGTATCCACTGCTTTGTTATCAATTCGCAGGTAGAAGAAATCGATGCGGAAACAAATACACCACTCGATGCATTTTTTGAAATTAATTTGCCAACAAATAATATGATAGGAAAATTAAAATCTGCCTATCGTGACTGGGAAGTTAAACAGCTCGACGTAAAACCGTTATCCTTCGATATAACGCGAAACAATCAATTCATACATATAAAAACAAATGCGATCACCTTTATAGCTTATAACAACAAATTAGAGAGCCTTTAATCAGGCTCTTTTTATACCCAATACAAACCAAAACGTTTCACTGTACACTTTATATCAAAATATGCTATTTTAATATCAGGTTTACCAACAAAGGAGGAAAGAATCCATGTTGTTTCATCCTATGGATATTTTGATATTTATCGCATTCGGGCTTTCACTCTGGGCGCAGTTTAGGGTAAAGGGCAGCTTTAACCGCTGGACGAAAGTGAATGCGTCAAGCGGGATGACTGGAGCAGAGGTTGCCCGCAGGCTGTTGGATGATGCAGGGCTTTATGACGTTCCTGTTGAGGCGGTACGGGGGACTTTGACCGACCATTATGATCCGATGAAGAAAGTTATCCGTTTGTCAGAGCCTGTGTATGGCGGGACATCCATCTCAGCGGTTTCGGTTGCTTCTCACGAGGTAGGTCACGCGATGCAGCACAAAGAGAGCTACCCCGCATTGAAGTTCCGGCATTTCATGTTCCCTGCAGTCAATTTTAGCTCAGGCATTGCTCCGCTCTTGCTTATTGGCGGGTTTTTATTGCAATCGACGAATTTAATTGGCATCGGGATCATCTTATTTTCGATAGCGGTTGCGTTTCAGCTCATCACCCTGCCTGTTGAGTTTAACGCATCAAGCCGGGCAAAAAAACTGATGGTCGCTGATGGCTTTATTGCAGGACCGGAAGAAGAGCGCGGAGTGAGCAAGGTACTTGGTGCCGCTGCACTCACATATGTAGCCGCCGCATTGATTTCACTTTTGGAGCTCTTGAAGTTCATCTTCATATTCTTCAATCAACAATCGGAGGAATAATAACAACACGCCAAGAAGTTTTCGTCTTCTCGGCTTTTTTTATTTTGCGGTTTTTTCACCCATAAATCACTCATCTGCGCCATAGGATATTATATCAATCCGAAATGCTAAGGAGCGGATGAGTATTAGCAAAAAAGAAATATATTTACTGGCCTTTAGCGTTATCATGATTGTATTGGCATCCGGGACGGCAATTTTATTTTCTGTTTCCTTTATGAAGCTTTTTTTTGGCAGCAGTATTCTTTACCTATTCCTGGCGGTAGTCTACTATTGGGTCGACAGTCGTGGGTACTGGAATAACTTGGGGCGGATCCGTAGAACCTTTTATCTGTTGTTTTTGATTTTGATCTCAGTCGGTTTTATGACAGAAAGCATTTCGTATCTTAATTGGCAGCAGGTGATTACCTTTGTTGCGATGGCTGTTTTTGCCGATTTGGCTATTTTTCAAACTCCTCACATTCTTAGTATTTGGAATACAGTGTTTGTCCAGGAGAATGAAGTTCGCGATGCTTTAAAGGAGAGCAGGCAAACGATCCTCATGAATGCGAAAAAGGCTGAGAAATTTTCAGAGGTTATTCAGAATACGGATATCCATTTTGATGAAATGCCTTTTCCTGTTTCCGGGAAAGAATACGAGCAGCAGATGGAGGAATATATCTGTTTGTACAGCGGTGTTTTTGGATTTGCAATTACTATTTTTCTCTTTCCTGTTCTTGAGAGCAAGAAGGAGAAAGAATTGCACATTGACAAAACTTTGAAGAACATCAGCATAAGGCATGCCCATCAAATGACAGAGGATGACAGAGAACAATTGGCTGTTGAATTGTCCGAAGGGCAAATACAAGTGCTGCAAGAGGATCGGTTGATCGCAATTCCTTATTTCGGGAACTATTACAGCATAATTGTAACAGTAGAAGCGAAAGATGTCGCTGTTGATCCGATTGACGCCTCCCACGTCTCGAGCCTGCTTTATATTTTCGATTGGTATATGGAAGGAATCGATTGATCAATAGGTATTCAGAGGATACAATGCATCCATTTGCAAATATACTATATTAGAAATGCGATATATAAGGGGGAGCGAGGTTGGGATTAAAACGAAATAAAAAACGCAAAAGCAACCAGCCGCACACGAAGCAGGGAGATTGGGGCTTTAAAACAATAACAAAAAAAATAGAAAAAGCACTCGGGACTCTTGATAAGAAATATTGATTACCAGAAAAAAGGCCTATTTTAATCTGGCCTTTTTTTATAGTATCGGAGAGAGCAATCTGGCAATAGATTCAACCACACGTTGGAGACGCGGCCTGCTCTTATATTGTTCAAGCGTCAGCTCCCTCGAAACATTCATATCTTCTGTGAAAATTTCTGAAAGTTCCTTTGCTTTTAACTCGTCATAGATAAAAGCGTTGACTTCAAAATTAAGCTTGAAGCTTCTAATGTCGATATTGGCTGTCCCGACAGAAGCCACTTTATCATCGGCAATGATCGTTTTCGCGTGCAAAAATCCTTTTTCATACAAATAACATTTCACTCCTATTGCCAGCAAATCCTTTAAATAAGAATAGGAAGCCCAATAGACCAGTTTATGGTCTGGCACTGCAGGAATCATCATACGAACGTCAACGCCTGAAGTGGCAGCGATTCGCAGTGCATCCATCAAGCTTTGATCCGGGATAAAATAAGGAGTTTGAATATACAGGCGATCCTTAGCAGAAACTATGATTTTTAAATAGGCCAGTTTAATCTGTTCACGTTCATCATCAGGTCCGCTTGTGAGAATCTGCATCCCTGCTTTTCCTTCGTGTGCTAAAACAGGAAAATATCCATCATCGTAATTAATTGCTTCCTTCGAGGCAAGCTCCCAATCTAGAAGAAAATGGGCCTGCATTTGCAGTACCGCACTTCCAGTTATTTTTATATGGGTATCACGCCAGACCCCGTAACGTTTATCCAATCCGAGATACTCATCACCGATATTGAATCCCCCAATGTAGCCAGCTGTTCCGTCGATAATGACAAGCTTGCGGTGATTTCTGTAATTCATTCGAATATTAATCAGCGGGATACGGGAAGGAAAAAAGGAAGCCACCTTGCCGCCGGAAGCTAGTAAATCCCGAAAGATACTTTTTGACAATCTCATGCTCCCGACAGCGTCATATAAAAACCGAACCTCGACACCTTCAGCAGCTTTTTTTGTTAACGCTTCAACGATCCGTTTGGATAAAGCGCCGTTTCGGACAATATAGTACATGATATGTATGTGATGCTTTGCGCCCTCTATGTCTTTTAGAAGGTCGTTGAATTTATCATTGCCGTCTGTGTAGACCTTAATGTCATTATCCTGAGTTAATAGAGAATGGCCGCTCAGCAGATTCATATAAATCAAATCTTGATATTGTTGGATCGTATCATCTTTATAGGCGATTTTACCAAGCCTGAAGCCGGTTAATTGATTCTCATAATAAGGAAGAATGCGGTAGACCTGTTGTTCGTCCAGCTTATATATTTTGCGCTTGCTTAAATTTTGGCCAAACAAGATATATAATACAAAGCCGATTCCGGGCAAAAACAGAAGAACCATCAGCCAGGCCCAAGTAACACCAATGTCTCGTCTTTCTAAAAAAATAACGAAAAAGGCCAATAATATATTTAAGACCGTTAATCCAGTATATAAATTAGGTAAGTCGTACATAAAACACCCCGTCACTAAGCGAGAAATTCAATCGCATCCGTTTTCATCCAGTAATTAGAGTGTAATACAAAATGAATTTCTATTTCAATCTTAATGAAAAAAAGTTTGATCAATCCAAACCCAAACGGAAGTTAGAGGAAAACTTGCCAGATCATAATATAATGAATTTTTAAGAAAATTTAAAGTACATATAGACAGATATAAGCAGATGCGTTATTCTTGTTTAATGAAAATGATTATCATTTGAAATTTTATAGGAATTGAGGACAGATATGAAAAAAGGTACGCTTACATATACGATTTTATCTATTATGACCATTGCCGTTCTAATTTTTTCTTCGGGGTGCGGTTCTAATTCCGCACAGGAAGAAGGAAAGAATGCCAGTGGAGAGACTCGAACCATTCAGCACGAACTTGGATCAACTGAAGTAAATGGTGATCCTAAAAAAATCGTCGTACTGGAATTCTCCTTTTTGGATTCACTAACTGCACTCGGAGTTACGCCGGTTGGAGTTGCCGATGATAAAAAGCCGCAATTGATTGAAAAGCTGGCCGGGAAAAAAATTGACTATACTTCTGTAGGCACGAGAGCAGAGCCTAATATAGAAATCATCAGCTCACTCCAGCCAGATTTAATTATTGCGGACGCGGAACGCCATAAAGGAATTTATGAACAGTTAAAGAAAGTGGCTCCGACCATTGAGTTGAAAAGTAAAGAATCAACCTATAAAGAAAATATAGACGCATTTAAAACGATTTCGGATGCATTGAACAAGAAAGAAGTCAGTGACAAAAGACTGAAAGAACATGATGAAGTCATAGGAAAAATAAAAGCTGATCTGCCAAAAGAAGAAACTAGAAAAGTTATGGTAGGAGTTGCAAGAACAGATTCTTTCAATATCCATACTTCTTCTTCTTATGACGGAGAAATTTTAGCAAATCTAGGCCTCGAAAATTCAGTAGAGTCTCCCGAGGCATATAAGGACATTAACTTAGAACAGCTGAGTGAACTGAATCCTGACATTTTATTTGTTTCAAGCAACGAAGGGAAAACCATAGTGGATGATTGGAAACAAAATCCGATTTGGAAGGATTTAAAAGCAGTTAAAAATAATCAAGTGTATGATGTAGACCGTGATCTTTGGACACGCTTTAGAGGTGTCATGTCAAGTGAGACGATCTCTAAAGACGTGACTGAAAAAGTATATTCCAAGTAAGGGAGAAAAGAAGCCGGGTGCACCTGCTTCTTTTCTTGCCTTATGCAAAGAGTTGAGGCGGAGGTGCAGGAGTGGTCCCTTTTCAAGCGAAGCAACACAAATTTTCTATTCTTTTGGCTCTGATCATAGTCCTTATTCTAGGGCTTGCGTTAAATATTTCTGTTGGAGCCGCGAATATTTCATTCATAACAGCATTAAAAGCATTATTCGTTTGGGACGGAACACGCGAACAGATTATTGTTTCAACACTGAGGCTGCCGCGGACTGTTGTTGGTGTCTTAGTTGGTGCGAATTTAGCGGCAGCAGGTGCATTAATGCAGGCATTGACTAGGAATCCATTGGCTTCTCCCCAGGTTTTTGGCGTCAATGCCGGAGCCTCATTATGCGTTGTTGCAGGTGTGGTGCTGTTTCCTTCCGCACAGATCTCAGTGGTTGTTTTTGCTTTTCTCGGCGCAGCGATTGGAGGCTTAATCGTTTATTCCTTCGGCTCAGCTGGAGGAATGACCCCTGTGAAGCTGGCGCTTGCCGGTATCGCTGTCCATCTTTTTCTTTCTGCTTTTACTCACTCGATCATTATTCTGAATGAGTCGGCAGACGATGTTCTCTTCTGGATGGCAGGTGCGATTAGTGACAGCAATTGGGGAGATGTTCAGACGATTGTCCCTTGGGCTTTGATTGGTATATCAATTAGCTTCGCCATGTCCGGTTCGGTATCTGTTCTTGGTCTGGGAGACGCCACCGCCAAAGGCTTGGGTCAAAACATCACAATTATTCGAACCGCTGTAAGCTTTTTAGTTCTTATTTTGGCAGGCTCATCCGTTGCAGTTGCCGGACCAATTGGATTTGTCGGTTTGCTTGTGCCTCATATTGCCCGAAAACTCGTAGGTGAGGATTATCGTTTTGTATTGCCTTTCTCCGCATTGCTTGGCGCAATTTTACTAGTATATGCTGACGTATTGGCCAGATTTATCGCCTATCCCTATGAGTCTCCAGTAGGTATTGTAACGGCAATGATCGGGACACCGTTTTTTTTGTATTTAGCTAGCAAAGGCAGGACGTTAAAATGAAAACACAAAAACATCCCGCAGTTGTTCTTCTGCTATTATTATTGATATTACTTGCCATTGCTGTAATCAGCATTGGAGCGGGGGCAATTTATATTCCTCCTCTTGATGTGATTTCTGCCTTGTTTACGGAAAGCTCCGGGTACCATTTCATCATCAATGAATACCGAATGCCGCGGATAATTATCGGCATTTTAGCAGGGGCAGGCTTAGCGGCAGCAGGAGCGATTTTACAAGGAGTGGTCAGAAATCCGCTTGCATCCCCCGATGTAATCGGTGTAACAAAAGGTGCGGGCTTGGCGGCAATGATCGTCATTCTTATATTCCCAGCATCCCCCATCTATGTTTTGCCTTTTTCCGCTTTCTGCGGTGCCGCATTTATTGCTATACTGTTAGTAACTTTTATTTATAAGAAAAATGCCCGATCCTCCTCGTTGGCATTAGTAGGGATTGCGATAGGCGCTGTATGTGAGGCGGGCATGCAATATTTAATGATTAAATTTCCGGGCGATACAAACGCCGCGTTAATTTGGCTGACAGGAAGCCTCTATGGAAGAGACTGGTCGCAAATTCAGATTTTAGCTGCAGCGTTTATTATCCTGCTTCCATTGCTGTTTGTGTTCAGCAGGAAACTTAATCTTCTTTCTTTTAGTGATGAAGTCGCTGAAGGATGGGGAGAAAATGCGAAAAGGCTGCGTTTTTCACTGCTCTTTCTTTCAGTTGCATTAGCTGGTGCTTGTGTTGCTGTTGTTGGTTCAATTGGTTTTATCGGACTGATTGCACCCCATATTAGCAGGAAAATCATTGGATCCAAATATGAATACATGATTCCGGCATCTTGTTTCATCGGCTCTATTCTTTTGCTATCAGCAGATAGTTTGGGAAGAGGAGTGATGCCGCCTGCAGAAATTCCGGCTGGTATTGTAACAGCCATCATAGGCGCACCTTATTTTTTGTATTTATTACGGACGGAATCAAAAAAAAGAAAAAAAGGATGATGAATGTTGGGGACACTTTCAGCAGAAAAGCTTACTCTTTCATACGAGACAGCTACCATCATAAACAATATATCAATTGAGATTCCAAAAGGGAAAATCAGTGTGCTAATCGGATCTAATGGCTGCGGCAAATCAACCATCCTAAAATCGCTTTCGAGACTCCTTCAGCCTACAGGAGGGTCTGTGTTTTTGGATGGGAAATCGATCCATAGCCAGCCGTCTAAGGAAGTGGCGAAAAAGCTTGCTATTCTTCCGCAAGCACCTGAGGCTCCAGAGGGATTAACAGTTGAGGAGCTCTGCAATTTTGGCAGGCATCCTCATAAGAAGCTGTTTTCAAAAAGCAGCCGGGAAGACAAGGAAATGGTCGAATGGGCACTAGCGGCAACCGGAATGACAGAGCTTAAGGACCGTCCATTGGACTCCCTATCCGGAGGACAGCGGCAGCGGGCATGGATCAGCATGTCTCTTTCGCAAGGGACTGACCTTCTGCTTCTGGATGAACCAACGACTTATCTTGATATTGCTCATCAAATTGAGGTTTTGGACCTTCTTAGGACATTAAACCGTGAACACGGGCGCACGATCGTCATGGTTCTTCACGATTTAAACCAAGCTGCGCAATATGGCGATTATTTGATTAGCATTGCGGATGGTGAAGTATACAAAGCAGGCGCTCCGGAAGAAATTTTCACAAAGGATCTTTTTCGTGACGTTTTCGGCCTTGAATGCTGTATTATGAAAAATCCGCTTGACCAGAAGCCGATGTGTTTCCCAATGGGGCTTTGCAATCGGGCAAAATCCTGTCAAATGATTGAAAAAAATAATGAAAAGTGATAGAACCAGTCAAGCAAATGGCAGGTTCTTTTTTTTGCATCTATACTCCTTTTTTCATCCCTTCGGTTTATATAAAGGGTGAGAGGAGGTGATAAGCATGGCATCAGCAGTTTTGGTTGAGTCAAAAATCCGCCTTGTATTTGACAAGGGGACAGACGGGGAAGGAAAACCAGTCACTGGAGGCAAAACGATCAATAACGTAAAAAAGGACGCAACTCCTGAAAATCTGATCGTTGCAGCACAAGCTATTGCTTCCTTGCAAATTCATCCGCTTGTGGACGTGGAGCGAAATGACAAGCAATTGTTATCCAACTAAAAAATAATGAAGGGAGAGATGAAGGATGGAAAAAACGGTAGAGCTTCAATTTTTAGATGAGCTTGGAAAAACGGTTAGGATTTCGATTTCCGAACCGAAGGACCAGCTCACTGAAGCCGAAATTTTCACTGTAATGGATTCGATTCTTACAGCAGATGTATTCTTCGGAAGCGGCGGCCGGTTAGTCGCTAAAAAAGGCGCCCGTATCGTCGAGAAAAACACGGTTGATTATGAAGCAAGCTAAACACGCAGGTCCGGCTCTTTATTAGAGCCGGACTTTTCTAGTTTACGGATGGAGGCTTTTTTAACAGGATTATTCTTTTGACATTCTTCTGTAGTGGTGAGAATATATAACAAGTTGGTAATGATTAGATGGGGAGAAAAACGATGTATCATGCAAAAACTTTAAATGAAAAAATCCGATTATTTGTCATGATTTTATGGCCGATATTAATAACACAAATTAGCTTAAATGCGATGAATGTAATAGATACGATGATGTCAGGCCGAGCAGGTACGGATGATCTGGCGGGAGTTGCAATCGGTTCGAGCCTGTGGATGCCGATTTTGACAGGCATTAACGGGATCCTTCTTGCCGTAACGCCAATCGTTGCTCAATTGATTGGAAAAGGAATGAGCGGGAAAGTGGCAGAATCCGTCACACAAGCTTTATATTTATCCGTTTTGTTAGCGATAACCGTCTTTGTTGCAGGAGCTTTTTTTCTAGATCCAATTCTAACTGCGATGAGCCTTGATCCTGAAGTGCAATATGTAGCTAAGCACTATTTAATAGGAATTTCTATCGGTCTTATTCCGCTATTTGCCGCCAATGTACTTCGGTATTTTTTTGATGCTCAAGGCTATACGAGAATTACGATGATCATCATGCTGTTCGCTGTGCCTTTTAATTTCGTGCTGAATTATCTGCTGATTTTTGGTTCCTTTGGCTTTCCGAAGCTTGGCGGTATCGGCGCGGGATACGCAACGGCGCTCACTTACTGGCTGATCTTTTTCATCAGTGTATTTATGACATTTAAAGTGGGCGAAATGAGCAAGCATCGGCTCTTCTTACAATGGTATAAGCCTGATTTAACAGCATGGAAGGAGCAGCTAGCAATAGGCGTTCCTATGGGTCTTTCCATATTTTTTGAAGCAAGTATCTTTTCGGGAGTTACTTTGCTGATGGGAACGATGTTTAATACGGTCACGATAGCCGCCCACCAAGCAGCAATAAGCTTTACTTCTTTGTTATTTATGCTGCCGTTAAGCATTTCCATGGCGCTGACGATCCTAGTAGCATTTGAAGTGGGTGCAGGACGATTTCATGATGCAAAGCAGTACAGCAAGATCGGTGTTCTGGGAGCTATCGGAATTCTCGGCTGTTGTTCAGTAGGTCTTTTTTTCTTCAGAGAACAAATCGCTTATTTATATACAGATAACCCGCAAGTCGTTGAACTAACGATGGCGTTTTTCTTATTCGCCATTTTGTATCAGCTTTCAGATGCTGCCCAAGCCTCTTTGCAGGGTGTGCTTCGCGGGTACAAAGATGTGAAAGTCCCGTTTATCGTCGCACTTGTTTCCTACTGGGCGATCGGCATCCCATCCGGATATGCGCTCGCTACTTTAACCGCACTCGGTCCATACGGCTTTTGGCTGGGCATTACAATAGGACTTACTTGTGCATCAATCGGCTTTTATATTCGGTTAGTTTCTATTGAAAGAAAACAACTAACGCCTGCGTACTAGGAATATTCTTTAGATCTTTTCTTGAAAAATTGAGCGAATGCTAGATGCTATTCTTGTTATAATGGGTATTATGCGGACAAAGATGATTAAGGAGATTAGAAATGACCGACAATAAAGAAATTCACGTTATCGTAGCAACAGGTGAGTGGAGCAACGACGCTTTGAAATATAGAAGACACAGATTAGCAGAATTTCTTGCTGAAAAAGACAACACAGCTGAAGTGATCTGGGTATGCCCGACTTCAAGCCCTCATTCGAATAAGTTTCATTCGTATTCCGACAAGATTAAGCAGTATTTTGTAGCTGATATATCATCGAACCGGATGCTTAGGTTCGCCAGATATTTCGATATTTTTTATAAAAACAAATTGGATGAACTCATTCGGTATGTAAACAATCAAGATGCTAAGAAATATTTGTGGCACACCTTCCCTGGGTTTCCGCTCTTGCAAACGATCATTTCTTGGGATCGTGTGACTTACGACTGCAGTGATTTGTGGGCCATACAAATGGGCGGCAAAAAGAATCTTATCAACCAATTTCGGCAAAAAAGCATTTCATCTGCTGAAAATCGAATAATTGCTGGTGCCGACAACATCTTTTGTACATCTGATTTTTTATATGAAAAAGTAAAGGGAAATCAATCGCTGAATGAAAAAACACAAGTCACAGCGTTAGAAAACGGGGTTGAATTTGAGGCATTTTCAAAAGGCGAAGAGTGGTCAGAAGAAGCATCACCAGGTAAAGCTTCGGGCCCTGTACTAGGCTTCATTGGGGGTATTAAGCCAAAACTGGATTTTGAACTTCTTAACCGGGTGATGTCGGAGAAGGAAGATTGGAAGCTGCTGTTGGTGGGTCCGGATGCAACGAATAATAGCCCATCTTTTCAACAGCTGCTAACGAATAAAAATGTGAATTGGGTAGGAGAGGTACCTCCGGCTGAAGTACCTGAATATATGGACAAGCTGGATATCGGCATCTTGCCCTATAAATCATCAGAATATAATAAGGCCGTATTTCCGCTCAAATTATTTGAGTTTTTAGCAGCAGGAAAGCCTGTTGTCGGAATGAATCTGCCGTCTACTAAAAAATATAGCCAGCCTATGATTTACGAATATATCGATGATTCGGACGAGCAATTTGTGAAAGCGTGTGAAACCCTGTTTAAAGATTCTTTGCCTTTTACAAAAGAACGTGTTGAGTTGGCACAGAAACACGATTGGCAGGAAATATTTAAAACGATGTATAGGAAGGCTGTAGAATCGAAATAACAAAAGAAGAAACAGCATTCATTTTAGGATGCTGTTTCGTTTTTGCTTGTATACTATGTCAGATCGTACAACGAAATATTGGTAATACTGTAGAAAATCATACTATCATTATTCAGCTTTTTGATTTATGTGTTAGTCTGCACGGGCGTTTCTTAAGATAGCTTATAGCCAAATATTACTCTTCAGCAAGCTCCTTCATTTGATAAAATAGCTTTTTATTATTAAAATCTTCAGAAGTAATTCCTAGACTGTCACATGCCATTTGGATATGATCGAGCCATTGTGCATCGTTACATTCTATTGCTTCTTCACATTCTTTTTCGATGTAAGGAGTACTTATCTGCTTTCCAATGCTCCTAAAAATCTCAATGGCTCCTAATGCTCCCGGCCAATTTATATCTTGCAATAACTGTGCCAGTTTTGGTAAGGCCTTTTTATTTCTTGGATGTCCTATTTCATTTAATATGAATACTCCATTTTCCCAACATTCTTTTCCATACTTAGGGATTATCATATCAACTTTATCAGGTGGAAGCTGTGAAAGAACGGAAATGGCTTCCTTTTGGGTTTCTTTTGGTAGCGACCAATTTAAATTAAATACAAAATAAATGATCTCTTCATCTTCGAGGTTAATATAGTCTGTCATAAATATTCTCCTTAATTTTTTGAAGATACTGAAATAGCTTGTATTATCTTTGTGAATTTGTGTGGTTTCTCATTTGCAACTTGCGTAGTATAAGTGCCTCATTCAGGATATATGTGCTACTCCACCCAGTATATGTGCTTCTGCCCTTTATCTCTGCCTCTTCTTCAGCTTAGGGTATTCATCTTTTCTTTCTTTTCAGCTTCATTCAAGTATTCATAAAATCCGATTAAATTACCCCATGGATCAGAAAATGTCCCCCATTTAACTGGGACGCCTTCTCTAGTGTAAATTTCAAATGGTTCGATGTTACATTCTTTCACCATTCTCTCTCGTTCTACTTCGATGTCATCAACACCTAAACGAATCGGTCCGTTTCCTTCTGTCGGTGTTCCTTCAGCGACCTGCAGCCAGCATCTGGGTATGATTTCCCACTCCACAAATCCGGCGTGAGGGAGAAAATCGGGCTCTCTTTTCAATAAGGTTCTATACCATTTTTGTCCATCTTCTATATGTAAAACGCGTACTTGAACCGTCATATCTTAGATCATAAAAGAACTCCTCAGTTAAATTGTAAATACTCTAGTACATTTCCGAAAGGATCTTGAAAGCTAATCAATTTGCCAGGCGGACAATCCTTTGGTTCTTCAATAATAAAAGTAACGCCATGTTCTTTTAGATGCCTAACGGTGTCAAAAATATCGTCTGTTTTTAAAGCTAAAACGACTCCCGAAGTGCGCATTTCCGGTCTAAGCTCAGCTTCTTCTGTTTCTTCCAGCACAATCGGCAGCTCACCGTGAACAAGTGTAACAATTTTTTCACCATAGTGCTTGTCAACATGAAAACCTAAAACATTCGTGTAAAAATCGATTGCTAGTTGAATATTTGGAACATAAATTCCGATAACACATACTTGACTCATTAATCTTCCTCCTTTTACTTTGGTTCATTTCATTATAAAACTTAGTAATGCCGAAATTTTCTTCTAGTTTGCTGTGTTAAAGCCTGGTGCAATAGCATAGGGAGATTGATTAATATGGGAGGATCACAGGGATGCCGCTCGGAATGTCTGAAAACATACATTTTCGTTTACTGCTATTCAATGCCGTTCCTAAAATGGGAATTTGATCGGGGATCGGGCGGGGAAAAAGGCCGGCAAAGATAAGGCCGTTAAATGATTGCTCCGTTTTTATGCTGCAATTGATAAATGGTGCTGTTTTGCGATTAGGAAGGATCGGCGGAAGAGCTTGGCTTTTGTATCGATTCATAAGGTTTGCCAAAAAAGCGGTATCCGATTGAAATTTTCTCGGGGAGAGACCGACATATTTTTTAAATCTGGAGGAAAATGAGCCCTGACTCCTTAAACCGGCAGAATGAAGCACTTTAACCAGAGAGGATCGCTTCATTAATTCTTCTTTGCTTGCCTCAATTCGAATCGCGGATAAATAATGGCGGGGAGAAATACCAGTAGTATCTTTAAACAGCCTTGTAAAATGATAAGTGCTGTAGCCGACGTGTTTTGCGACTTCTTCAATTGTTATTTGCGTATTTTTATGTTCCCTCATAAAGTGGATCGCTTTCGTAACAATGAGTTGATTCAAGTTATTCACCCCTTCAGCATTTTATTAATTCTTTAGCGCAACATTGCTGTATTCGAGAAGAATCATAAGAAATCCTTTTTAATAAATTGAAAATATTGGTTGTAACGTGCGCTATGATTTATTCATTTTCATTTTGCAAGAAAGTGTGACTTTGTTCAAAATATTTCATCCATAATATCATCTATTTTAACATACATACAGTTTGTATGTTAAAATAAAAACAACTTATAACGAAAGGTGAGAGTTCCATTGATACCAAACAGTTTTTACCCAGTTATTTTAACTGACCAGGTTTCTTTTAGCTCCAATTTTTATATCGACTATTTTGGCTTTGAGCCTGTTTTTGAAGCTGACTGGTATGTGAGTTTAAAAATGACTCGAGGCAAAGTGCCTTACGAATTGGCTCTGTTGGACTCATCACACTCCACTCTTCCCGATGGCTTCAAAAAGACAGTGAGAGGTTTGATTCTTAATATTGAAGTGGACGATGTGGATACGGAATATAAAAGACTTATATTAAAAGAAAAGCTCCCTCTCCAGCTTGATATTCGGGATGAAGATTTTGGACAGCGTCATTTTATTACATCTGATCCTAACGGTGTCTTGATTGATATAATAAAAATCATCCCGCCATCAGTGGAACTAAGCAGTCAATATCATGAGAATGTATGGGTTAATGATGGGAAAGGTGCAAATGGATGACATATGTACCTTTGAAAAACTACTTTGGAGTCGAATTGGCTCACCGTCTCTCTGCTTTGATTGAACCATTCTATCCAGAATTTCCTGGTGAAGCATTTGCAGCCTCGGTTGCAAAAAAAGTGGAACCTCTAGAGTTAAAGGCCAGAGTCGCGGTTATTACTGAAGAGTTAAATAAAGCTCTTCCTTTTCATTATTCGGAATCCTTGAAAATTTTACTGAATATTATTGGCCCGGAAAATAAAACAGAGAAGGGTATGTTTACAGACGGATATTTTCTTATGCCTATTGCCCATTTTGTAGAAAAATATGGGCTGCAGGATTTCGAAGTTTCGATGAATGCCCTATATGAGATCACAAAACGACATACATCCGAATATGCTATACGTCCTTATTTGATTAACCATGTGGATGACTGTATAAGAATTTTGAGCACTTGGTCGAAGGATGAAAACTTTCATATTCGAAGACTAGTCAGCGAGGGAACACGTCCTATTCTTCCTTGGGCAAAACGAATAGATGCTATCAAAGGAGACCCTGCAAATAATTTTGTCTTGCTGGAGCCTTTGCTGGATGACTCTTCACTCTATGTGAGAAAATCGGTGGCCAATCATTTAAATGATTTAACGAAAGACTATAAGGAAATGACGATCGAGTGGATTCGTGATCGCTTGGAATACGGAGGGGAATATATCTCATGGATCGCACGCCACGCATTAAGATCACAGGCCAAAGCAGGGGATAATGAAGTGCTTGAATTATTGAAAAATCTATAAGGGAACATGGATTGGAGTAAAATTGATCATGAAAAAAAAGCAGGAAGAAACAAATGAAACGATTCGCAAGCTAATTGATATAGCAAGAAATTATTTCACAGAACGCGGGTATGCGGAAACAGCCCTAAAGGATATTGTAGATGAGGCCAGATTGACACGTGGAGCACTCTATCACCATTTCGAAAATAAAAAAGGACTTTTTCATGTTGTACTAGAGTCCGTACAAATAGAAATTGCACAACGAATTGAAGCTGAAGCAAGCAAGAGCGATGACTTATGGGAACAACTTCTTCTTGGGTGCCGTGCTTTTGTTACGGCTGCAGTAGAACCCCGAAACAAGCGGATTTTGCTTATAGACGGTCCTGCAGTGATCGGCCAAGAGGTTTGGCGCAAGATGGATGAGCAAAACTCCATGAGGCATTTGCGTGAACAGCTTCATTTCTTGAATCAGCAAGGATATCTAAAACCGGTATCGATAGATGCAATGACTCATGTTGTCTCAGGCGCTCTGAATGAATCGGCTCTCTGGATTGCAGAAAATCCCGAAGATGGGGAATCACTAGAGCAAACGATGACAGCCATTTCCTTATTATTAAATGGTTTTAAACGCTAAGAAAATCCGTTTATGCAGAATGGGCGCATCCTTAGCTAATAAGAGCGCCCAATTCTTATTCCGAATAAACATTATTGGAATAGTTTTTAACTTCTTAATCTTGATACAGCTCCTCCAATTCATCCACCAGCGATCCGACATAAGCGACTGCTTGTTTAATTGGTTCTGGCGTGGACATGTCTACTCCTGCATGCTTTAATAAATCGTTTGGCTTCTTGGTTCCGCCTGCTTTTAATACGTCTATCCACTTGTCGACCACTGGCTGGCCTTCTTCTTTAATCTTTTGGGAGACAAGAGTCGACGCGGTTAGCCCGGCAGAGTAGGTGTATGGATAAAGTCCCATGTAGTAATGCGGCTGGCGCATCCAAGTCAGGCTCGCACCTTCATCCAATGCAACGGCATCACCCCAGAATTCCTTCAACACATCGCCTTTTACTTTGCTTAGCGTGACAGCAGTTAAAGGTGTCCCTTCTTCAGCCAAATTGTACACTTCGCGCTGGTAGACACCTTCCAAAAGATGAGTGACAAAGTTGTGATAATAGGTTCCCATGAGCTGATTGATGACCCAGCGTTTCATCTTCTTGTCATCTGTTTTCGCGAAAAGGTGCTGAGCGAGAAGCATTTCGTTCATGGTTGACGGCGATTCAATAAAATAAAGAGACGGGCGGGTATTCATAAAACGCTGATGCTTATTCGCGAAATAGAAATGACCGGCATGTCCAAGCTCATGGGCCAAGGTAAAGGCGTCTCTCATGGAATTTGTCCACGTAATTAAAATATATGGGTGGACACCGTAAGGGCTTGAGCAAAAAGCTCCAGTTGATTTACCGACATTGTCCGCTTGATCGACCCATCTTTCTGTTAATGCGGTTTTCATGACGTCCGCATATTCAGGTCCCATCACCTGGAGAGCTTCAAGGATGACTTCACTTGCTTCCTCAAATGAGGTTTTCGGACTGAAATCATGGTCTAACGGCACCTTAAGGTCGCAAAACTTCATTTCATCAAGACCTAACACTCGTTTCTTTAACTGGGCAAACCGTCGCATATGCGGAGCAAGTTCTTTGTAAATCACATCCAATTGGTTATTGTACATGTCAATAGTGACTTTTTGCGGATGAAGCAGCATTTGGATGACAGAATCATAGCTTCGCAAGCGGGACGTGGTTACCTGTTTTTTTACTTCCGTCTCATAGGCAGCGGCAAAGGTATTTTTGTATTGCTCAAGGGTTTGAACAAAGGAATCATAAGCTTTCCGGCGTACCTTTGTATCCGGAGAAAATTCGTATCTGCCTTCATATAATGCAAATGAATTGGACAGCTCGTTCCCATCATCATCAGTGATTGGCGCAAACTGCATATCCGCAAGCTTCGCCGTCTGATAAACCTTGTATGGAGCGCTGTGAACTTCTCCTAAGGCGGCTAACGCTTCTTCGGTTTCAGCGGAAAGGGTATACGGCTTTTGTTCTAAAATTTCTTCTAACGTTTTGCGAAAAGGTTCTAAACCCTCTTCATCTTTTATGTATGCTTCAATGGTGCCGTCTGGAAGTGAAAGAATTTCAGTCTTAATAAACGATAGCCCCGCATTCACTTTTGCGCTTATCGAAGCGATTCGTGATGCATTGGCTTGATTGACGGGGTCTGTGCTGTCTCCAGATTGGAGCAGTGAGGCATAAGTCGCAGCTTTTACAAATGATAGATACAGATTTTCTTCCTCAATTAAACACTCATATAAACGCTTTGAACCCTCATGAAAAGTTCCTTTATATTTCGATACGACAGAAATTGCGCTTTCTATCGCTTTCAGGTCTTCTTCCCAGGCTTCGATTGAAGGATATAAATCGTTTAAGTTCCATGTCAATTCTTCTGGCACTTCAGAACGGACAAATCGTTTTTCAAATGTTTTTTCCATCATGTACCCTCCCACATAAAAAATTTCGTGTTTCTAAATAGTATATCGGAATCTTTATCCAGAAGGAAGAGTATTCGAAATCTCAAGTCAATTGGAAATAAATGTTGACATTCAAATAATAATTTTTTATAGTTAAAGATATTAATTGTTAAACAGTTTAACTATTAAACAAGAGAAGGAGTTTCCCTTATGTGCTGCAAGCTTAAAGAATTAATAAACAGGTATATTGAAGTTTCGTTATCCGTACATAGGAGAGGAGATCGGCTGACAAAACAACAGTTAATCAGTGATTTAACCGTCGATCAGCACTATACGATGAGATTTGTCGCTAGTAACGGGGAGTGTACGTCAACAGAACTTGCCCAGCATTTTGATGTGGAAAAAAGTGCGGTCACTTCGATTATTAAGAGATTAGTAGACAAAAAACTCATTTCACGAAGACGTGATCAAAATGATCGCAGAGTTGTTTATTTATCGTTAACGGAGGAAGGCAGAAAGCTTTACGACGAATGTGAAGAACGAATTTACAAGATTGTCGGGAACTTTATTTCTAAATTTAACGATGAGGAGATTTCGGGATTTATAAAAACGTATGAAAAGCTGAACAGGCTGTTGGCCGAATTCGAAAAAAATGGAGATGAAACGACGAAATGAGAGCTATCGTAAAGGGAAGATGGTTCGTGCTTGCCGCATGGATCGCAGCAGTTGCCGTATTGTTATTTTTGTCTCCGAATATGACTCAACTAGTGAGTGAAAAAGGAAATATCGAAGTTCCGGAAGGATATTCTTCCAGACTTGCTGATGACATATTAGCAAATGCGCAAGAAGCTGATTCAGGCGATGAGTCTCAGGTAGCGCTCGTTTTTCATAAAGATGACAAACTGACTAAAGAAGATTACGAGGAAGCAAAAGAAGCAATACAAACGCTCAACGAGAAAAAAACCGAGCTGGGCATTACGGAAATTACTTCCCACTTCACGAACGATTCTTTGAAATCTGAGCTCGTCTCCGAAGATGAAACGTCGATTTTGGCTGCGATTACGATAAATATGGAAAATAAGGATACAGAGGAGCTGACAAATCAGCTTTATCAAAAATTGAATAATATCAAGTTGGAGCATTATTACACGAGCAGCTGGATGATCGATAATGATTTTAACCATACGACTGAAGAAGGGCTCAGGCGTACGGAAGGTATCACGCTCGTTTTCATATTGGCGGTATTGCTGTTGGTTTTCAGGTCGGTTGTTGCACCACTCATTCCTCTTGTAACGGTTGGATTTACATATATAGCTGCCCAATCAGTCGTTGCCATGCTGGTTGATACATTCAACTTTCCAATTTCTTCTTATACACAAATCTTTTTGGTCGTCATATTGTTTGGGATTGGAACCGACTATTGCATTCTGTTATTAAGCCGTTTTAAAGAAGAGCTTTCTAAGCACGAGGATATAACTGACGCAATCGCAGAAACTTACCGAACAGCAGGAAAAACGGTCTTATTCAGCGGGCTGGCCGTTATGATCGGTTTTGCTGCGATCGGGCTTTCACAGTTTAAACTTTATCAATCGGCTTCAGGTGTTGCTGTTGGAGTTGCGCTTTTACTCGTTGCACTCCTTACGATCGTGCCATTTTTCATGGCAGTTCTCGGAAGACGGTTGTTCTGGCCATCGAAAGGGAGTATTGAACATAAAGACAGTAAGCTATGGGATGTGATTGGACGCTTTTCTCTTGCCCGGCCATTTTTAGCCCTGCTTCTTGTAGCAGTGGTCACGATTCCCGCTTTACTTTTTTATGACGGAGAGCTTTCTTACAATTCTCTTGAAGAGGTGGGAGACGATGTCGGTTCTGTAAAAGCCTTTAATCTAATTTCCGATCATTTTGGGCCTGGTGAGTCAATGCCAACACAAATCGTTTTGAAAAATGATGAAGAGATGAATTCACAGGAGTACATGGGGCTCGCAGAAGGAATTTCTGAGGAACTGAGGAAGGTTGACAATGTGAGTGCCGTACGCTCGGTTACAAGACCGACAGGGGAAGTAATCAAGGACTTCTTTGTGAGCAATCAAGCGGAGGAGCTTGAAAAAGGCATCGGCGAAGGGAACTCTGGAGTTAAGGAAATTCGGGACGGATTAAATGATGCAAACAATGAGCTAAAGAAATCAGAGCCGCAAATGAAGGAAGCGACAAATGGGATAAACGACCTCATTTCAGGAACTTCGGAGCTTAAATCAGGTATGTCCGAGGTGCAAAACAACCTGACCAAGCTTGAAGAAGGCATGAGGCAGGGCACAGCAAGCTCAGCCCAGCTGAAAGCGGGCCTGGAAGAATTAAAGAAAAATACAGAAGAGCTTTTAAGCGGAAGCAATGAGCTTTTACAAGGTTATGAAAACGCCGCGAGCGGATTAACGAGACTTGAAAAGGAATATGGTAATGTACAAACCGAATTAAAAGGTGTATCCGCAGATTTGAAAGCTATGAACACTCATGTCGCTAATCTTGGCACAAAAGGCCTTGAACAGGACACTGATTACCAGGAAATCCGCAAGATATTAAACGGTGATGGAACCGAGAAAAACCCTGGGCTAATCGGATTAACTGGAAGCTTGTCGGGTGGATTGAATGAGTTGAACCAAACTCTGGGAGGGGCAACGTCGGGGGTTCAAACGGCAAATCAATCCTTAACAACAACGATTATTGAAGGGCAAAAAGCGATTTCACAAGGGCTTACTCAATTGATCGATGGCTTGGAGCAGCAGCAGGCCGGGCTTGCTCAGCTGGCAGATGGACAAAAGCAGCTTAATGATAATTTTCCACAATTAACAAACGGATTGGATGCTGTCAATGACGGGCAGAAGGAGCTTCTTGATGGGTTCGGTACTATGAATGGTCAAATTTCTCAGTTGACGGATGGTCTTTCTTCAAGCACGGAAGGGTTGGATCAAATTCATAAAGGCTTAGGATCAGCGGAGAACTATTTAACTGAATTGGCATCATCGGGAAATGCGGCCGGCTTTTATCTCCCTGAAGAAGCATTGACTTCAGATGAGTTCAAAGAATCATTGGAAACGTATTTGCGGGATGATAATAAAGTTATGACGTTTGATGTTATTTTTGAAAAAAATCCGTATTCCAATGAAGCAATCGATGAAATTAGTGACATCAAATCAGCAGTACATCGGGCAACAAAAGATACTAAGCTGGAAAATGCAACTGTTGCTGTCGGAGGAATCACAAGCACCTCTGCAGATTTAGGAGAAATGTCAAATAGCGACTACTCCAATACGGTTATTCTCATGCTTGTTGGGATAGGTATCATTCTCGTACTCATGCTGCGCTCCATCATAATGCCGCTTTACTTAATTCTTTCTTTAGTGATTACCTACTATACAGCAATGGCGTTTACGGAGATCATCTATGTCGATCTATTAGGCTACGGCGGGATCAGCTGGGCAGTCCCATTTTTTGCTTTTGTAATATTAATCGCCTTAGGGGTGGACTACAGCATTTTCTTAATGGATCGTTTTACAGAATATCACGAGCTTCCAATAGCGGAGGCCATGCACCTGGCTATGAAAAAAATGGGAACAGTAATTATTTCAGCAGCGATTATCCTTGGCGGAACCTTTGCAGCCATGATGCCATCCGGCGTTTTGTCCCTTCTGCAAATCTCAACAGTCACCTTAATTGGCCTGTTCCTGTACGCGCTATTTATCTTGCCGCTATTTATTCCGGTTATGGCAAAGATGTTCGGAAAAGCGAATTGGTATCCGTTTGTCAAAAAATAATTGATGTGAAAAGCTGGTTTCTTACAGGTTGAGAAATCAGCTTTTTTGTTATAACTTCAAAATAGAGAAACAGAAAGTTGTCATTGGAGGGGTTCGATGAAAAACGTTCATTTGGAAGAAATAATAATGAATGATCGGGAGAAATATTTGGATTACTTGCTTCTTGCCGATGAAGATGAGCAAATCGTAAAACAATACATAAATGAAGGCGATATGTACTCTATTTCCATGGATGGACAGCTTGTCGGCATTATTCTATTTGTTTATCATCAACAACGAGTGGTAGAGTTGAAAAATTTAGCGTTAGTCCCAGAGTGGAGAGGGCGCGGCATTGGAAAAGCCGTTCTGCAAAAGACCTTTGACATTTATAAAGGAATGGAGAAAATAATTGTTGGTACAGCTAATTCCAGCATAGAAAACATCGCATTCTATCAAAAAGCGGGCTTTCGAATGACCGAGATTCGCAGAGGTTTTTTTGAAAAATATGCAAAGCCTATTTTTGAGAATGGGATTCAGGCACTTGATATGGTCATGTTTGAAAGAAATCTATAAAAGCACTGCAGATTTTGACAAACTACTGATTGTATATTTTAATAAATGTAAGCACTTAACTTAAACGTTTAAGGGGAGGGAAAATTGTGTTTTTAGGGATCGATATCGGCTCAGGGGGTACAAAAGCAATATTACTAGATAAAGAGGGGAAGCCTGTTCAATCTGCGGAAATTTCTTATTCCTTCGATGTCCCGCAGGAAGGATGGACCGAGCATGATCCTGAAAAATGGTGGAAAGCAAGTGTAAGCGCTTTGAGAGAATTGTTTGAAACGAATGATCCATCCAAAGTGGAAGCCATTGGTGTTTCAGGACAAATGCACAGTAGTGTCCTTTTGGATTCGGATCACAACGTGATAAGAAAAGCAATTCTTTGGAATGATCAAAGAACGGCACAAGAATGCGAAGACGTATTAACCCAAATTGGCGAAGAGAAATTTCGTTCGTTAACGATGAATACTCTGTTTCCGGGCTTCACACTTCCGAAAATTATGTGGCTGAAAAACAACGAGCCTGAGCACTACAACAGACTTTCAACCGTTTTCATGCCCAAGGATTACATCAACTTTAAATTAACTGGCATGATCGCAACAGAAGTCACAGACGCGAGCGGAACAGGAGTGTTTGACGTTTATCACCGCCAATGGAATCGGACGATCATAGACGAGCTCGGGCTAAACCCAGAATGGTTTCCGCAGGTTTTTGAAAGTACAGATATCGTAGGAAGGCTAAAAAGCAGTGTGGCAAAAGCAACCGGAATGAAAGAAGGCATACCTGTTGTTGCAGGTGCTGCAGATAATGCCGCGGCAGCTGTAGGAAATGGCGTTTACGAGGAAGGAAAAGGGCTGGTCAGTGTCGGCACTTCCGGTGTTGTCCTCATGCCAATAAAGAACAAGCCAGAAAGGGAATTTCTATTAAAAACAAATCCTTCATTGCATATTTTCTGTCATGCTCTTCCGAATACGTGGTATGCGATGGGTGTTACATTAACTGCAGGAGAATCACTAAAATGGTTTCGGCAGGCATTTGAGATTGAAGAGGATTTTCAACATATGCTCAATCAGGTAAAGGATGTTGAAGCGGGTTCAAACGGGCTTATCTTTACGCCGTATTTATCCGGAGAACGAACGCCTCATAACGATTCAAAAGCGAGAGGTGTCTTTTATGGAATGAATTTGACCCACCGCAGAAAACATTTTATGCGATCGGTCTTGGAGGGAGTCTCTTATAGCTTGAAGGATTGCCATGAACTCATCAAACATATCATTCAAAGCGAATCTTTCGTTGTCACGGGCGGCGCAGTAAAAAGTGAAGCTTGGTGCCAAATCCTCGCCGATGTATTAGGCGTCCGCCTAAAAAAATCCGGCCAATTTGAAGGGCCAGCGATCGGCGCCGCCATTCTTGCAGGCATCGGAATCGGCCACTGGAAAACTCCGGGCGAGGCGGCACGCGAGGACATCGAAAACGTAATAACGCCTGACTTGGAACGTAATCAGATTTATGAAGAAGGCTTTGAGAAATATCGGGAACTGTATGTGAAGCTAAAATAGATTGCAGATTGAGATCGTAAATAAAATTGGAAGATCGCGCATATCCGGTCCAAG
Organism: Bacillus gobiensis; assembly: GCF_001278705.1. GTDB lineage: Bacteria > Bacillota > Bacilli > Bacillales > Bacillaceae > Bacillus > Bacillus gobiensis. The sequence goes on from NZ_CP012600.1 coordinate 111,540, forward strand.
ATCGCTTATAAATCAGAAAGATCGCGCATAACAGGATCAAGATCGCTCATAAACCGAAAAGATCGTGCATAACAGGATCAAGATCGCTTATAAACCGAAAAGATCGCGCATATCCGGACCAAGATCGCTTATAAATCAGAAAGATCGCGCATATCGGTCCAAAATCGCTTATAAATCAGAAAGATCGCGCATAACAGGATCAAGATCGCTCATAAACCGAAAAGATCGCGCATAACAGGATCAAGATCGCTCATAAACCGAAAAGATCGCGCATAACAGGATCAAGATCGCTTATAAACCGAAAAGATCGCGCATATCGGTCCAAAATCGCTTATAAATCAGAAAGATCGCGCATAACAGGATCAAGATCGCTCATAAACCGAAAAGATCGCGCATAACAGGATCAAGATCGCTCATAAACCGAAAAGATCGCGCATAACAGGATCAAGATCGCTTATAAATCAGAAAGATCGCGCATATCCCAGTCAAAATCGCTCATAATCAGTGCTTGAGCACGGTAAATTCATACCATCATCGTTCTTTCTAACTATGCAGATAAAGGAAGATCCAATCGAATGAAGAAAAAACCGACGCTTTATGATGTGGCGAAGGTGGCCAATGTTTCAATCGCCACCGTCTCCAATGTGTTAAACCATAAAAGTGAGGCAAGCGAGAAAACGATTCAGCGTGTCAATGAGGCGATTAAGAAGCTAGGTTATTCTAGGAATGAATCTGCGAGAAGCTTAAAGAAGGGTGAAAGCAAGCTAATTGGTTTGGTCGTGCCCGATAACAACCCTTTTTTTACAGAAATATTAAACGGGATTCAAGAAGAATGCGAGCTTTATGATTGGCAGGTTGTGGCGGCTGCGTCAGAGGAAAGTTCGGCAAGGCAAAACCAATTAATCAAGCTGTTATCGGCCCAGCAAGTAAGCGGTATTATACTTGCCCCTGCCACTGATACTCTAGAGATTCCAATCGATTTCAGCAGTGCACCAATCGTTCTTATTGATCGTGAATTGCACAATGCGGAGCTTCCGATTATTAAGGCTGACAATGTAGAAGGCAGCTACAAAGCCACAAAAATGCTGCTTCGCAATGGTCATAAACGGATCGGTCTCATTTTAGCTTCTCCGGGGATAAGCACGACTGTCCAACGAAAGCAAGGCTATATTGATGCGTTAAAAAGCGCTCAAATCAAAGCAGATGAAAAGCTTATTCGGTATGGAGGAGATTATACGGGAACGAAAGCGCAAATCGATGGGGGATATCAAACGGTCATAAACATGATGAATCTGCCTTCCCCGCCCACTGCATTTTTTGTGACCAACCATTTATTAATGATTGGAGCTGTAAAAGCGATAAAAGAATTACGGCTTTCCATTCCGCGGGATATTGGTTTTATTGGCTTTGACGATCATCCTTGGCAGGAGATCAGTGACCCGCCGTTTACGATCGTTTCTCAGCCTGCTTTTGAAATGGGTAGGCTGGCGGTGCGCGCTTTGAATAAATTGAAATCAACAGGAGAAATAGTTACAGCCTCATTGCCGTTACAATTAATTATCCGTAAGTCATGCGGAACTAAAAACGTCAATGATTAAGAGCGGAAGGCAATATGAAAAAGCAATCCATGATAAAACGAATGCTCTGAAGATAATGACGGAGCTATAGGAAAAGTCAGCCCCCGTGGATCTGATCATCTTGTTTTTTCAGGCTTCATCTACTAGTATTAATAATGAATCTTACATATAACAAATTATGAGGTGGCTAAATGACGCAGCAAATCATCTTTTTTGACATTGACGGAACGCTTTATGACCATGATAAAAAATTACCTGCTTCAACCAAGCAAGCGATACAGCAATTAAAAGAGAAAGGCCATGAAGTCGCAATTGCCACTGGACGAGCACCTTTTATGTATGAAGACCTTCGAAAAGAGCTGGATATTGAGACGTTTGTCAGTTATAACGGACAGTACGTCGTATTTAAAGGCGAAGTCCTCTATACCAATCCGCTCAATAAAGAAGCATTGAAATCTTTAACTGAAACAGCAGTATTAAATAACCATCCGATTGTATACATGGATCATGAAGACATGAAATCAAACGTCCCGCACCATGACCATATTGTTGAAAGCATTGATTCATTAAAGATCTTGCAATTCCCTTCTCATGATCCTAAATACTTTGAAGGAAGAGAAATTTATCAATCGTTATTATTCTGTCAAGGAAAAGAAGAAAGCGAATATGAACAAAAATATAAAGAGTTTGATTTTGTCCGCTGGCATCCTGTCTCTGTTGATGTCGTTCCACACGGGGGTTCCAAAGCGAAAGGAATCCAAAAAATAATTGACATACTTAAAATTGACGAAGACAACGTCTATGCTTTTGGCGATGGATTAAATGATGTAGAAATGTTATCAAAAGTCAAAAACAGTGTTGCTATGGGAAATGCCCATGAAGAAGCGAAAAAAGCTGCTAAGCATATCACTTCATCTGTGGATGAGGATGGAATCTTGCAAGGGCTTAAAATGGTAGGATTATTGGATTAATTAAGGAGCAAATAACCGTTCGCAATCATTTTGCGAACGGTTTTTACATTGGTAGAGTTGCTTTCTTTTTTCTGACAAATTATGCTTATTCTATGATGCAAAGCAAACAGAGGAGAGAAACGAAATGACAGAAAAGATGAACCTAATAGACTTAACAAAAGACATAACTGAGCAATATAAAAATTTCGTCGTTTCGGATGTAAATGATCACTGTGTCCGAATTGCCGTTTTTCAGGGGAATTATAAATGGCACTACCATTCCTCGTCGGATGAATTTTTCATGGTTTTAGAAGGTGAGCTGCAAATTGATTTTCAGGATCGGAAAACCGTCATTCTTAAACCAAATGACACAATCGTCATTCCAGCTGGAACTATCCATCGAACCCGGGCAAACCAGCGTACGGTAAATATTTGCTTCGAAGAAAAAACAGCGGATACGATCGAGGTGGAAAACGGATGATTAAAGCGGTGTTATTCGATCTGGATGGCACGCTTCTTGACCGGGATGAATCCGTGAAACTGGTCATCGCTGATCAATACAGTAGACATCATCACGTTCTCTCACATATTCCGAAAGATACATATACTACAAGATTTATAGAATTAGATGCCCACGGATACGTATGGAAGGACAAGGTATATCAGCAATTGGTTCAGGAATTTCAAATAGAAAAGATGACATGGGAAGGCTTTTTGGAGGATTACCTCACACATTTTAAGCACAGCTGTGTGCCCTTTCCAAATCTCATTCAAATGCTGAAAACATTAAAAAGTGAGTCCCTTCAACTGGGCATGATCACAAATGGAAAAGGGCAATTTCAGATGGACAATATTGTCGCACTTGGTATTAAAGATTATTTTGATACCATTCTAATATCAGAATGGGAAGGAATTAAGAAGCCTGATGCAAAAATTTTTCGTAGAGCTTTGGAGCAGCTGGAGGTATCTCCGGAGGAAAGCGTTTTTGTCGGTGATCATCCGGAAAACGACGTGAACGCAGCAAAGCGGGCAGGAATGCAATGCATATGGAAAAAAGACAGCAGCTGGAGTGGAGCGAATGCCGATGCCGTCATTGAAGATTTAATAGAACTACCTCTCCTGGTAAAGGCTGCTGAAGGAGGAAAAAGATGATTTTGGATTTGAAAGGAACACCACTGATGGAGAAAAACGTCGGAATGCTATATGCCATGGTGGAGAATAATTATCGCCGATTAAAGTCAATTGTTAACGGCATGACACAGTCAGAGCTGGATTTTAAAGGAACAAATGGGGAATTGAATAGCACGGCCCAGTTATTGAAGCATTTGGCTTATGTCGACGTAAAGTGGGTGTATCGTATCCAAGGGGAAACGCTGCTGGATCATCTCGAGAAAAAATACGGACCTGAGGTGGATGATAACGGAAGGCTTCCAAGTATCGAAGGTGTCCCATTATCTTCGTTGCTGGAGGATTACGACTTTGTTTTTCGCCAATTTGAACAAGCTTGTCAGCAAATAAAAGACGCAGACTTAGAAACCCGAGTCCAATACGCAGATGGGGCGACAATCAAATGGGGTATCTGGCATATGGCAGACCATAATAGATACCATCAGGCCCATATAAATCAGCTTCGCAAGTGGTATAAAGAGAGTTCGTAAAAAAGTCTTGGGTGTCTCCAAGGCTTTTTTTATTAAAACCTTTAGCCATTTATTACCGTCTTATTTATATAAAAAGATTTTTAAGCGATCGTTGTGATCAATCGTGGCTAATAAAATATTTTTGATATCAGTATCATTGATTTTTTTCCTCAGCCAAGCTTCGTCTTTACCGGCTTCCTTTAGATGCTTCCAATCAATTTTCCCTTCCCGGATGATCATTTTCGGAAGTTCAAAAACGTGGGGAGGCAAATTTATATCCGCCGGTGTTAATGATTCATACTTTGGGAACAAAAAGAAGGAAATCGTCCCATCCGGTTCCCATAAGGCAAGAGCGACCTTTCCGGGATCATCAATTTTTTGTTTTCTCAGTTCGGAAAGCAAAAAGTCAAGCGTAATCCTTGCTTTCGATAATTCTTTATAAAGGATATGACCATTCTTAATGAGAGGATGCGGCGAAGGCTCAAGAAATTTTCGGACTACGCTCCATTTAAGATGCAAAAACCATGTGCAGGCATATAAAACAACCACAGTGCCCGTCGTTAACATAGAACCCTTTAATCCTAGTTGTTCATCTGAAAGCGGATGGGCAATTATGTTTCCAAGCAGCAGAGCCATGACAAAATCCAACAGCCTCAGTTGAGAAATTGATCGCTGTCCCATCATTTTTGCAGCAATTAACAAGAAGAAAAACGAAATAACGGCTCTTAGAATCCATTCGATTGAAGTTAACGTTTCTTGTCCGTGAATAAAATCCATCTCATCCCGTCCTCATGATTCATACCATCTTATTATGAGTTGAACTGTCATTAATTATAAATACTGAAGATAATTTTCTGGAAATACTCCGAAGCTGTCGATAAATTAGGTAAACTAGATAAAGAACTTCGCCTGTTTTTTCAAGAAAGAAATTTTGAAGGGGGATAAAACCATGATTCTTGTAAGCTCGTGCCTGGCAGGAGAAAATTGCAGATATGACGGAAACAATCGATTTGTTGAAGAAATCGAACAGCTGATTCAGCAAAGGAAAGCAAAGATGGTTTGCCCTGAATTGTTAGGAGGATTTTCTACTCCGAGAGAACCGGCTGAAATCGTTGGCGGTACAGGAGAAGATGTTCTGGCAGGCAGTGCCAAGGTGATTGATAAGTCTGGAAACGATGTGACATCTCAGTACATAGAAGGCGCGAAGAAAACGTTAACGATTGCAAGAGAAATGAAAGCAGAGACCGTCGTATTGAAAGAAAACAGCCCCTCGTGCGGAAGCTCTATGATCTATAATGGAACGTTTACTGGAGAACAGCTTGCTGGGAACGGTGTGACAACTGCTTTATTGAAAAAAGAAGGATTTAGGGTAATGTCTGAAACGGACTGGTTGAATGAAGTGAAATCGTAAATAGCTTTATCCAGTTTCAAAATCTCGTATTGGCGATTTGAAAAAATATCTGCATCGTGTCATCATAAGAAAAAGATTATTGTGCGTGTAAAGAGGCACGAAGGAGGAACTATTACGTGCTGACAAAGGTAAGGCAAGATTTACAAAACTATTTCGGTTATTCTTCATTTCGGCCGGGGCAGGAAAAAGTCATTTCAAATGTTTTAGAAAAAAAACGGAATTCTGCATGCATTATGCCGACTGGAGGCGGAAAATCGATATGCTATCAAATTCCGGCCCTGCAGCTCCCAGGCACTACCCTCGTCATCTCCCCTCTCATTTCGCTAATGAAGGATCAGGTGGATGCTCTGAACGTAGCCGGAATTCCAGCTTCCTATATTAATAGCTCTCTCTCATATCAGGAAATGAGAATCAGGCTTTCAGAAACGAAGCAGGGGAGATACAAGTTATTGTACATTGCTCCGGAACGTCTGCAATCACCTGAATTTTTGCAGGAAATCAAGCAGCTCGAGATTCCACTTATTGCCGTAGACGAAGCTCATTGTATTTCCCAATGGGGACATGATTTCAGGCCAAGCTATATGAATATTAAGGAAATGCTGAATGCTTTACCCGGAGATCCTGTCATTTTGGCTTTGACTGCAACGGCAACCCCACAGGTCAGTGACGATATTTGCCGTCTGCTTCATATTGACGCTTCCCAGGTCGTATCTACCGGCTTCGCCCGCAGTAATCTATCGTTTCAGCTCGTAAAAGGCGAGGATAAAATGCGCTATCTTGAAAATTATATCAAAACAAATAAGGATGAATCGGGCATTATTTATACGGCAACCCGCAAGGAAGCCGATCGGATTTCCCAGGCTTTACGTATTAAAGGTATTCGGGCAGGACGTTACCATGCCGGGATGAATGATGAGGAAAGGCTGCGGGAGCAGGAGGATTTTCTTCAGGATAATATAACGATTATGGTGGCTACATCGGCATTCGGGATGGGAATTGATAAATCAAATATACGATATGTAATTCATTATCAAATGCCAAAGGATATGGAGAGCTACTATCAGGAAGCTGGCAGGGCTGGCCGGGATGGTGCGGATAGTGAATGCATTTTGCTATATTCCGCTCAGGACGTGCAAATCCAGCGATTTTTAATTGAGCAGTCAACCACAAATGAAAGCCGGCAAATCCAGCAGCTTGAGAAGCTTCGGCAAATGATGGATTATTGCCATACGGAAGGTTGCCTTCAGGCGTTTATTCTTCGTTATTTTGGTGAACAATCACCGGAGGATTGCGGGCAGTGCAGCAGCTGTACGGATGAACGCGAGCTGACAGATGTCACCCGGGAAGCGCAAATGGTGATGTCGTGCTTGATCAGAATGGGGGCACGGTTTGGGAAAACCTTTATTTCTCAGGTGTTGACTGGCTCAAGAAATAAGAAAGTGGTAGAAGCCGGCTTTGACAAGCTCACAACTTATGGCATGATGAAGGACAAATCCTTGCAAGAGGTCAATGAGTTTATCGAATTTTTAACTTCAGAATTATACCTTGGAGCAACAACGGGACAATATCCAACACTTTATGTAACGGAAAAGGGGAAAGAAGTTTTGTTAGGGAAGTCTGGCGTCGAACGAAAAGCTAGAATGCAAACTTCACAGCTTGTGGAAGACGATGAATTGTTCAACCATTTGCGGGCGGTCAGAAAAAGCATCGCAGAAGAAGAAAATGTTCCTCCGTTTGTCGTTTTTTCAGATGTCACATTGCGTGATATGTGCGCAAAGCTTCCGGACAACCCTCAAGATTTTCTAAATGTAAAAGGTGTCGGTGAGCAAAAAAGGCAAAGGTATGGAGAACGCTTCATCGAAGAAATTCAAACCTTCTGTGCCGAAAACCCAGATCGGAATCGAAAATCAGAAGCAGTGATGACAAGCAAACCGAGCAAAAAAAGAACGCCGACCGATGAACCTTCCCACCTTGAGACGTATAAGATGTTCCAAGAGGGCATGTCGATAAAAGAGCTCGCAGAAGCCCGTGAAATAACGGAAGAAACAGCGGGAAGCCATTTGCTTCGCTGCATAAGTGAAGGTCATTCTATTGACTGGGAGAGAATAATAACTTACCAAATCGAAGCACAAATAAAAGAAGCGGTTGAAAAAGTCGGAAAAGAAAAGCTGAAGCCCCTCAAAGAAAACGTTTCTGAAGAAATAAGCTATTTCATCATTAAGCTTACTTTGGAAAAGTGGCGGCAGGAAAGTGGGCAAATTGTATAAAGTGTTAAAAAAGGTGTTTTTTGTCACAGGGGGTACTATCCAGACCGTCACTCAACTTTTGCACCGAGCTTTTTGTTGAGCAATAACGGATCAGAAACATCTGTTGAAAAAAACAGTATTCTTGAACAAGGACAGTTAACCATTCAAGAAAATAAAAAATAAAATGAATGAGTGCTAAAAAGAAAATGCCGGAAAGATATCGGCATTTTCTTCAGCATGTCGAGAAAGGGGTATTTTTCTCGACATGCTTTTTTTATGGGTTCTTAATCGATGGAAATTTTAATGAACTATTAAATCGATATAGATAGCCACACCTTTACCCTAGCTTGGCTAAGTGTGGCAATCTTTTTCATTTTCATATTTTTTACTGTGCACTCTGTTAGGGGTGGCTTTATTCGTTCCAGATGACATTATGTTTATAGTAGAATACATATAAAAACCAAGTAAATAGATATGAAAATAATGAAAATGAAGGTGACTAAAATGGATATCCGATCAATTAAAACGTTTCAAACGATAGTGAAATATGGAAGTTTCAACAAAGCTGCATCGGAACTGAAATATGCCCAGTCGACCATAACCACCCATATAAAAAAGCTCGAATCCGATTTAGGTACAAAGTTATTCGAACGGGAAAAAGGATTGCATCTTACGCAAGCAGGGAAGCTGTTGAATAGGAAGGGAGAGCTGCTATTGAAGGATTTTGAGAATCTTCAGGAAGCGATGTCGGAATTGATCAACGGAGAATCGGGAATGATCAGAATCGGTGCAATGGAGCCTACTGCAAGCTATCGAATCCCCAATCTCTTAAAGCCGTTTATCAAAGCCTTTCCAAAGATTCAGGTCAGCATCCAGATAGAAAACAGCAAAACACTTAGCAAAATGGTGAAATCAGACGAAATTGATCTGGCCATTTGCACGGCTCCTGATCTTTCTTCAGGAATGCATTTTACCCCTCTCTTTTCAGAGAGCATCGCTTTGCTCATCCCGGAAAATGAACAACTGGGGGGACAGGAAACTATTACACTGAAAGATATAGAAAACGAAGAAATATTAATCACTACCGCTGTATGCCCTTTTCGTAGAAATTTAGAAAAGCAGATGATCGATAAAGGAATCCGTCCAAATTATCAAATGGAAATTAGCCATATGCCAGCTTTAAAGTTTTATGCCCAGGCCGGTTTCGGTATTGCAGCAGTTCCTCTCATAACGGTTACTCCTCCTCCAGAAGGAACGGTTGTCAGGGAAATTTCTGATTTCAGGAAAGCACTGACAGTAGGGATGCTTAGAAATGAAGAACGTTCTTATACAGGAAAAGCGATGGAAAGCCTCATTCAGCTGCTTACAGAAAACCTTGCGACAGAAAAATTGGAATAATCTTGATCTCGAGTGGACGGACAAATTGAAAGGAGGAAAGGGAGCATCTTTTGTAGTTCTCACTAGTACAATCTATGTTTCTGGAATCTCTGTTGCTAAAAATTCATTTTTTATGAATTTATTGTTCACTTTTTTCAATTATACAAAATTCATAGGTTGAGTTATAGTAGTTATTATTAATCCGATGAGAATACTAAACATTATATGAGGAAGGGATTGCAGATGATTATTGCTTGTACACTTGACCAAAATGAGATCATTAAACCCATTACCGAGGGAGTAATCGTGAGGATTTACAGAGAGGAAACGGAAGAATTTCAAGACTTCCGAAATCCTGCAATGGATATTAAGGAAGGAAGAAGAGGAGCGGCTTTAAAGCTTGCAGTCGAAAATGGTGCAACAGCGTTTGCTGCTCCGCCTGAGACATTTTGTGAACTTTCTTATAGGAAAGCAAAGGATGAAAACGTATCATTTTACAACATTGCGTCCAATTTATCATTTTCTGAATTTCAAAAGCAATTAACAGCAAAAACGATTCATTTGCAAAAGGAGTTACCAGAAAAAGAGGTTGTTCCGAGTAACTAAAACTTGCAGAGGTGGCTGGGATGAATAAAAAAACAAACGGTGTGCATCTGAAAATCAACCAACTGAGAAAAACATTTGGAAATGTAGACGTCCTGAAAGGAATTGACATCGAAATCTCTCCGGGCGAATTCGTCGCGATTGTCGGAAAAAGCGGCTGTGGAAAAAGCACACTTCTTCGTCATGTGGCCGGTTTAGAAGAAGAATCAAGCGGCAGCATTTTGCAGGAAGGCAAAAAAATAAAAGGTCCGAATAAGAAAGCAAGGTTTATGTTTCAGGATGACAGGCTTTTGCCTTGGGTAAGCGTTCTTGAAAATGTCGGAGTCGGTCTTGGATTAAAGAAAAATTGGAAGCCAAAAGCCGAAAGCGCCCTTGAGCAGGTAGGGTTAAAAAATCGGGCAGGTGATTGGCCATCCGTTTTATCCGGGGGACAAAAGCAAAGGGTTGCCTTGGCAAGAGCGCTGGCAGCAAAACCGCAGCTATTGCTGCTGGATGAACCTCTCGGGGCTTTGGATGCATTAACCAGAATTGAGATGCAGGCCTTTGTAGAGAAGCTTTGGCTGGAACAGGGCTATACTTCATTGCTTGTTACACATGACGTCAGTGAAGCGATAGCACTTGCGGATCGGGTCATTCTCATTGAGGAAGGCGTTATAAAGATGGATGTAAAAGTCACACTGCCGCGTCCTCGTCAACGTTCGCATCCTTTATTTGCACAGCTGGAAGAAAAGGTATTGGCAACTGTCTTTGGCAAAGAAAACGTTGCTGATCCGCTTTTGCACAGACAAAAAGCCTAGTTAACGAATTGGTTAAGGAGGATAATAATGGTTGAATTTATCACAATGGCTCCTACTTCTGGAGATGGAACGTATGTAGGAACGTCAAATACAAATGCGCAAAGAATCGATGGCTGGACGGCAAGCGATGAGAGTGCAGAACGTCCGCCTACGCTTGAATATATTCGTGCAGTGGCACAGGCTGCTGAAAAGGGAGGCTTCTCAACTTTGCTGCTCCCAACCGGGGGAAGCTGTCTTGATTCACTTTCAGTTGCTGCCAATCTAACTGCATATACGGAAAACCTTAATTTCTTATTTGCCGTTCGGCCAGGATCTACCCAGCCGGCCGTTTTTGCAAAGCAATTTGCAACGGTTGATTATTGGTCAGGCGGAAGAGCCAGGGTGAATATCGTGACTGGTGGCCAGCCAAAAGAACTTGCCAGCGATGGTGACTTTCTTGATCATACATCCAGATACAAACGAACAAAAGAATATATCCAAGTATTAAAAAGACTTTTCACAGAGGACGGTTTTGATCACGAAGGAGAATTTTTCACTTTAAAAAATGCATCGTTATTTCCAAAACCGGTACAAAAGCCAAGACCAGAAATCTATTTCGGAGGAGCTTCTGAAATTGGGAAACAAGTTGCAGCTGAGGATTCAGATGTATACATGATGTGGGGGGAAACCCTTGAAAATTCACGGGAAAGAATAAATGAGATGAAAAAACTTGCGAAAGAAAAAGATAGACAACTAAGCTACAGCATTTCGTTTCAAGTTATTTTGGGTGAGACGGAGGAGGAGGCTTGGAACAATGCCAATCGTCTGGTCAGCAAGCTTTCTCCAGAGCTCGCTTCGAAAAAAAGCGAACAAACGAAAAAAGAAGGAGACTCAACAGGTGTAAAGAGGCTGCATCAACTGATGGAGCAGGGTAAAGAAAATAATTTTATCATCGGCCCTAATCTTTGGGCAGGATTGACTCAAGTTATTTCAGGAAACTCGATTGCTTTGGTCGGGACACCTGATCAAGTCGCAGATAGATTGATAGAATATGTGAATCTAGGGTTTGATAAAGTTCTTTTACGCGGATTCCCCCATCTGGAAACGATCGAACAAATTGGTGAGCTTGTTATTCCAAGGGTTCATTCGAGGCTTAAAGAGAAGGCATTGATCTAACTATTTTATCTTTCGGAGGGATATCTGTGAAACGTAAGAGAAATCTATGGAAGAAGCAAACGACTGTCGTAGTTGTTCTAGCATTGATACTGCTTGTCGCTTGCGGACAAAATAATACAAGTAATGGGGATGGCCGGAAAGAAACGATCCGAATCGGCTATCAAAAAAGCGGTCCCATTTTGCTGCTAAAAAGCGAAAAAAAACTGGAAGATGAGCTGGGGAAGCTTGGATACAAAGTCGAATGGTCTGAATTTAACACCGGAGCGTCCATTTTAGAAGCGCTAAATGCCGGCAGCATTGACTTTGCTACTGCAGGCGACACTCCTTCCGTATTTGCTGCTTCAAAAGGAATGGACCTGAAATATATTGCCGGCGGTCCGGCTTCACCTTCATCAGAAGGCATTTTAATAAAAAACGATTCAAACATAAAGTCCATAAAAGATTTAAAAGGAAAACGAGTCGCTTATAATAAAGCCTCAATTTCACAGTATTTTTTAAATGAAGCGCTAGAGGATGCCGGTCTAAGCATGGAAGATGTTGAGTCTGTTTATTTAAACCCTCCAGATGCCAGCTTAGCATTTGAGCAGGGAGAAGTCGACGCATGGGTTATTTGGGATCCATATTTAGCTTCATCAGAAAGCAAAGGAAACAAAGTTCTTCAAAATTCAGCAGGGATAGTCGAAAATCGAACGCTTTTTATGGCTTCCTCTTCCGTAATTAAAAATGACAAAGAGGTTGTTCATAAAGTAGTAGAGGAGCTTGCCGCTGCTGGTCAAGAGATTAATGAAGATCCGACAGAAGCAGCATCCCTCTTGTCTGAGGCTACAAATTTACCTGAAGAGATATGGATTAATGTCTTAAAAAGAAAGAAATCCGATGTTAATTATATCGACCAAACGATGATAAATGAGCTTCAAAGGCAGGCTGATGGCTTGCAAAAAGCAAAACTGACAGAAAAGCGGGCAAAAATTCAACAATTTGTATGGCAGCCAGATAAAAAAACAGTTGATTAGGAGAAAATCGTATGAAGAAGAGGAGTCACGTAAAAATAACAATTTTTTTCGTTTTCATTTTCTTGTTCACCTTAACCCTGTCGGCCTGCGGGAGCGGGAATTCCAACGCAGAAACTAAAGGGACCATAAAAATTGGCTATCAAAAAAACGGCACGACATTGCTGCTGAAAGAAAAAAAGGAATTGGAAAAAGAACTGAATCAAGATGGTTATCAAGTAGCGTGGTCTGAATTTAGCACGGCAAGCTCGATACTAGAAGCGTTGAATGCCGGAAGCATTGATTTTGCAAATGCGGGAGATGCCCCATCCATTATGGCACTTTCAAAGGGGATGGATTTTAAATATATTGCCAGTGAGCCGTCCGCGCCAAATACGGAAGGGATTCTTGTAAGAGGTGATTCTGCGATTCAGTCGATTAAGGATTTAAAAGGGAAAAAGGTAGCTTACAACCAGGCGTCCATTGCCCAATATCTATTAAATCAAACTTTATCATCTGCAGGACTAACCATAGATGACGTGAATTCGGTTATTTTGAACCCTCCGGATGCCAGTATTGCATTTGAAAAAGGCGATGTAGATGCATGGGTCGTTTGGGATCCTTACTTGACGGTCTCAGAAGCGAAAGGCAATAAAATCATATCAACGGCAGAAGGTATCGTACCTTTTCGTTCTTTTTATTTTAGTACGAGTAGGATAGCAGAAGAGAACCCGGAGGTCGTGCAAAAAGTTGTTGATCATCTGAATAAAGCAGGGAAAGGCATAAATGAAAACCCTCAAGAGGCCGCAAAAGTACTTGAAACAAATACGAAAATACCGGCTGAAACATGGATAAATGTGCTGAAGCGAAAAGACTCGAATGCTGTGATTATCGATCAGCAGGCAATTGATGATTTAACGCAACAAGTAAAAGAGCTTAAGAGAATTCAGTTAATAAAGAAATCTATAAAAATAGAAGATTATATTTGGCAGCCATAGTTTAAAAAAGGAGGAAACCCAGGTGAAATACAAACGCACTTCGAACCTATATAATCAGTTTGCCCCATGGCTGATTCCTTTGATATTGCTTCTGCTGTGGCAGTTTACTTCATCGATTGGATTGCTTGCCGAAAATATCCTGCCATCTCCGGCGGAAGTTGTACTTGCCGGCATCGGGCAAGCCCAATCGGGGGCGCTGTTTGCAAATGTTCAAGTAAGCTTTTCCAGAGCTTTTGCAGGCTTTCTGATCGGAGGAGGGCTCGGCCTCGTGCTAGGGCTTTTAAACGGAGTTTCTCCTTTCGCCCAAAAACATTTAGATACAACGATTCAGATGCTTCGCAACATCCCTCATCTTTCCTTAATCCCAATCGTTATTTTATGGTTTGGTGTAGGAGAGGAAGCGAAAGTTTTCCTTGTATCCATCGGCGTTTTCTTTCCGATTTATATTAATACGTATCATGGGATTCGTACGGTTGACAAAGGATTAATCGAGATGGGAAAGGTGTATGAGTTATCGAAATATCATCTGTTTTCGAAAGTGATCTTCGCCGGAGGCCTTCCTTCTATTTTAGTTGGCATCCGATATGCCCTTGGTGTCATGTGGATCACGTTAATCGTAGCAGAGACTGTGGCAGCAAGCTCCGGTATCGGTTACATGGCTATGAATGCTAGAGAGTTTATGCAGCTGGATGTCGTTGTTCTGGCAATTCTTCTTTATGCATTATTAGGGAAAGCGGCTGACTCATTAGCCAAATTGCTTGAACGATATTTGTTGAAATGGAATCCGGCTTATCAAAAAATTAAGTAAAAGGAGTATATAAATGGCGAAACGAAAAATGAAGCTGGGGCTTTTCTTGATGGGAGCAGGCCACCATATTGCTTCGTGGAGGCATCCAAATGTAAGGGCAGACGCCTACGAAAGCATTGAATTCTACACCGAAACGGCAAAGATCGCTGAAGCAGGAAAATTAGATATGCTTTTTATGAGTGACGGGCTTTCCATTAATGAGTTGTCGCATCCTTCAGAACTTGTTCGATTTGAGCCATTAACTTTGCTTGGAGCTCTTTCTATGGTGACGAAAAACATCGGGCTTGCCGCAACAGCATCAACCACATACAATGAACCTTTTCATATCGCCAGAAAATTTGCCTCGATTGATCATATGAGCAGCGGGAGGTCTGCCTGGAATGTGGTGACTTCCTATTATGAGGGGGAAGCAAGCAATTTCAGCAGAAAACAGCATTTAGACCATGAGACGAGATACGAACGGGCACGAGAATTTGTCGATGTCGTCTTAGGGTTATGGGACAGCTGGGATGAAGATGCGTTAGTCAGAAATAAGGAGACCGGAGTATATTTTGACAGAGAAAATCTGCATACTCTGAATCATAATGGTACTTATTTTTCTGTAAAAGGGCCGCTTAATGCTTCCAAATCAGTTCAAGGGCATCCGGTGATCATTCAAGCCGGTTCTTCTGATTCAGGCATTCAACTCGCATCAGAAACGGCAGAAGTTATTTTCACCGCACAGCAAACGTTAGAAGAGGCACAGAAATTTTATCAAAAAGTAAAAAACAAAGTGAGAAGCGCAGGACGAAATGCTGATCACGTCCTGATTCTTCCAGGGATTACGCCTATTATTGGAGAGACAGAAGAGGAAGCCCGGGCAAAATTTGAAGAGCTTCAAGATTTGATTGTGCCTGAAGTTGGGCTCGATTTTCTATCGGATTATCTGGGAGGCATTGATTTTTCAAAATACCCGCTGGATGGCCCGCTTCCGGAGAAAATACCTTCGACTAACGGAAATCAAAGCAGACGGCAGCTGATTATTGATTTAGCACGAAGAGAGAACCTCACAATCAGGCAGCTATATAAGCGGGTAGCTGGTTCCCGGGGGCACCGGATGATTTTCGGAAGTCCGATTCAAATTGCCGACAAATTAGAAAAATGGTTCCGTAACAGCGGAGCAGACGGATTTAATTTAATGTTTCCCTACTACTCTGATTTGCTGGTTGAATTTGTTGAAAAGGTTGTGCCAATTCTCCAGGAAAGAGGATTGTTCCGCGAGGAGTATGAAGGAACGACATTGCGAGAGAATTTAGGTTTGCCAAAGCCAGCATCGAGATATGAAAAGGACTTTTCTAAGATTCAGTAGATATATTATCTGAAAAAAACTTCCTAAAGGAGGTTTTTTTCTGTCTTGAGAGCACTTTTATTAAATATTCTAAATGCTTTATTTGACTTGATTCCAAATTATATGTAACATATAAATTACATAAAGTAATATATATGTTACTTTTAGTAGTATATAAATTCCATAGTAGGTGAGTGTGTGAAAAATAGAGTAAAACTCGCACGCGTTGAAAAATCATTGACGCAGGAACAATTAGCTCGTCGGGTGAAGGCGACTCGACAGACTATCGGTTTAATTGAAAAAGGGCAGTACAATCCAAGTCTTCAGCTCTGCGTAGCGATAGCAAAGGAATTAGACAAAACGCTGGATGATTTATTTTGGGAGGTTGATTAAGATGAAAAAATCATGGATCTCAATTTTGCTGCCAAATGACGAATATAAGAAACAGAAAATGGTATATTTTTTCGCTGAATCTTCACTCGTCCTTTTAGTTGTTCTTATCATTTTATTTGGTTTAGTTCAAATGTTTCCTAGTTGGGATCTTGGAACGGATCACGTTATAGGAATATGCATCATCACTTTTCTCCTTTATGTGGGAGGAAGATATACATTTTCCGGGATTGAATTTACGGAAATAGCTACTGAAAAAGCATTTCAGAGGGAGAAAAAGCTGATTATCTTTAAATCAATTAGTTTTGTCGTGATTTTTTTAGTGCTTTATTTGTTGTTTTATAGAATACCTGGCACAAGAGAAATTTTATTTGTTCTTCTAAGTGGTTTTTTCATGTTTTTATCAAGCTATATTTCTCTTAAGCGATCCTATAATAAAAATAAAGAAATATTAGAGGACTAATAGATGTAGAGCATTGCCTGATTATTTTATAAAAATGTAAGACTTTTTTAAGACTTTGTTTTTATAGAAGTAAGATTTACTCTTTATGACGAAGCATATCAAAGGAATAAAGGAGAGAAGAAAAAATGAAAACTTTGAAAGCTTTACTCATGATGATGTCATTAACAGGTGTGATGTTTTTAGGGGCTTGCGGGAGTAGCGGAACGGGCGACTCTAACTCAGACGATATGAGTAAGGAAAACGAAATGGGAAACTGCGGCGACATGAATAAAGAAAGCGATATGGATAACAATTAAAAAGAAGTATTACTTTTGCACAATTCAACCAGCTTCTATCTAAGAAGCTGGTTGAATGATGTTTACTTATCCAATTTGGCATAATAAAGGACGGCATCGTCGTATTTTAGCAGACTATCTTTCGATTTGTTTGTAATTGAGCTCTCGATTGATAGATTATCTCCTTTATCACGTATGCTAAATCCTATTAGCATCGGCTCTCCGTACTCCACGTTTTGAGGCATCTGTGCCATTCCGCTAATCCCATGCTCACTAAAACCATTTGAGATAAGAACTGGTCCTGCGGAGGAAACTCCATTTTCCTCTAAGATTCCAAATTTCAGATAGGATTTTTTTTCAATATCGAAGTTCAGGTAAGCAAGTTTTAATTCTTTAGGTGCCGGATATTTTTCATCGAATGAAATAGTCATGGCATCAATTGTATCCACAAGTTTTCCTTCATGATGATGCTCAGCATAAACCGTAATCGACTTCAAATCGTTTGGAACATGATTGATTGTGGCCATTATTGAACCCGTACCCATCAACGTTAAGAGGTTTTTTTCTGTTGCAGTAAGCTTTGATTGATCGATATTCATTTGCTTCGATTGGTTTGAAGCATTCTCACTGCACCCTGCTACCATACAAATAAGAATCAATAATAATAGAAAACGTCTGAAAATAAGAATAACCTACCACCTCTGGAAATGAATAGATTGATTATATCATTTTACAGGTGTTAGTTAAATATCAAAGTAGTATTCAACCATCTCTCCTCCATAGATGAAGCATTGCCACTTAAGTAGCTGCGAACCATCTAAGGGGAGATACACATAAATCTTGTAATATAGCAGGGATCATCAAATATTTTTCGTCACATCACACTTTCAGGAATTGTTCGTATGAAAATTAATTTTTGAGAATTATAGCCCCCTGGACACATAGGTAGAGTCTCCGTCTGATTCCCCGAAGTTTCAGCTTACTGAAACGAGTTATTACGACTCCTATAGCATCAGTACTCATGATTGAAATCTCCATGCATAAAATGCCATAAAGGGGTGTTTCACATGGGGTACTATGTAAGAACGGATCAAGGGACAAAGCTGTTTGTTGAAGATATCGGAAAAGGAAGGCCCGTTCTCTTTATCCATGGCTGGCCCCTGAATCATAAAATGTTTGAATATCAGTTTGATGTTCTGCCGACCTACGGAGTTCGGTGTATTGGCATTGATTTAAGAGGATTTGGAAGGTCTGACCGACCGTTTTGCGGTTATTCCTATTACCGGTTGGCTGATGATATAAAAAATGTAGTTGATGCTTTAAGGTTAACGTCGTTTACACTTGTAGGGTTTTCAATGGGTGGAGCAATAGCGATTCGTTACACTAGCAGGCATGGGAAGGGACGTATTCGTCAACTGATTTTAGCAGGTGCTGCAGCGCCGGTTTTTACACGGAGACCTGATTCCCCATATGGTATGCCTGTGGAAGAGGTCAATAAATTAATCAAACAAGCCTATGAGGATCGGCCAAAAATGCTAGCTGAATTCGGTAAATTATTTTTTGCAAACCCGATAAGCGACAGCTTTCAAACATGGTTTTCGGATTAAACTTAGATGCAGCAGGCCATTCGACGATCCATACTGCCGTTTCATTGCGAGATGAAGATTTACGACCAGATTTAAAACATATCCATGCCCCGACTTATATCTTGCATGGAAAAAAGGATCGGATTTGTCCATTTGAGCTCGCATTGCAAATGAAGGCTTCCATTCCATATTCAGCTTTAGTCCCATTCGAAATGAGCGGACATGGTTTGTTTTATGAAGAGCGGGAGAAATTTAATCGTGAATTGTTGAAGGTGATTTGGAGTTAGGAAAAGTTGATCACTATAGTTTAAAGAAATTAAGGAGGATAGTTATGAAAGCAATTGTTTGCACAAAATACGGTTCACCCGATGTTCTGAAACTCAAAGAGGTAGAAAAACCTGCTCCAAAGGACAATGAAATACTGGTAAGAGTTCATGCAACAACAGTAGCTTCAGGGGACATAAGAGTCAGGAGGTTCAATTGTCCTCTTTTGTTATGGGTCCCCATGCGAATATTTTTGGGTCTGAGAAAACCGAGAAAACCAATACTTGGCGTGGAGCTAGCTGGGGAGATAGAGGAAATTGGGAAGAGTGTGAAACAATTTAAAGTAGGTGACCAAATTTTTGCCATGACGGGAATGAATTTTGGGGCTTATGCCGAATACACGTGTTTGTCTGAAAACAGGGCTGTGGCATTAAAACCTGTTAATGTGACCTATGAGGAAGCAGCTGCTGTTTCTTTTGGGGGAACCTCAGCACTGCATTTTCTTAGAAAAGGAAATATCCGGGACGGACAAAAAGTTCTTATTTATGGGGCTTCCGGTGCAGTAGGGACTTCCGCGGTACAGCTTGCTAAATGCTTTGGGACAGAAGTTACCGGGGTATGCAGTGCTGCAAATTTTGAATTGGTGAAATCGCTTGGAGCCGATAAGGTAATAGATTATACGAAAGAGGATTTTTCAAAAAGAGAAGAACGTTATGATCTCATCTTTGATGCAGTAGGGAAAATCTCAAAATCAAATTGCAAGAAAGCACTGACTCCGAATGGGACATATGTATCAGTTGAAGGGCAGGGGATAGCAAAGGAACGAACTGAAGATTTAATTTTCCTCAAAGAGCTTATAGAGTCAGGAAAGATAAAACCGGTCATTGATAAACGCTATCCGCTGGAACAAATACCCGAGGCTCATAGATATGTAGAAAAAGGACACAAAAAGGGAAATGTAGTTATTACTTTGGATGATCAAGACTAAACTTAACAAAGCTTTGGACTCGACAGCGCCAGTCTTGGTCATTATGTTTCCAAACTAGTCTAACTTGCGACATTTCATTTGATTTTTTATTGATTGCTAATTTGGCGAACTCGTTTAAGGTAATTATTCATCAACAGTGGAAGAGAAATCAGGATTGGCGGATCGTCCAAGCGGGGAGCACGAAGCATAACCTTTTGATGTAAAAGTGAAGTATCGTGATCAACGATGATCGGCTCCTTTGATCGGGTACGTAAGGTTGAATATGGAAGTAGAATATCCGTAGGCTGCATCCCCCAGGGTATCGATGTCGCCATAAGGTAATAAGTGCCCGGTTTAACGTTCGGAAAGCAAAAATTACCCAAAGAAGGAAGCAGCGTTCCGTATAATGGGGGGCCTTCAGGAATTGGTTTAGGGAATAAGCCGATTAGGATGACGCCCTCAAAAGGAATTTCTGCTTGGACAGTCCCTTCTACTACTCTGACATGCTGAGTTGCAGCAGGATATGACATTTGCCAATCGCTGAGCCTCTTTAAGGATTGAAAGTGGTTGTCAGCTTGCTGTGTCGAGTTGCGAAACTGAGACGGCGTCACACCTACCCGTTCCGTAAATCGAGTGGTAAATGTCCCCAGACTTTGTTGACCGATGTCCAACCCGATATCTCGCACACTTAAATCAGTCCGCAATAACATTTCTTTTGCCTTTTGCAGACGAAGGGAAGAAACATAGTATAATGGCGGGAGTCCAATTCTTTCTTTAAAAATGCGCGTGAGATGGTACGGACTATAAGCTACATGACCAGCCAACCGAGAAAGAGAAATGGGTTCAAAAATATTTTGATGAATATATGAGATTACCTCGTCTATTTCTGAATATCGGTCAGTCATAATTTCTACTCCTTTCGATTTCTGCCTTCCAGCAAGTATCCAGCAGCAACCCAATTGCTTACCTATTAAAAGGTCCAAAGGCTCCTTTATATAGTCATGCTATAAATTAATTGTAAATCCCATGTGATAGCGTTTTCAAATATTGCGCGTTATCTTTCTTTATTTTAAGCTACTTGAAATTTTGGTGAATCTAAAAGTATTGCAGTCTTTTTAATAACTAAATGGATAGGGATAAATATTTCTCCTTCATTCACGGAAAATTTACAAATTAATTACAAAATTATTGTATTTTCTGACAAGATTTTCATCTAGTCTTTTTATAGGCCTTTTTGAATGGATCGAAGATAGGCCGAATTATTTCAGGAGGCGAAAGATGAAAAACTCGAGAAACAAGATTTTACATAGTATTGGTGCTCTATCTTTAGCAGGTACTTTTTTATTTTCAACGAATCTATCTGCAAATGCGGCAGGTCCTTCGTTTTCGAATACGATGGAAGTTGAAAAAATCGCTGGTTACAAAACGGGCCTCACCGATGAAGAGGGTGGGGTAGCCGAAATTGTTAAGTATAATTCTGCTAATAAGAAATTTTATGTGATCAATGGCAAAAACCAAACCATTGATATCGTGAGCCTGTCCGGTCTTACTTCTCAAAAAGATCAGCAATTGCAAAAAGAGAAATCGATTAATATCGCGGCTGCGGTAAATACAGATAGCTTTACATATGGTGACTTAACAAGTATTGACGTGAATCAAAAGGAAAAAATTATTGTAGCAGCTGTACAAGATAAAGATTATACGAAAAATGGCAAGATTGCCGTCATGGATTATGATGGGAAAATTATAAAGACCTTTAATACTGGCGTTCAGCCGGATATGGTGAAAATCTCTTCAGACGGAAAGTATATTTTAACGGCAGATGAAGCAGAACCGAGAGAAGGGCTTGAAAATGGCGTTGATCCTCAAGGCTCTGTCACAATAGTAAACTATGAAACAGGCAAAAGTAACGTCGTTAAATTTGACAATCCAAGTGTGATCGATGATGACGTACATATCCGCAACAAGGAAGCTGTCAATGATTTCGAGCCTGAATACATAGCTTTGTCTACTGATGGGAAAAAGGCATATGTTACGTTGCAAGAAAATAATGCAATTGCAACAATTGATGTTGCTAACGGCAAAGTGGATTCTGTAAAGTCGTTAGGCTATAAAGATCACTCGCTGCCGGGAAATGAGCTAGATGCGGCGAGAAATGGCAAAATTGAGATTGAAAATCTTCCTCTTCTCGGTGCATACATGCCGGATTCTGTTCAATATATTTCGATCGGCGGTGTTAATTATCTTGTAACAGGGAACGAAGGCGATGCAACTGAATGGGAAGAGTTTGAAAATATCGCAGACTTTGAAGATATAAAAGAAAGCATCATCCTTCAAAGTGATTTGTTTAAAGGAATGACTGAATCAGAAGCACAGGCTGCACTTGATAAAATGAAAAAATCCTCTGATTACGATAAGCTGGAAGTATTGACAGACCGGGGGAACAATGCAGTTTATACATTGGGCGGGCGTTCATTCTCTATTTGGAACGCTGATACGATGGAGCTTGTGTATGACAGCGGAAGCGATTTTGAGAAAATTACTGCGGAACGGTATCCGGAAGTGTTTAACTGGTCAAATGATGATGATGAAATGGACAAGCGAAGTGCGAAAAAAGGTCCGGAACCTGAAGATTTAAAGGTCGGCATGATTGGTGATGAGCTGTTCGCTTTTGTCGGATTGGAAAGAATCAGCGGTGTCATGGCCTATAACATTTCAAATCCTGCGAACGGAAAATTTGCAAACTATCTAAATACGAGAGATTTTTCAGATAAGATAGCAGGGGATGTTGCACCGGAAGGACTTGATTTTGTTTCTGCCGAAGCCAGCCCGACAGGACGTCCGCTCGTATTGGCAGGAAATGAAGTAAGCGGAACGGTTGCTGTTAATGAAGTACAAGTGGATCCTGTTAAGCCGATTGAAAGTATAACACTTAACCAAACATCGGCAAAGCTTGAAATCGGCAAGACTTTACAGCTGACTGCAAGCATTCAGCCTGAAGATACTACGGAGAGCAAGGAGCTTACTTGGATGAGCTCAGATGATAAGGTAGCAACCGTTACGAATAAAGGAATGGTTTCAGCGGTAGGAGAAGGGACTGCAACAATCACAGCTCTTACAGCCGATGGAAAACATAGCGCCGCAGCAGAAATTACGGTAACGAAAGCTCCGGCACCAATTGATGACAACAAAGATGACAACAAGGATGAAGAGAATAAAAAACCAGATCCGGTTAACGAAGAAGAAACAAATACTAAAAATCCGGACACGAATACAAACACAGATAATAATGAGACACCGAACAATGAGAGCAATGATCAAACGGAAAATACTGAAACCAGCAACAATGAATTACCTGATACAGCGACCAATCACTACCAATTTCTATTGTGGGGACTGGTAATCATAGCAGCAGGCGGAGTTCTGTTCATAGGTTATAAACGAAAAAAGATAAATGAATAACGCAGAAAAAAGCAGATTCAGCTGGATCTGCTTTTTTCTCACGTTCATTTTGCCAATCATCAGGGTATAACATAATATATCTAAATCTAGAAAGAGAGGAATACATGATGGTTGCTATCACCCATATTGGATTGACAGTACCAGACCTGGATAAAGGAATCCAGTGGTACGAGAACGTGTTAGGATTTGAACTGATAGCCGGACCTTACACGATGAAAGCGGAAGAAGCAGAGCCTGACAGCATGGGGCAGGATTTGTTTGGACCGAATGTGAAGAAAAAAAGAAACGCCCATATGAGCGCATCCAATCAGGTAGGTATTGAACTCTTTGAATTTGATGTACCGAAAACTGAAGGAGCCGATAAGAATCCAGTCTGGAGCCCGGGCTATTTTCACATTTGTGTCGTTTATAAGGACGTAGATGCGTTAGCGAGAAAAATAGTTGATAATGGCGGAGAACGAATCAGCAAGACTTGGAATACCTACCCTGGAAAACCGTATTATCTAGTGTATTGCAAAGACCCTTTCGGTAATATGATCGAAGTATATTCACATAGTACTGAACAGATGTATGCGAATAGAGATTAGAACTTCATGCTGATTTATTTTCCTTCCAAGTTTGAAATGCCAGGTAACATGATGCGAAAGAAAAAACGAGCATTGCCATCTCCATTGTCCAAGCTCCCGTTGCTTCATTGACTTGCAACGAGAGAGCAAATATCAATAAAGCACTAGTGCCAAAAATAAACGGCGTACTTCTTTTTCGTTTCAAAACAGAAATAAATATTGTCAACAATCCGAGAAATCCCAAAGGAATACATGCTGCCAGTTCTTGACTAGGGAAGTCATTATGCCCCGAATTCAAGGCATTCCCGAGTCCATATCCTAATAAAGCAAGAAATACGAGAAATCCTGTACTTAATAGTAAAGTAATTCCCATTGCAATTCCTATAAAACGAACCAATCCGCTATAACGCATAAGGGTTTCCTTTCACTTTCTTATATGATTTTCAGCTTCTTTAAACATTCAAGAGTAATATTTTTTGCTGTTGTTCCACTTCCGTCGACGTTTGTAGCAAATACCCATGTTCCTTTTTTCGTCTCTACAAATCCGATATACCAGCCAAGTCCCAAGTCTGACAATCTAGTACCTGTTTTCCCGTGGATGGTGTAAGTATCTTGCTCATTGTCTATCATCATTCTTTTGACTGTTTTAAGGTTTTGCTCCATGAATGGGAGATCCTCTTTGACCAGCTTTTCTACAAATTCTACCTGTTCCTGGGCAGAGATTTTCAAGCTGCTGTTCAGCCAGAATGTATCAATTCCCCCGGAAATATCATTGTTTCCATAGCTGATTTTAAGCAGGTTTTGCTGCATTCTTTCCATTCCTATATCTCGGGCCATATCCTGATAAAACCATATAGCTGAGTACCTCATTGCTGAAGCTAACGAGTGGTCTGTATTCCAAGTCTCAAACTCTCTGACCACGCCGTCCCATCTTTTCACTTCATATTCATCTTTTACTGCCTTTTCTTCAAGCCCTATCAACGCATTCGGAACTTTAAAGGTAGACTCTGGCGTAAACCGAATCTTGCTTCTCTCATCATTATAGATATACATTTTATCAGATTTCAGATTTTTTATGACCATTGTCCCTTCTTTTCCATTGAACAATTCATCAACTTTAAGCTCCTTCGCCCTAGGAGCTTCAGCACTTGCCAATAGGCTGCCTGTCGATCCTGTAATCATTAGTACGATTAGAAAAAGAACCAGCACCTTTGTTTTTTTCATCACGCATCCTCCTTGTCATCTATTAGACTGCAATTTCAAGTATACTTATACACGTAATAATCTAAATGATTGTTTTCTTGTTCTGTACCCATACAGATGAGGAGGATGAATATATGAAATATGCCATGATTGTGAAGGAGATTGAAAAACGAATAGCGGATGGCTATTTGAAGCCGGGAAGTAAGCTGCCATCCATTAGGGCTTTATCGGAAGAATTTTCCTTCAGTAAAAATACAGTCATCAAAGCATATCAGAAAATGGAAAAATCACATTTGATATATTCTGTACCTAAGAGCGGTTTTTACGTGGTGGAGGACTTTCTTTTTCGAAGAGAGGGAAGTAAAGAGAAGATTACGATTGATTTTTTGTCTGCCGGCCCTGATAAACAGGCAATGCCTTATCTAGACTTTCAGCACTGCATCAACCAGGCAATTGAAACGTATAAAGAAGATATGTTTACATATTCAGAGCTTCAAGGCTTGTATTCGCTCCGCGAACAGCTGGCCGATCAATTGCAAGATCTCCAGGTATTTACCGTACCCGAAAGAATAGCAGTTGTTACCGGCTCTCAGCAGGCGCTTCATCTCTTTGTTTCTCTGCCTTTTCCAAACGGAAAGAAGAATATTTGCGTCGAACAGCCTACTCATGCCAGTTTTATCGAATCTCTCAGACTCCAGAACGCTGTTGCTGTCGGAATCGAGCGAACGAGCTCCGGAATCGATTTGGATCGATTAGAGGAAATATTTAAACATCAAGACATCAAGTTTTTCTATACAGTTTCACGATTTCATAATCCTACCGGAAACAGCTATACCAATACAGAAAAGAAAAGAATCGTAGAATTAGCTCGAACCTATGATGTGTATATCATTGAAGATGACTATATGGGAGATCTTGATCCCGACCTGAAGCAGGATCCAATGTTTGCCTACGACACTTCAGGGAGAATTATTTATACAAAAAGCTTTTCGAAAATTATGCTGCCAGGCTTGAGGCTCGGATTAACTGTTATTCCTGAGACGATGAAAAAGGATTTTTTGCGTGCCAAATTTGCCGCGGATATACATACGCCGGTACTTACACAGGGTGCTCTTGAAATCTATTTGAAGAACGGAATGTTTGCAGCCCATGTAAAAAAGTTAAGGAATAAGTATCGGAAAAAAGGAATAATTTTGCAAAAAGCATACAACGAGTATTTGCCGCCTTCCGCTACTTATTCAGGATCATTATCCGGCTTTTACTCAACAATCGAATTATCCAATAATCTAAAAGCTTATCAGCTGATCGATCAATTAAAACAGGTGAATGTGCTTGTGGACAATGCTGCAAAAATGTACTTACCGGAATTCAAAAAAGATAATGTTGTGAGACTTAGTGTTTCTCAAGTTCGGGATGAATGGATCAGTGCGGGGGTACAAAAAATTGCCGAGGGAATTATGGAGCTGATTAAGAAAAAGCAAATTATGAAAGTATTTTGATATTCTTGAAACCATACACAATAATACATCGTCGTAATTAAGTGTATAAACATATCAATCTTAAGGAGTATTCGTTTGAGACACTTCATCAACCTATTGCATTTTGGCTTTCAGCAGGCTCGATCTTGCCTGTTTCCGCTAGTTATTTTTCTGGCGCTGGCTGTTACCAAATTCGTCGAAATTCCATTTATCCCCCGCTATGATTTGATTTTATTCATTTGCTTAATGACACAGATCCTTATGATCGTCTTTAAGTATGAAACGATCGATGAGCTGAAAGTGATTTGTGTGTTTCACCTCATCGGACTGGCATTGGAGCTTTATAAAGTACATATGGGATCTTGGGTCTATCCGGAAGAAGGATGGACAAAATTTTTTGGCGTGCCGTTGTACAGCGGCTTTATGTACGCAAGTGTGGCGAGCTATATTTGCCAGGCATGGAGAAGGTTTGATTTGCGAATCAGGAATTGGCCGCCGTCTTGGCTCGTTGTGATTCTTAGTGCGGCCGTTTATTTTAACTTTTTTACCCACCATTTTATCCCTGATTTGCGCTGGGTGTTAAAAGTACTGGTCATCCTTTTATTCTTACGGACATTCGTTTATTTCACGGTTAATAATACGACCTATCCGATGCCGCTGTCTTTGTCATTTGTGCTTATCGGCTTTTTTATCTGGATTGCCGAAAACATTGCCACGTTTTTTGGTGCATGGGCTTATCCGAACCAAGAACAAACATGGAGTCTTGTCCATATTGGGAAAATCAGCTCGTGGCTTTTGCTGGTAATCGTGAGCATTATGATTGTGGCGCTGTTAAAACGGTTGAAAGGGAAACGTGAAGAAGTGAAGAGTAACACGTACAAAAGCTGGCTCAAAAACGTATAACGCGATCCTGAGCCAGTCTCTTTTTATAGGAAAGGATCAAAATAATCATAAGACGTGACGCCGTTTTCAACTGGTGTGCTGATTCGAACAAGTTCATTTACGATTTTCTCTGCTTCTTTGCCAAAGACAGGAAGCGGCTGATAATTATTTTCTGTTGTGCTGCCATCTGAATTTTCTAAAGTAGGTACGATCGTCATTCTCTTCATGACCACTTCACTGTTTTCTTTTGCAAAATGCAATCGGAACATGGAGGTCATCCGTGAAAGTAAGGTAGGATCAGCACCAAATGCAAAGTCACCCATACTATATACGATGTATTTGTCATTATAAAGCTCTACGCTTTCCAGCCGATGAGGGTGGGATCCCATGATAATATCTGCTCCTGCGTCTATAATGGCCCGACCGAATTGTTTCTGGTAATCAACCGGTGTTTCACGATATTCAACACCCCAATGCATATTTACGATCACCAAATTATCTGGTCGTTTATATTGCTTTACTTCGCGCTCGATTCGCGCCAAATAGTCTGCGGAAAATTGGCTCATTCGGCAATCATAGCCTAGAAAAATCGTTTCGATACCGCCTATCGTCTGAACAAGCGGCATTCCATCGTTAAAAACGTCTGTATCATTTGCTTTAAAAGCCGCGAGTGTATCTTTGTACCCGACTTCGAAATAATCCATCGTGTGATTATTTGCGAGATTTGCTGCCTCGACACCGCTTGCCGGCAAAAAAGCAACGTGTTCCGGGTCGCTCTTAATCCGCCACATCTTATTTTCAGCCTTAGTTGCCGATGTAAAGGCGCTTTCCGTATTGATAATTGTGAAATCATCAGAGTTGAACCAAGGAAGACAATTTTTGAAGACATACAAATTATCGCCATTGTTTTTGGCGAAGACATTGTCAAATTTCAAATGCTCCGGCGTCTCCGGGTAAGTACCGAAGGAGGTGTCTCCTACCATGGTCAGTGTCATTTCACCTTCTTGCTTTCGTCCCTGTTCGTATGAAGCCGCTGCAGCGTAAAACCATTGATATTGGGTCGGCTCGCTTAGCTGGATGTCCGGAACTTCCTTTTTTAATTGAGTTATAGCGGAAACATAGTCGGGATAGACATGACCTAACGCCTTTTCATCCGAATTCCCGTGTGCATAAGATTGAAGGGCTTCCAAACATGCTGTCAGTTTTTTTATGTAATTGCTTTTCGGATCATCTTGAAGGGAGTATTGATCCGTACTCTTCAACAAATCCTCCAGCTGCTTCTGAGCTTTTGCAGCTCCGCCGGTTTCTGCAAGGTTATCTAATATCTCCGCCGAACGTATCGATAGTTTTTCGACATCTTTATCTGTTGCCTGCTTGGTTTGAACTACTCGATCCTTTGGCGCTGAAGCCTGCTGATTTTGAAATTGTCTTACCGTTAAAACTCCAGTAACTCCCAATGCAAAAATAAAAATAATGAATAGGGATTGATAGTGCCTCATCCAAAATTTTTCTGTTTTGTCAGGATTAAGAGTGTGTTTAAGAGAATAGTACTATGATCATATCAATATGTCTATCAGGATTTAACAAATGTAGAGATTGGTAGAAACCTCAGTGGGCAGGTTCCTATGAAAGCCTGTTTTTATTTTTCGCTTATTATGATGTTTGCCAGAGGGCTCAGTCGGGTACAGGATGACAAATATGCTTTTACATAAGGAGGAACCTACCGAATGAGCAATGACCGCAAAGTGAACGAAAACAGTAAAAACGAGCAGTTGGAAACGTTCCGTGTTGATGATGAAGGCAAAAAGCTGACAACGAATCAAGGAGTAAAGGTATCGGAGGATGAGTTTTCCTTAAAAGCAGGTGAACGAGGACCAACGTTGATGGAGGATTTTCATTTCCGTGAAAAAATGACGCATTTTGATCATGAGCGGATTCCCGAGCGGATTGTACATGCCCGTGGTTTTGCAGCCCATGGAGAGTTTCAAGTTTATGAATCAATGAAGGAATTTACGAAGGCAAAATTTCTGCAGGATCCTTCTGTGAAAACACCGGTTTTCGTCCGTTTTTCAACTGTGGCCGGCTCACGGGGATCGGCTGAAACAGTCCGTGACGCGCGCGGTTTTGCGACGAAGTTTTATACAGAAGAAGGGAACTATGATCTAGTAGGCAACAACATCCCTGTCTTTTTTATTCAAGATGCTGTTAAATTTCCTGATCTAATTCATGCAGTCAAACCAGAACCTCATAATGAGATTCCGCAGGCTGCATCTGCACATGATACATTTTGGGATTTTGTCGCCAACAATCAGGAATCGGCCCATATGGTGATGTGGACAATGTCGGATCGGGCAATTCCAAGAAGCTTCCGAATGATGGAGGGCTTTGGGGTGCATACCTTCCGATTAGTCAATGACGAAGGAAAAGCCCACTTTGTGAAATTTCATTGGAAGCCAGTGCTTGGTTCACATTCTCTCGTATGGGATGAAGCGCAAAAAATCTCCGGAAAGGATCCTGACTTTCATCGCCGGGATTTGTCGGAGGCGATTGACAATGGAGATTATCCGGAATACGAGCTTGGAGTGCAGATTATTAAGGAAGAAGATGAATTTAACTTTGACTTTGATATTCTCGATCCAACGAAGCTTTGGCCGGAAGAAGACGTACCTGTTAAGATCATTGGAAAAATGACGCTGAATCGCAACGTTGACAATGTGTTTGCGGAAACGGAGCAAGTCGCATTTCATCCAGGAAGTGTGGTGCCGGGCATAGATTTTTCAAATGACCCGTTATTGCAAGGCCGCCTGTTTTCTTATACAGATACGCAATTAATCCGCCTTGGCGGCCCGAATTTCCATGAGCTGCCGATTAACAGACCCGTTTGTCCGTTCCACAACAATCAGCGTGACGGTTATGGAAGACAAACGATTAACAAAGGTCAAGTGAGCTATCACCGGAATTCACTTGCGGCCAATACACCATCGCCTGCAAGTGAAGAAGAAGGCGGCTATGTGCATTACCAGGAAAAAGTAGAAGGTCGTAAAGTGCGGGCCAGAAGTAAAAGCTTTGAAGATCATTTTTCTCAAGCGGCGATGTTTTGGAACAGCATGAGTGATGCAGAAAAGCAGCATATCATTGATGCATTCAGCTTTGAGCTTGGGAAAGTGAAAAGCAAATCTGTTCAGCAGCAGGTAGTAGACATGTTTGCAAATGTGAGCCTGGAATTAGCGACAGGCTTTGCGGAAGCGATCGGGGCGAACCCGCCTTCAAGCGAAGGTTCGCAGGTGACAAAATCCTCGCCTGCACTCAGCATGGAAAACACAAAGAAAAAACCGGCAACACGGAAGGTCAGTGTGATCATCGCCAATGATTTTAACGGACCTGAAGTCTCATCCATCCTTGACTCGTTAAAAGCCGAGGGCATCCAACCGGAAATCATTAGCGAAAAGCTGGGAATAGTAAAAGGCTCAGATAACTCGGAGCTGGAAGCGGCGCATACGTTCCTAACAGCTGATTCCGTCTTATTTGACGCCATCTATGCAGCTGGAGGGATAGCGAAAAATAAAGCATTTTATCAGGATGCATCCTCCTTTATTAATGAAGCCTTTCTACACTTTAAGCCGATCGGTGTTACTCATGAAGGAAAAACATGGATAAAAAAAGAGGTTGAGAACAGTAAAGGAGTAGTCGTTGGAGAAAATAGCAGCGGATTTGCGGAAGAATTCATCGAGGCGATTACAGCCCATCGATTTTGGGATCGACAAATCGTTTAAAAGAGAGGGAAATCCTCTCTTTTTTCATTTGATTTTGGCTTAGAGTAGACATTGACAGCGAATGCTTTTTCAAAGAAAAAATATAATAGATTTATAAGTTTTTATAGAGGAAATTGAAGATTAATAATAAGAGTGGTAAATTAATAAAATATAAATTATACAATATACAATATACAATGTTATATTCTTTTGCTGTTGCAAGGAAATGTATTTTGTATATGTAAAGCAATAAAATTAAGAATTTTTTTCAAAATTAGATGACACTTAGGAGGAGATAAAATGAATCAAAACTTTAAGACAATGGTTACAAGATTAGGCAGCCATAATCCAACATCATTATCAGTGCCAGAAAACATTCCGATCACTATGAGTTCGGTATTTGCTTTTGACGATGTTGAAAGTTTAAATAAAGTTTACAACGGTGATGCGGAAGGCTTTATTTATTCAAGAATGACAAATCCTGTTCATGAAGCACTAAAAGAAGTCATGTTTTCAATAGACGAAGGGGAAGACGCTCTCGTTTTCTCTTCAGGGATGGCAGCAATTACTTCAACTTTAATCACTCACCTGCATTCAGGTGACCATGTATTGGCATCTCATGTGTTATACGGTGAAACTTATGAATTTTTAAAATATCAATTAAAAAAATTCAATATTGATGTCACCTTTGTTGATTTTTCTAATGACAATTGGGAGCAGTATTTCACACCAAAAACGAAACTGGTCTATACAGAAACGATTTCAAACCCGATGATGGCTGTGGATAATTTGACGGAAATAGCGAATATCGCTCATGATTATCACGCGAAATTAGTAGTTGATAATACGTTTGCCACACCTATAGTTTGTCAACCATTAAATCTTGGAGCAGACATTGTTGTCTATAGTGCTACAAAGTATTTATGCGGACACGGCGATGTAACTGGCGGCATTGTCGTATCGAACAAAGAGACGATTAGTGCCATTGATAAGGTAGGGACGCTTTATGGCGGCTGTATAAGTCCGTTTGATGCTTGGATTCTTATTCGAAGCTTAAAAACGTTGGAGCTGCGAATGAGAGAACATTCTAACAATGCTTTGAAATTAGCTGATTTCTTTGAGGGCCATCCAAAAATCAATAAGGTCTATTATCCGGGGCTGCAATCGTCTCCTTCATTCAATCCGGCTAGTTCTTTTTTTAACAATGAGCTATATGGCGGCATGTTATCAGTAGACCTAAAAGGAAACGACGAAAGCTATCGAACTTTTATTGACAACTTAGAAGGAATAAAATTCGTGCCTAGTTTGGCAGATGTGAAAACGTCTGTTTGTTCACCAGCTATCACTTCTCATCGGAATTTAAGCGATAACGAGCTCAAACAAGCAGGAATTTCGAAAGGTTTAATTCGGATATCTACAGGTCTTGAAAATATAGATGATCTCATTTCTGAATTCGATAAGGTTTTAAATCTTATTTAATCAGAAACTTTTCAAGTAAAAAAGCCAAACATTAAAGATACCCTCGTGGCAATTACGGAAGACAAATAGTTTATAGAAAAAACTTAAAGGGGGAAGTGCTCTAGTTAAAAACCGGCATGGGTCAGATTTAATTGAACTCATGCCGGTTTTTTAGTGTATTTGTAGGTAAAGAATTAAAAGAGAACTGGACCTAATAATTTTATTTTCGTGTCCAATCCTCTTTAAAGAAACTTCAACTTGTTGTTCGAACCATCTCCCATATTTTTATCACGGGCCCATTCTTTAATATGACGAATATCTTTCGGGGTTGTTCTGCAACAGCCGCCTATTAAACTTGCTCCATTTTTATACCAGTCCTTTGAAATAACGCCGAAATTTTCATACTGTTGTTCCTTAGACCACGATTTTGTTTGAGGGTCATATTGTTCACCTGAATTCGGATAAATAATGATTGGTTTCGTCGTCACATTTTTCAGGTTTGATATCACCTTTGGAATACGCGAGACTGAAGTACAATTAACGCCGATTGCACAAATATTAGAATGTTGATTAAAATAAGACGCAGCCTCATCCAGTGCAGTTCCATCGCAAAGTTGCTGATCATTTGCAATACTGAACGAAATCCATGCTGAGGTGTCCGGAAAAGCTGTTTCAAGTAACTGGGCAAGAGCCATGCTTTCGTGAAAATGGGGAATGGTTTCAAAAGCAAATATATCAATCCCAGCCTCTTTTAATAACTTCATTCGAGATAAATGAAATTGCTGAAACTCTTCTATGGATAAATCATATTTTCCTGTATACTCCGAGCCGTCTGCAAGAAATGCTCCGTACGGGCCGATGCTGCCGGCAACTAATGGATAAGGTCTTGCTAGCTTCTCTTGTTTCGTCAGGCTTGTCCAGAATTCATCACGTGCCTCTTTCGCCAGCAATACAGCTTTTGTCATAAGGTGCCTCGCGTCTTCATCGGTCCATCCATGTTTTTTAAACCCTTCGATGTTGGCCTGATAAGTGTTTGTCGTTGCGATATCTGCTCCGGCTTTAAAATAGTCAAGGTGGACTTCCTTAATTAAATCGGGTGTATCGATAATGGCTTTGGCAGACCATAAATCATCTTTAATATCCAGACCTTTTTTCTCAATTTCTGTTGCCATTGCTCCATCTAATAATACGACTTGAAATTGTTTAATCATTTGTTGAATTCGATTATCGTCCATCAAACCTCCACCTTCTTCAGAATTACAATCACTAATTTGAAGCTAAATCATGTCTTTATGTTTAATTTCCCAATGCTTCTTAATCAGATGCTCTAATTGATTTCCATCTTGCTTTTTAAAATGCATGATGATTTCTCTATGATCCTCATTCATTTGCTTTGACACGGAAAAAAGTTTGCCTTCATCATCGCTTGAATAAACTTGTCTGACAAAACTATTTTGCAAACTCGCCAAAATATCTGTAAGGGTTGAATTGTTGCATTTTTTAAGATAAACATTATGGAACTCTTTTTGATATTTTTGATAGTCCGAATAGTTTTTTTCTGAAATAGCAATGTCTATTTTATTTGTGTACTCTTCCATTTCTTTGATATCGTTCTCCGTAATTTGCTCCAAAGATAAGGTAGCTGCTAAAGCATCCAGTACGCTGACGACTTTAAATACATCGAGCTTCTTTTTTGTATCAAGTTCTTTTACAATAAATCCTCTTCTGGGAAGATACTCGAGATAATTCTCTGAAGCTAATTGGATCAAAGCCTCTCTCACAGGGGTTCGGCTGACTTCTAATTTTTTGCTTAATTCAACCTCATTAATTTTATGGTTAGGAAGTAAAGTGCCATTTTGGATTTCAGTGGCGATGTAGTCATAAACATGGTCTTTTAATGATTGATATACCTTTTTAATCGTTCTTCCTCCTCAAAATGGATTTAATATTAAATACATTATATAATATATCTGTTGTGAAAACAGGAAGTCTTCTATTATAGAAACTACCTTCTAATTTATCTTTGCTGTATAGAACGTTTGCTGTTATATTTTCTGACCTATTTGTTGTGTATTCATTATATTAGTGTTAATTTCTTAAATAATACAATATACAATATACAGTATTACAGGGTGAAAAGCTTTGAAGCCATTTGACTAGCTCTAGTATTATTTTTTGATTTGTGACAGAAGTGAAATTTTATTTTACTGAATTTTTGTTATACTCATAGCTTGTACTGTTTTTTTAATACCATATGAAATATTAGAGGGAGTAATCAGATGCTGGAGACAAAAAACACAACTGATGGTCAATTAAAACGAACAATGAAAAGCAGGCATTTATTTATGATTTCACTTGGAGGTGTCATAGGAACAGGGCTTTTTCTTAGTTCAGGGTACACGATCAATCAAGCAGGTCCGGTAGGTACGCTGCTCGCTTACCTCGTTGGATCTGTTATCGTGTATCTGGTGATGCTCTGTTTAGGTGAATTAACCGTAAAAATGCCTATGACCGGCTCTTTTCATACATATGCCACTAAATATATCGGCCCTGGAACTGGTTTTACTATGGCATTGCTTTATTGGTTAACATGGACAGTGGCACTTGGTTCTGAATTTACTGCCGCTGGTTTAATTATGCAAAGCTGGTTTCCGACAACAACAGTATGGGCATGGAGCGCCTTTTTTATTGTTTTCCTTTTTTGCTTAAATGCTTTTTCTGTCCGCTTTTTTGCAGAAACAGAATTTTGGTTTTCCAGTATTAAAGTGATAGCGATTATTTTGTTCATATTAATTGGTGGGTTGGCGGTATTTGGTATTATCCCGGTGGATGGGTACACAGAAGCTCCTTTGTTCACTAATTTTGTAAAAGATGGGCTTTTCCCGAATGGATTTGGTGCTGTTTTCCTGACGATGCTGGCTGTTAACTTTGCTTTTTCGGGTACGGAATTAATTAGTGTAGCTTCTGGAGAAACAGCTGAACCGGAAAAAGTAATCCCGAAAACGATCCATACAACGGTTTTACGGTTGATTGTATTTTTTATAGGAAGCATATTTGTTATTTCAGCCTTAATTCCTTGGAAGGAAGCAGGGGTCGATCAAAGCCCATTTGTCACCGTATTTAATAACATAGGGATTCCATATGCCGGTACCATAATGAATTTTGTTGTTTTAACTGCCATTCTATCATGCGCAAATTCCGGGTTATATGCTGCCACTCGTATGCTTTGGTCGTTATCAAATGAAAAAATGATCTCGAAAGCCTTTGGAAAAGTAAATAAAAATGGGATTCCGATGAAGGCGCTAATTGTCACCACTTTTGGCGGAGTGTTATCTTTGATCTCTAGTGTTATACCTGCTCAAACCGTTTATATCGTATTAGTTTCTATTTCTGGATTAGCAGTGGTAATTGTATGGATGGGTATCGCTGCTTCACAATTTATGTTCCGTCGTACTTATTTGAAGGAGGGCAATAATATAAAGGATTTGAAATTCAAAACGCCTTTGTATCCAATTGTACCTATTGCAGCGTTTGTATTATGCTTCTTGTCATGCGTGTTAGTTGTTTTTGATCCATCACAACGAATGGCATTATTTTATACTATACCATTTGTTGCCTTATGTTATATTTTTTACTATATGAGACAAGCCATTCTAAAGAGGAAACTAAGCTTGAAAGAGGGAGTTTCAAGTATTCGATCATAAATCTCTTATCGAAAAAAGGAAGGAGAA
Source organism: Bacillus gobiensis (assembly GCF_001278705.1). GTDB lineage: Bacteria > Bacillota > Bacilli > Bacillales > Bacillaceae > Bacillus > Bacillus gobiensis. The sequence goes on from NZ_CP012600.1 coordinate 147,892, forward strand.
AAATAAATTTACAGAATGTGTACAGAGAGGAACCTCCTCTCTGTATTTTTTTATACATGATTGGTGATATGATTCTATGCAACCAAACCAGCTACTGCGATTTAAAAAGGTGCTATTAAGGAATTTAGAAGTAATTAGTTCTCGAAATTCAATGTATTTCCGGGGAAATTGTCATCTGAAAAGATTTACAAAAATAAAATCATTTTTTTATGTTTTTTGAAATAGGAGTTTGGTACGATTATTATCGCTCAAAGATTATCGCTCAAAATATACGAGCTAGTTAAAGAAATTAAAGGAAATAGAATTTGGAAGGGAGAATAATAGTGTGGGAAGTAAAGCGTTAAATAAAGAAAATGGCGGGGCTTCCATTCGATCTTTGTTAGAAATATTAATCGTTTCAACAAGACTTGGTTTGACTTCTTTTGGAGGTCCAATTGCCCATTTAGGATATTTTCATGAAGAATATATTCGCAGAAGAAAATGGATGGATGAAAAGAGCTATGCTGATTTAGTCGCTTTATGCCAATTTCTCCCCGGTCCTGCCAGCAGCCAGGTTGGTATTGGCATCGGAGTCATGCGTGCAGGTGTAATTGGTGGAATCGTTGCTTTTCTTGGCTTCACATTACCCTCAGTTATTGCACTCATTATGATGGCATTAATTTTGCAAGGACTGCAAATTGGAGATGCAGGCTGGATACATGGATTGAAAATGGTTGCTGTAGCAGTTGTTGCACACGCCATTATCGGAATGGCGCAGAAGTTAACCCCGGATGTAAAACGAAAAACGATTGCACTAATCGCATTAGTAGTAACGCTATTATGGCAGACGGCATACACACAGGTGGGGATCATTTTATTATCTGCAATGATTGGATATTTTATTTTTAAACAGCCTGAAGAAAAAGATGATTCCAGAATTCATTTCCCTATTTCACGTCGTTTTGCAATTTTTTGCTTATTATTATTTTTTGGATTGCTTGTTGGTCTCCCTATTTTGAGGGACATTACTTCATTACAATGGGTTGCTATGGTGGATAGCTTCTATCGCTCAGGCTCTCTTGTGTTTGGAGGAGGACATGTTGTCTTGCCGCTTCTTGAGCGTGAATTTGTACATCCTGGATGGATAAGCAAAGAAACCTTTCTTGCCGGATATGGCGCTGCACAAGCCGTTCCAGGTCCGCTATTTACATTTGCAGCATATTTAGGGACGATCATGAATGGCTGGCTTGGCGGGTTATTAGCGACGGTTGCCATCTTCTTACCAGCTTTTCTACTGATTTTTGGCACACTGCCATTTTGGGAAAGTTTACGTCGAAACGAAAAAGTTAAAGGTGCACTAATGGGCGTCAATGCAGCAGTGGTGGGGATATTAATCTCTGCATTTTATGAACCAATCTGGACAAGTTCTATTCTGGCACCAATTGATTTCGCCTTCGCTGCTATCTTATTTAGTATGCTGGCTTTTTGGAAGCTGCAGCCGTGGATGATCGTAGTCTTTGGGGCGATTGGCGGATTTCTTATCAACCTATAAATAAAATAAGGGCTGGTTCGTCAATTTTATACTGACAATCCAGCACTTTATTAATTAGTTGTCATCAGAATTTTGTTCCACAAAATCTAGTATTCTCTCATTTATCTCGTTCGGAAATTCGCCATGCAACGTATTAAAGAAGGTTTGATCTGGAAAGTTTAGAATGAATTGTTCATGATGAAGGATCAGAACGAATTTTATTTCTTGTGTCACTCATCGCAGAAGGCGGGGATGAACAAACAAATAATCTGATAAAAAAATTAATTTTTTTGTGAGATGAATAATGAAAGATGGCGGTATTATCCAAAGCAAGTTGTAGGAAAAAAGCATAGGAGTTATGTGAAGATGAGGTAATAACCAATTTGTATCTATATTTGAACGATTGTTTTCAAAAAAGACGAAGGGACTAATCACTAGAGCGATTAGTCCCTTATAAAAAAATTAATTAAATTTGATCTGGACTTTTTTGCTTTCTTCTACAGGAATATTGATATAAATCGTTTTGGTTTCTTCATCGTAGAAATAGGAACGTTTAGTCTTTGTCATGTCTTTTAAAGAATCAACTGCTTTATAATTGTTGCGTGCTGCATATACTTTTTCCGGAGCTTCTTCATTATTGAGCTTAAGCGTATATTGCTCAATGTCAGAATCGAAGCGATCAGCTTCCATTGATTTCTTGAATTCGATTTTGTTTCGTTTTTCTTCAATGCTGAAGTTTGTTATATCGAATTCGCCTTTTTTGTGGTTAAGCGATTTGCCGTCGTCTTCGTAGAAGCTATAGTTTGCTTCGTCGTCTACGTAAGTATCAAGAACAAGGTTTGTTAATTCTTTTTCACCTGTGTATTGCTGTACCTCGCGAGTTGGTACGATTGAATCTTCTTTCATAAAGATTGGCAAATGATCAAGCGGAGCATCGACAGTAATCGTTTGGCCGCCTTTATATTCTTTTTTCGTCCAGAAATCGATCCATGTTTCTCCTTTAGGCAAGTAGACCTTACGGCTTGTTTGACCTTTCTTGACAACCGGAGCAAGCATCATGGAATCACCGAACATAAATTGGTCGCTGACGTTATAGGTTTTCTCGTCTTCTTGGAAGTGATAAACAAGCGGCTGCTGAACAGGTTTGCCCGTTTCGGAAGAGTCTTTAAATGCATTGTACAGGTATGGCAAGAGCTTGTAGCGCATTTCAATATACTTTTTCGAAGTTTTTTCTGCTTCCGGTCCAAATCTCCAAGGCTCCTGACCGTAATTCTTCGGATCCGGCATGTAGTGAATCCGGGAAAATGGAAGGAAAGCGCCGACTTCGATCCAGCGTGTGAAAAGTTCGCTGTCCGCACTGGATGCGAAACCGCCAATGTCATTTCCGACAAAGGATACTCCTGATAATCCGATATTCATGTTCATCGGCATGGACATTTGCAAATGCTCCCAGTTGCTTGTATTGTCTCCTGTCCATATCGCTGCATAGCGTTGAGAACCTGCAAACATATCACGCGTTAAAATAAACGGACGTTCATTCGGTTTATACATGGACCATGCTTTATGGGTTCCTTCGTTTTCTCGATGGCCAAACAAATTATGGAATTCTGTTGAGTAAATTTTGTTTTCATCTGATCCAAAGTAAGTATCCAGCGGCATCGTGTTGTTGTGTTTGTCGTCATCCCTAAACACAGACGGTTCATTCATGTCGTTCCAGATGCCGTCAATTCCTGCATCAAAAAGGGGTTTATGGCTTTTTGCCCACCAATTGCGAACTTCTTCTTTTGAAAAATCAGGGAACACGGAATCGCCTGGCCAAACCGGACCCACAAAATTGCTGCCGTCAGGGTTTTTCGCCCAATAATCTTTCGCTGTTCCTTCCTTATAAACGCTGTAATTTTCATCTTTCTTTACACCAGGATCATTAATAGCAATGGCATGGAAGCCTTCCATCTGTTTTAATCGCTTCAACGCATCTTTGTATTTTTGATCCCACGTAAATACCCTGTAATCTTGCATGTAATCAATGTCGAAATGCATCGTATCTAACGGAATCTTTTTCTCCCGGTAGGTTTTCGCGACATTCACAATCTCATCAGGTGTATATTCCCATTTGCTTTGATGAAGACCCAGTGTCCATTCGGCCGGCAGATCCATTTTTCCGGTAAGTTCTGTATATCGATCAATCACGTTTGAAATTTCCGGACCGTACATGAAGTAATAGGTGAGCGGGCCGCCGTTTGCATAGAAGTAATAGTAATCATCCGACTCACTGGCCATTTCATAGTAGGAACGATGCGAGTTATCAAAAAGAATACCGTAAGCTTTTTTATCCTTCAGACCCATAAAGAAAGGAATGGAAGTGTAAAGATACTTTGTATCCTTTGAATAGCCGAAGGCATCCGTATTCCACATTCCGACACTTTTGCCGCGTTTATTTAAGTTTAATCCTCCTTGTTCCCCGAAGCCGTAAAAGTTTTCCTCTTTATTTGTCTTTTTAAATACGTACGGCTTTCCATTTTCATATCCTGAGGAAGCGCCATTTTTCATGTAATCTTCATTGATGACGTTTCCTTGCTTGTCTAAAAATTTCACACCAAACTTGGATTTATTGATTTTAATCGTAAGCTCTTTTGTTGTAATCGTATACTCATCTTGTCCATCCGACGTTTCGAAGCTAGGTGTTTTCCAATCCTTTTTATGAATGGCCGGAGAATCAAACTCCTTTTGCCCATTTTTTAAAACGGAAACTTTCGCTAGATCTTCTGAATATAGACGAATGAAAGCCTTATATTCGCCTAAATCAAATTGAACGCCATTCTTTAAATTTTTGACACCGGTTACAGTAAACGTTTGCAAATTATCCTTATTAAGGGGAGTATCCGGTTCAGGCTGAGCTGCCGGTGTTTGCCCCCCTGCTGGCGCCGCAAACGTTGTTGTAATGGTTGAAGGCAAGGATACAACCATTACTAGAGCTGCTGCAATCATGACTCTGAATAATTGTGTAAGTTTTAGCATACAATCACCTCATCGAATAGAATTTTAGTACGTACTTAACCTACCAATTCCTTCAAAAACGAACAATACGACGAATGATAGAAATTAAGAAGATTCCTTGTACCTATCCAATTGTTAGCGCTTAATTTTCCGGAGATTTTGGTATAATTGTCAGAGTAAAAAAAGGGACGAAGCGACGGATAATTAATGAAAATGTAATATATGAGAGGTCTTTAGTAATAAGAGTAAACGTTTTCTCTATTTAATTTTTTTTGGAGGAATTATTGAAATTATGAGCTGAATAATTAAGTAAGGAAACTGTTCAACTAGATAAATGACGTTTTTAGTACGAGGAGATGGTTTTATTTAGGAGGTAATGTGATGAAAAATTAGTATAGCGTAAACGATTTCTAAACTGACTTTTTCCGAAAACACTAATTGGCTGCTGAAAATGACAGTATACTGATTTGGTTTTTGAATTGTTGGGAAAAAGAGCTACCTGAATGTCGAAGGGAGAGGGTAGGTTCGGTTTCGCTGTTATACGTTATAATAAACGCATAAATCTTTATAATCATTTTGTAAACTGGCGAAGCGATTGCTGATATTTTTTACAAATGGATTGACTATTTCTTTCGTTGTAATTATACTTGTTACAACGAAAGGGTGATTCCATGAGAATTAGCAACCGGTTCACGATCGCCGTTCATATGTTATCTCTGATAGCGGTCCGTACAGACCTTCTTACTTCAGAGCAAATCGCGGACAGCGTAAATACGAATCCTGTGATTATCCGTCAAATCAGCAGGTTACTAAAAAAATCAGGATTGATTGATGTGAGAAGGGGTTCGGGAGGAGCATATTTATTAAAAGATGCTAGCGATATTTCCTTATATAATGTATATAAAGCAGTTGATGTCGTTTTGGAAGGCGAGCTTTTCCACACTCATGAAAATCCGAACCCGAATTGTTGGGTCGGAGCAAATATTAATCAGGTTCTGGAGCTTTTTTTATTAAAAGCGCAAACAGCCATGGAGGATATACTAAAGGAAGTTTCAATACAAGAAATAACTGAGTTTATTATCCAAAAAAAGAATGCTTCTCAGGAAGCATAATCTTTTTAACAATGTTGTAATATTTTTGTTTACAACGGGTTGGAGCTATTGCCGTAAAATATCAAATAGGTCAGCTTCTCTCATTGTTGTAATGGGTTTGATTACAACGAAATCATTCGTTGCCATTTTAGGAGGTGAGGAAAAATGAAATAAATCCCGGCACAGCAAATTGAGAAATTGCTGCACACCTTTTATTTTTAAGATTACATTTGAGGAGGAGAAAGGAAAATGGCGGATATCAGCAATGCAGATTCAGAAATTAAAGTTCTAGATTGGGAGCAAAACATTAATTCCTATGTCCAATTGATTCCAAATATTGAGTTTTCAAACGTAGAGGGTACGTCATTGAAGCTAAATTTATTAGTATATAGAAACCCTATGGATGCGTTATTTAACAGGGATGGTAACCAAGAAAAATATCCTTTGATTATTTATTTGCAAGGCAGTGGATGGGGATGGACGGAGCAGGATACTTTTGGCTTCTTGCCGCAGCTTGTTGATTTTGCGAAACAAGGCTACGTCATCGCGAGTGTGCAATACAGAGGGAGCAGCGAAGCTATTTTCCCTGCGCAAATTCAGGATGTAAAAACTGCTGTACGTTTCTTAAAAGCAAATGCCTTCCAATATAACATTGATCCACAGAAAGTAGGTGTATGGGGAGATTCTTCAGGCGGGCATTTGGCTCTTTTACTGGGATTAACAGAAGGAATTGAAGAGTTTGATGGAGATCGGGAATATCCCCACGAATCTACTCACGTTCAAGCTATTGTAGACTGGTTTGGTCCGACAGAAATCCTCACCATGAGCCAATTCCCGTCAGCCTTTGACCATGATTCTCCCCAATCGCCGGAATCTAAGCTTATTGGCGGGGCTGTTCAGGAAAACAAAGAGAAAGCGAGAAAAGCTAGTCCAATTGAATACGTGCACCCTGATGCACCACCCATTTTAATGATGCATGGGGATCAAGACGATGTCGTACCATATGAGCAAAGCGTACAATTTTTTAAAGCACTTAAACAAGCAGGAAATGACGCAACCTTATATAAAATAACAGGTGCCGGACATATAGCTTTTACTCAACCCCACACGCTTGAAACAGTTAAATCATTCTTTTATTCACATTTGATAGAGTCGTAAAACAGTCAGCCCTATGTTTTCGAGCTTATGAAGTCTGCTTAATCAGAGTGTCTATATTGGCACTCTTTTTTTGCATACTAACTAACACATATTTATGGTAATCATGTATCGATTCTTGACTGTATCATCCGCTTATTTCACTTATCTAAAAATTGATGAATATTTCAATTTCACATATACTGTTTACGAAGATGTTGTACATAGCTATTTATCAACAGAAACGGAGAAATGAAATGACTGTTTTGCAAGATATAAAACCTAACTTTACCAGTATACGTCTAAATGTAATGGCAGGTATTACAACCGTTCTCGCACTAATCCCAGACTCCTTGGCTTTTGCGTTTATTGCCGGTGTGAATCCGATGATCAGCATTTATTCGACCATCAGCATCCTAATACTCATTTCAATTTTCGGCGGAAGGCCGGGAATGGTCTCAGCAACTGCCGGCTCAATGGCGGTATTAATGACAGCTCTGGTGGCTGAAAATGGTATCGAATACTTATTTGCTGCAACGATACTTACGGGAATTATTCAATTATTGATGGGAGCATTTCGACTAGGGAAGCTCATGAGGTTTGTGCCGCATTCGGTTATCACTGCATTTGTTAATTCTCTTGCTATTCTTATTTTTTTAGCACAGCTGCATTACTTTGAAGATCAATCCTGGGGAATGTACGTTATGATTGCTGGAACACTCCTTGTAATTTATTTAATACCGAAATTTACCTCGGTCGTACCGTCGCCGCTTGTTGCTATCGTGATTATGACGCTTGTCTACTCTTTTTTACCAGGAGGGAATTTGCAGACAGTAGGTGATCTGGCTAATTTATCAACGTCTCTGCCGCTTCCGCATGTTCCGAATATTCCTTTTACCCTTGATACGCTTTGGGTAATCCTCCCAACGTCTCTGTCACTCGCAATTGTCGGATATGCAGAGACTTTACTTACGCAATCAAAGATTGATGAAATGACGGATACGAAGACGAGTAAAGACAAGGAAATAAGAGGACAAGGGATTGCAAATACAGCCACCGGATTCATCGGAGGGATGGCAGGCTGTGCATTGGTTGCTGAATCCTATCTGAATGTGAAAAATGGTGGAACAACAAGGCTGTCTACGATCGTTTCAGGGGTTGTGTTTCTATTATTTATTTTTGTATTTAGTGATCTTGTTTCTATGATTCCGATTGCTGCACTCGTTGGAGTGATGTTTTATGTATGCAGCGAAATTTTCGATTGGGACTACTTACGCAATATCCGGAATACCCCGATCTCCGAAGTGGTTATCATGGTCACGACGGTACTGGTTGTTCTCGCTACACATAACCTGGCAATTGGTGTGCTCATTGGTGTATTGCTAAGTGTCTTACAATATGCTTATAAATCTGCAAAGCTGGAAGTAACGAACGATTGGAACGGGGAAGAAAAGGTCTATCACGTAAAAGGGCAGCTCTTCTTTGTAACGGCAGAGACTTTGAAGGAAAAGATTGATTTGACTGATAACTCGAAAATGGTTTGTATTGATCTAAGCCTTGCCCACGTATGGGACCATTCCGCTCATATGGCTTTGGATAATATCAGTTCCAGTCTTGTTGATAAAGGGAAAAAAGTAAGGTTTCACGGCTGGTAGAATATATTGACAGCAAAAACATTCTATGATATTAAAAAAGTGATTATCTTTAAGTGCTTGTTGTAAAGAGAGGAGATTCTTTAATGGAAAAAATACAATTTAAAGCAGAGTCTAAACGGTTGTTAGAAATGATGATTAACTCGATTTATTCTCAAAAAGAGATCTTTTTAAGAGAGTTAATTTCAAATGCAAGCGATGCAATCGACAAAATCTACTACAAAGCTTTAACCGATGACACTTTAACGTTTGAGCAGGGCAATTATTACATAAAAGTGGATGCTGACAAGGAAAATCGAACGCTAAAGATTTCTGATACAGGAATCGGCATGACAAAAGAAGAGCTTGAAGATCACCTTGGAGTGATTGCCAAGAGCGGCTCGCTTGCCTTTAAAAAAGAAAATGAAATGAAGGATGGCCAGGATATCATCGGGCAATTTGGTGTCGGATTTTATTCATCCTTCATGGTAGCTGACACGGTTACCGTCATCACAAAAGCACTCGGCAGTGATGAAGCGTATAAGTGGGAATCTCAAGGTGCGGATGGTTACACGATAGATACGCATCCAAAAGAAACTGTGGGAACAGAGATTATTTTAAAAATCAAAGAAAATACAGAAGATGAAACGTATGATGAGTATTTAGAGGAGTATCGTTTACAATCGATCATAAAAAAATACTCTGATTTCATTCGCTACCCGATTAAAATGGACGTGACTGAAAGGAAGCCGAAAGAAGACAGCGAAAATGAATTTGAAGATATACAAGAAGAAAAAACAATCAATAGCATGGTTCCAATCTGGAGAAAGAATAAAAATGAGCTTAAGGACGAAGATTACGAGAATTTTTATTCGGAAAAGCATTACGGGTTTGACAAGCCTTTAAAGCATATTCATATCAGTGTTGATGGAGCTGTGAGGTACAATGCCATTTTATTTATACCTGAGCAAATTCCGTTTGACTATTATTCAAAGGAATTTGAAAAGGGATTAGAGCTTTATTCGAATGGCGTATTAATTATGGAAAAATGCGCTGATTTGCTTCCGGATTATTTTAGCTTCGTTAAAGGAATGGTCGACTCTGAAGACTTATCACTTAACATTTCAAGAGAGATTTTACAGCAAGACCGCCAGTTGAAGCTTATCGCGAAAAACATTAAGAATAAAATCAAGAGTCAATTGCAAGGATTATTAAAAGACGATCGTGAGAAGTATAAAAAGTTCTATGAATCCTTTGGAAGACAGTTGAAATACGGGGTATACAGTGACTATGGCAGTCATAAAGATGTGCTGCAGAACTTATTGATGTTCTATTCATCCAAAGAGAAAGAGCTTGTCACTTTAGATGAATATGTATCAAGAATGCCTGAGGATCAAAAATACATTTATTACGCTTCCGGAGAAAGCCATGAACGGATTGAAAAACTGCCGCAGACGGAAATCGTAGCAGAAAAAGGGTATGAAATTTTATATTTCACCGATGAAGTGGATGAATTCGCAATCAGAGTGCTGACAAATTTTAAAGAAAAAGAATTCAGATCTGTCTCAAGCGGTGATCTAGGAATTGAAGTAAAAGAAAGCGAGACGGATACAGAGTCAGAGGAGAAGGACAACAAAGACCTCTTTGAATATATGAAAACGACGCTGTCCGGCAAAGTAAAGGATGTACGGGTATCAAAACGATTAAAGACCCATCCAGTCTGTTTATCCACTGATGGCGAAGTAAGTATCGAAATGGAAAAAATCCTGAAATCGATGCCGAATAACCAAAACATTCAAGCGGAAAAGGTTTTGGAAATTAATACGAATCATGAAGTGTTCAAGTCATTACAGGAAGCATTTGAAACTGATAAAGAAAAAGTCAATTTATATACAAATCTATTGTACAATCAAGCGCTTCTTATTGAAGGATTGCCGGTCAACGATCCCGTCGAGTTTACAAACGACATTTGCAAGATCATGGTGTGATAAAAAAAGATTTATGAAAATCTAATAAAAGTAATTGATAATCAATAAAAAGCAGGGGAATTCCATGAAGGATTCTAGCCTGCTTTTTTATTAGCTGCAAAGAAATAAGTTCTCTAAAGCCCTCGCTATGATATAGAAAAGCCATCTCTTTTTCATACTTCATTTCTAAATAATAAACATTAGTTACAGTTATTTATATATTTATATAAATAATAGAAGATACTCTATTAGATTTCCATTTCCTTTGTAATAGTAAGTTAGAATCAGATTTTGACGATTTCTTAGGGAAATAGACTATTAAAATAAACAAATTAATGGTAATATAAAGACTTGAAATTAGAAAAGGAGAGATCAATTTGAAGAAGGTTTTTCTGCGCGCATTAGCTTTTAGTTTATGCCTAGTATTTAGCTATGCATTCTTACATACTGCAGCTGAGGCTAAAACACAAAAAACAAGTAGTTATTATGTAGTAAAAACGTCGAATCTATATGACACAACCACAAGCAAAAAACGAAAAATTACTACTATCCCTGTTAATACTAAACTTTCAACGACAAGTTCAAAGTCATCTAGCATGTATAAAGTTACATATAAGGGACGGACCGGATACGTATATAAATCGAATCTTGCTGATAAAGCAAAACCGGTCACGAAATATATCGTAAAAACATCAAATCTATACTCTTCAAATACGAGTAAATCAAAAATACTTGCGTCGGTTCCTGTCAATGTAAAACTATCAACGACGAGTCCTGTTTCTGATAAAATGTACCAAGTGAAATACAAAGGCAAAACCGGATATGTTTATCGCGGGAACACGGGAGACAAGCCGAAAGCGGTTGAGAAGTATACTGTAAAAACGTCAAATCTATACTCTTCAAATAAGAGTAAATCAAAAATACTTGCGTCGGTTCCTGTTAATGTTAAACTATCAACGATGAGTCCTGTTTCTGATAACATGTACCAAGTGAAATACAAAGGCAAAACCGGATATGTTTATCGTGGGAACACGGGAGACAAGCCGAAAGCGGTTGAGAAGTATACCGTAAAAACGTCAAATCTATACTCTTCAAATAGCAGTAAATCTAATATCATCACGTCAATTCCTGTTAACCATAAGCTGACAACTACTAGTCCAGTATCTGATAATATGTACCAAGTGAAAATTAACGGTAAAACAGGATATGTTTATCGTGGGAATCTAAGCGGCAAGCCAAAGGCTATTGATAAGTTCGTTGTAAAAACAACGAATCTATATGATTCATACAAGGGGAATAAAAAAATAATCGCGTCAATTCCTCTAAATAATAAACTAACAACGACAAGTCCAGTGTCTGACAACATGTACAAAGTTACATATAAGGGGAAAACGGGCTATGTTTATCGTGCGGATCTGGGAGACAAAGCGAAACCTATCACTAAATATGTAGTCAAGAAGTCAAATTTATACGATACAACTTCAAGTGATAAACGAATTATTACTTCAATTGATATCAATAATAAAGTAACTACAACGAGTCCGGATAACTCCAGTATGTATCAGGTAACTTATAACGGAAGAACGGGATTTGTCTATCGTTCCAATTTAGGTGATAATTTTGTCTCCTATACAAATAAATACAATACCTCACAAATCACTAGGTATGATATTTCCCGGATTCCTTTTCAGGAAAAAAATTCTCAATATAGAATGCCTAATTTCAATGCTGATGAAATAGCCAATATTCCTTCAGCTAAAAGATATTCAGATTCTGAAGCACCAATTGATTTGGATGTATGGGACAGCTGGCCGCTTCAAAACCCGGATGGAACTGTTGCTGAATATAACGGCTACCATATTGTATTTGCTCTTGCTGGCAAGCCAAGAACGAATGAAACATTTATTTATATGTTTTATCAAAAAATCGGAGAGACTTCGATTGACAGCTGGAAAAATGCCGGACGAGTATTTACGGATGCCGATAAATTCAATGCAAATGATCCGATTTTAAAGCATCAAACGGAAGAATGGTCAGGCTCAGCTGCATTAATCGATCATAAGATCCGCCTTTTTTATACAGATTTCTCAGGCAGCATGGCTCTTGGCGGCACTGGTGATAGCAAACAAACTTTAACTACAGCTCAAGTAAATGTTGGTTTACATGATGAATCATTAACCATTGACGGTGTACAAGACCATAAATCAATCTTTGATGGTGATGGGAAAATCTATCAGAATGTTTCTCAATTTCATGATGAAGGAATGTTTTCTTCCGGAGATAACCATACTTTGAGAGACCCTCATTATGTAGAGGATAATGGCCGTAAATACCTTGTATTTGAAGGAAATACAGGATCCGATAATGGTTACCATGGAGATTTATCTTTATATAACAAAGCATTTTACGGTGGAGATGATTACTACTTTCAATCAGAATTTCAACGTATTATGTCTAGTCCTAAGAAAAAGTTAGCGACATTAGCAAACGGTGCTCTGGGCATTATTGAAATCAACGATGATTTCACACTAAAAAAGGTCATGAACCCATTAATTACATCCAATTTGGTGACAGACGAAATTGAACGTGCGAATGTCTTTAAATTAAAAGACAAATGGTATCTATTCACAGATACAAGAGGTGCGAAAATGGGGGTAGATAACATTTCGCCGAATATGATCTATATGTTGGGGTATGTATCTGACTCATTAACAGGACCATATACACCGCTTAATGATACTGGTCTTGTCATCGCGTCTGATGAAGACTTCAACAGCCGTACCTTTACGTATTCGCATTATGCTTTATTGCCAAAGAATCCTAACGACAATAATGTAGTAGTAACAAGCTACATGACAAATCGTGGAGCATCTAGTATCAATCATTCTACATTTGCTCCTAGCTTCTTGTTGAATATTGATGGAGATAAAACCTATGTCCGTCAACACGACATTCTTGAACAAGGACAATTAACTACAGATACTCCTACAAGCGCTAATGAAAGTAACTATTCAGGGAACTAAAGTGTTCTTAAAAGTGTTTGTAAATTAAAAGATAATTAAAAGAACCGCAGAAAACTTTTTAAAGTTTGATCTGCGGTTCTTTTATTTTTCTAATCGGACTAATGACAAATATTAAGGGAGACGAATAGATGGAGTCAATTCGTTTCCCTAAACATTAATTGGTGACTAATTTCTTTACCGCTGTTTCAGCCCACTCCGGAATCTCCACACTTCCAATTGGAAATGGATTCCTTGATACAGGCCCATGAAAATCACTTCCGCCGGAAACAGTCATGCCGAATCGTTCAGCTTGCTTCTCCCAGTATTCAACATCAGCCGAACTGTGCTTAGGATGCCAAACTTCAATTCCATCTAAACCTGCAGCAACAAGTTCTTCTAATGAAAATGGTTTTATATAAATGCCTGGGTGGGCGAGAAAGGCTTCTCCTCCTGCTTCATGGATGAGATCAATCGCATTTACAGCGGAAAAGGGACTACGTTCGACAAACCCGGGCTTTCCTTTTTTCAGCAATGCTTGGTGTGCTTCCTTCCAATTAGGGAAATAACCGGCGGCAGCAAGCTCCTCGGCGATGTGAGTACGCACGAGAACACCTTTCCCGACACGGTCGAGACATTTATCAAATGAAATCGTATATCCAAGTTCATTCAATCGATCAACAATCTTTTTTCCCCAGTCTTTTCGTTCTTGAGATCTCCAGGAAATATGCCCTAGCATACTAGGGTGTTCCGGATCGAAGTTATATCCGAGTATGTGCAGTTCACCGTAGACACCGTCTGTATTGAGCTCGATGCCGGAGATCAGGTTCAAGTTTGATGGAGCAAGCTTCTTTGCTTCTTGATAGCCTTGAATCGCGTCATGGTCGGTAATTGCGATATCAGTAAGCTTCTTTTTCTGGGCGTCTGCAATGATTTCTTCCGGTGTCCAATGTCCGTCAGAGAACACGGAATGAATGTGCAAATCGATCATTGGTTTTATTATCTCCTTTCTTTTTTTCAACTGCCAAAGTCAGTCCAACAATATCACCAGGCTGGTACCGCTCTTGAAAAGCTGGTGAATAAAGAGTGAGCATTTGCTTTTCTATTTTAACATTATAATGGATTTCGTTTCCTTGAAATTGGACAAATGATACCACACCGACAATACTGTTTTCCGTGGGGTCGCCGATTTTCCATTGCTCCGGTCTTACAGGGAAGAGGTTCTGATTCTTAAGTTCTTGTGAAATGCCGATATCCTCCCATTCTACCATAGGGAAACCATCCGGAATAAATACATTTTGCTTCGTCCACTGTCCTTGGATCAGGTTGCTTTTGCCCACAAATGTTGAAACGAAGACAGTTTCCGGCTTAGTATAGATCACTTCAGGAGTGTCTGCCTGTTCAACGATTCCGTTATTCATGACGATGATTCTATCAGCCATGGCGAGTGCTTCACTTTGGTCGTGGGTGACATAGACAATTGTTGCTTTTGTCTGTTGATGGATGGATTGAATTTCTTTCCTCATTTCCATTCTGAGCTCTGCATCGAGGGCACTCAACGGCTCATCCATCAAAAGCAGGACAGGTTCCGGCACGATGGCTCTTGCCAGTGCGACCCTCTGTCTTTGGCCTCCGGAAAGTTCAGAAGGATACCGGTGTTTAAAGGCTTCCATTTCCACCATTTTCAGAACGTCGTGAACGCGTTCCTCTTGCTGCTGTTTGGATTGGTTTTTGGTAAACCTGTGGTGTTTAAGGGCAAATTCAACGTGCTCTTGCACGGTTAAATGCGGCCAAAGCGCGAATGATTGAAAAACCATGCCTATATTTCGTTTTTCAGGCTTTACAAGCCGTTTAGGCGAGGCAATTTCTTCTTCGTTTAGAAAAATGCTGCCTTCACTCGGTTTGATAAATCCGGCCAGAAGCCTGAGCAGGGTCGTTTTTCCACAGCCAGAAGGACCAAGGATCGCAATAAATTCTCCTTCTTTAAATGAAAGGTTAATATGATTCAATGCAGAAAACGAACCATATTGCTTGCTCACGCCGTTAAGTTCAATCATTTTTCAAGCTCACTCGCTTTCCTATAAAATTTTGAAAAAGCATCAGGCTGACACCGCCAATCAGGATGGCTAAGACAATCAATGTAGAAAAAGCGGTTGAATATGTGCTGTAGCCTGCCTGTTCAAAGCTGAAAATCATGACGCCGATCGTCTCTGCGCCGCTTGACCATAGGAGGCTTGAGACAGTAAGCTCAGCTAAAGCCGTAAGAAATACGAGAAATGCTCCGCTCATTATTCCTGGCAGCAGCAGGGGAAGCAAAATGCTTCTCCATTTGGTAAACCCGGATGCTCCCGACGTCTGTGCTGCTTCCTCCATGCTGGGATCAAGCTGGGAGAAGGCTGTCAGGCTTCCTCTGAATTGGAGCACGAGAAATCTTGTCAAATAGGCGATTAGCAAGATCCAGATCGTTCCGTACACGCCTGGGTACCATCCTGGGACAGGCTGCATCCACATCAGAATCATGCTCAAGGCCAAAACCGTTCCGGGGAGAGCATAAGGCAATGTGACGATTCCTTCTGCTGCTCGTGTCCAGAGATTTGGTTGTTTAAATCGAACATATGCGAGCAAGGTTCCTGCGAAAAGGCAAGTGATCACTGTGGCCAAGCCTAACATAATGCTATTGCTTACCGAACGCGCTACCTTGCTGTCTGTAAACAAATAAAGATAGTTTTTGAACGAAAGATTTTCCCACGATAGTGATAGACCGTATGCCTTGATCAAGGAGGTGGCTGCCATTGCCAGAAACGGAACTAGGCTTGTCAACAGCAAAAAGCTCCAAAGACTGGCTTGAATCAATCGCCTGGATCTTGTTGACACGTAGTAACGGGGCTCCATATCGCGCTTTGTCGTTTCATTTGCTTTGCTTTTTCTTACAATGATCGCTTGAATGATAGTACCTGCCAAAGCGATAACGCCGAGCATTACTGATAATACTGCAGCTCTGGCAAATGCGCTGGGGCCGTAACCGATGATTTGCTCGTAAATATAGGTGCTCAGTACGCGAATGTTTGATGGAATGCCTAAAAATGCAGGTACACCGAAGTTGTCTAAGTTCGATAAAAATGCAAGCAAAGCACCGCTTCCTATTCCCGGAAGAGCCATGGGGAAAATAATTTTCCGAAAAGCAGTCCATCTGCCGGCTCCGGAAACCATCGCCGCTTGCTCCGCGTCGCGGGGAATTTTTCGAAAGACATCGACACTCATAAGATAGACGACCGGGTAATGGGAAATGCCGAGAACAAAGATAATTCCTCCCATCCCGTAAAGATTAGGCAGCATCTCATCTCCAAACAACATCGCAAGCGGTCCTGAACCGCTAAAAAACTGAACCCATGCGAGGGTAGTAATATAGGAGGGGATGATAAAAGGGAGATAGATAAACAGCTGCATTGCTTGTTTGCCGCGGATATCCACATAGGCCATAATCCAGGCCGTGCTGACACCAAGCACGACGGAAAGCAGAGTACTAAAAGCTGTAATCCAAACCGTATTTTCAATGGATTTCCACGTAGCGGGATCTGTAAGCACCTCTTCATATACCCCAAAACTTAAAGCACCTTCTGCTCCAAAGCTTAAGCTTATTAAACGGACGATAGGCATCAGAAATAGAAAGAGGAGAACAGCAAAACCGATAATTTTCCAGGTCAAAGTATGAAAAGATAGGAAAGAAAGCGAAAAAACGGGTTTCGCTTTCTGTTCAATAGAAGATTTAAATAGCATGTCATTTCGCTTCCTTTCTTTTACGATTACTTGCCAAATAGGTCACCGAATTTTTTCTTATCGTCTTCTCTGGATTGATAAAGCTCGTTGATATCCGTTTTGAGTACTTTCATTTTGTCAATGGTTTGTAAGCCTTCAGGGGCAGAGATTCCTTCACGGATCGGTGTATAGCCGAATTCAACTGCAAGCTCTTGGCCATCCTCTGATAAGACGTAATCAACGAACGCTTTAGCGGCCGCTGCGTTTTTTGCATCCTTCATAATTCCAATCGGTTCTGTGATGACTGGAACGCCTTCTTCAGGATATACGAGATCAACCGGAGAACCCTCAGCTTTTGCACGAGCCACAATAAAATCTACAACCATTCCGTACGATTTTTCTCCTGAAGCAACGGCTTTTAATACATCGCCATTTCCTTTTGTAACAACTGCATTATTGCCTTTAATGCTTTCATAAAAATCCCAGCCGAAATCATTTTGGCGAGTGAAAACACCTAAGTTATACGCCGCAGCTCCGGAATAAAGCGGGCTTGGCATGATGACCTTGTCCTTTGCATCTGCTGATGTGAGAGCTTCCCATCCTTTAGGCAGGCTTTTGACCTTATCGGTATTCACGGCAAGAGCGGTAGCCATTACCTTCGTTCCGAAATACATATGATCAGCATCGACAAATTCCTCAGGGATGCTGCCGGCTTCTTTTGATTCATAAGCTTGAAGCAAATCCTCTTTCTTAAGGCTTTCAAACGTAACTGAATCGGCTAATAGCATAACATCTGCTTGGACTTTTCCTGACATTTTCTCCGCTTTCACCTTTGAAATAACTTCTTCTGTTCCGGAACGGAAGGTTTCTACTTTGACATCCGGATATTTTTCTTTAAAGCCGGCGACCAGCTTTTCTGCGTCAGCGTCTGGCTGAGAGGTATAAAATTGAAGGGTTCCCTCTATCTTTTCACTTTTTTGTTCGTTTTGCCCGTTTTGATCGTTTGAGCCTGAAGATGAGTTGCTCCCGCATGCACTAAGTAATAAGAGAATGAGTGCGCTTAGTAAGACCGTTAATTTTTTTCTCATAATTGTTGAACTCCTTTAAAGGTTTGGAATGTATGTTTGTTGAACCATCGATCGATTTGTTCTTGTTTTTTCTTATAATGAGTTCTGAATTCGATTGGCGAGATAGTAATATAGCCTTCCCGCAATAGCTGAAAATCACTTTCACTATCAAGGTTATCCAGTTCGGGCATTAGATCCTTCAGCCAATAATAAATGTGTCCATGCGGGTCATTAAGGCCGACATATCGGTAGCGGGATACAGTCATGTCAAGCGGAATCACCTTTACCCCTTTGCACTGCTCTTTACTCAAATATGGCAGATTAATGTTTAGAAAAGCAGTGTTGGGAAGCTTGTTTTGAATCAATACCTCCGCCACTTTGTAAAATAGCTGTGAAACCTTTGTGAAGTTCACTTTTTGACTTGAAAACGCATTAAGAGAAACGGCAGCTGAAGGAATTCCGTAAAGAACTGCTTCTGAAGCGCCTGCTATTGTTCCGGAGTAGTAAAGATCCCTGCCGAGATTCGGTCCAAGGTTAATGCCGGAAAACACAAAATCGGGCGGCTCTTTCATCAACACTTCGATGCCAAGCTTTACACAATCGACAGGTGTTCCATTAATGCACCAGGTTCCCTTGGTTCCGGGGAAAATATCGAGCGGCATCGCTTTGATCGGCTGGCGCAGCGTGATGGAATGACTGACGGCGCTTCTTTCTTGATCTGGGCAAATAACATACACATCGGCAAAATGCTGTAAAACCTGTACCATTGCTTCTAAGCCGGGAGCAAATATGCCATCATCGTTGGAAACTAATATTTTCAACCGAACACCTCCTGTTCTTCGGGTAA
This sequence comes from Bacillus gobiensis, assembly GCF_001278705.1. Lineage (GTDB taxonomy): Bacteria > Bacillota > Bacilli > Bacillales > Bacillaceae > Bacillus > Bacillus gobiensis. Next base: position 166,891 of record NZ_CP012600.1, read on the forward strand.
GAAGAGCTTCCTTACGTAATAAAGGTTAATATGCCACCAATCAAGAGATGGCGATGGATCCAAGCCTTCAATAACAATAGGAAGAGGTACTTGGGTGAGAAAATAATGAATTGACTCCCGATCGATTATGCCGGTGCCAAGCGGGACGTGCAGACGAGTGTTCAAATTGTCACTTAAATGGATCTTATCGACTCTTGCTGTTTCAGCAAAAGCGGCAACGGGATCTTGCGAGCTCTTAATATGTGCGACATCAAACGTGGTGCGAAGAGCTGTGTGACAGGACTGAATGAAATGATTCAATACAGTAGGTGATGTAATGAATTCTTTCGGTTTTTCTTCCATTAGCTCAAGCGACATTGTTTTTCCGTATTGTTTTGCTTTCTGAACAATTTTGTCCACGGATTCAAGCAGAATTTCTTCATAATACTCAGTTCCCAAGACAGGAAGTGTAGCTTGTCCGGGATGAAACGTAATAGAACCTGCACCAATCCGGTCCGCTAGTTCAATGGAATGAAAAATTCTTGCAATCGAAGCCTCTCTGATTTCCTGGTCTAATGATGCGATGTTTAAATCCCAGCTTGGCGCATGCAGTGTAAAGTTCAATTCGAAGTTATTATTCTTGTGAATAAGCTGAGGATCCGAACGATAATGCCACACGTGCTCAGACCAAATCTCCAATCCGTCGATGCCGGACGCTTTTGCAAAAGGTACTATTTCTTCAACCGGAAGTGACCAAGCGAGAGTTGAGGAAAAGAGAATTTGAGGCACTAGGTTCATCATTCCCTTCTTCGTTATATTTGTCATCTTAAGTTTACTATCCAGATATTTTGTTAAATTAACGAAACGTTATAGGCTTTGTTATCGTTTTGTAAACAAGAACAGAGTTGATTTAGCAGGGAATTTACACCAAAGATTGGAGTGATGAGGTTTAAGTCGGTTTGATTGTAAATATACCGTAAAAAATTTACATGAAATTAAACTTTGAAGAGAAATGAATGATGTAAGTATTCTAGGTAGCTTAACTAATGAATGAGGAAATAAAGTACACAGAATAGATTTTTCAATAGTTGTTTCGAACTATTTATGATAAATATTTACAAATGATATTATCAAGAAAACAGTACAGCAGGGATGAAATAATCATGTAAAGATATTTAATTTAACAGCTAATTTTTGGTTGTTATATTCTTTTACTAGTATTTTCGCTGTGAATTTAGAACCCTGTTTTTATTTTTAGTGTCAACTCCTTTATTCATTAATCTATCTAATAGAGGTAAAGTAACGGTCATTCTATGAAAAACGCACCTCGGAAACTGGTATTTCTCCAAGATGCATTTTTTAGGGAATTGGATGTTGAATGCTTTGATTATGATTGTAAAAAATGAATGAATTTTTTTAAACTATGGCGCTGCTGCTTTCTCTGTTTAATAACAAATTCAATTTTTATTTTCTCTTTTAGTTCTTGAAAATGGATTGTATTTTCTTTTCGATTTTGAGCAACATCCGCTGGCATTAAACTAATCCCAAGGCCTTCACTGACAGCTTGCAGAATGGCTTCAAGCGAATCAAATTCTATAATTGCTGGCTCTTTATCATTTCGTTTCCTCCAAAAATCGAATAATGTATTTCTATAAACACAGCTCGGATCGCTGTTAACTAGTAAAGTTTGTTCATGCTGTTTCTTTAATTGATCATGAGTGAGTGAAATTAACGTGATGTTTTCAAAATAAGAATAGACGGCTTCAAACTGAGAATGATTGTATTCACCATTAATAAAAAGCCCATCAAGTTCTCCATAAGAAAGCATTTCTAGTAATTTTAACTTCTCACTTGTCCTTATTTTCACATCCACAGTATGATTTGTTTTTAAAAATGCGGAAACCAATTGAGGTATTTTAACAGCAGAAATTGTTTGACTTGCTCCTATTGTTAAAGGCTCTCTCCATTTATGAGGATTGATTGCCGCTTTTGCTTCTTCCATTAAAACGGTCATTTGGTTTACATAATTCAACAAAATTTTCCCTTCGTTCGTCAATGTTACGCCACGGTTATTACGTATAAATAATTTAACTCCGAGCTCAACCTCCAACCCTTTCAGTCGTTGGGAGATATTAGGCTGTACATAGCCTAATTTTTCAGCTGTTTTTGACATTGATTGCAGTTGTGCAACATGTTTGAAAATCCTTAAATCATGACTTTCCAAGATTCCATTCCTCCATTGATATCATTAAAAATGATATCAGTCTCATTATTCAGTATTATACCTCTTATGCGACAAGCAGGTAAAATTAAGCGAGGAGGAGATCAAATGAAGTTAAAAGATAAAGTAGTGATTATAACAGGCGGCGGAACTGGAATTGGAAAAGCAACAGCGTTAAAAGCAGCAGAAGAGGGAGCGAAAGTGGTCATCAATTACAGTCGCTCAGAAAAAGAGGCAGAGGAAGCAGTCGACGAGGTTACAAAACGAGGAGGCACCGCACTCGCTGTAAAAGCAAATGTATCGATAGAAAAAGAAGTGGAACAGATGGTATCCCGGACTGTCAACACATTTGGGACAGTTGATTGTTTAGTAAACAATGCGAGTATAACTGCTCAAATACCAATAGAAGACTTACATTCAGCTTCGGATCAAGTGTGGGATACACTCTTCAATGTAAACGTAAAAGGAATGTTTCATTGTGTTAAAGCTGTCGTTCCTTATATGAAGGAGCATAAATCCGGTGCTATCGTCAATATGGGAAGTGTTGCAGGCGTTACAGGCATTGGTTCATCTATCCCATATGCCGCTACAAAATCAGCGATTCACACGATGACTAAATCGCTGGCAGTTGCATTAGCACCAAGTATTAGAGTAAATTGTATCGCGCCTGGCGCAGTCGATACGAGATGGTGGGCTGATAATCGCGAAAAAATGTATCAACTCGCCGGTGATTTGCCGCTAAATAGAGTATCCATGCCGGATGATATTGCAGAGGCAGTTCTTTTCCAATTAACCCAAGAATCGATTACAGGTCAAAAATTTACGATCGATAACGGACAGACACTTTGATATTTAGGAGTGTCTTTTTTATGTAATTAAATATTAAGATTTTATGGGATTGTTTAATGTTAGACTATTTTAATGAGATTTACCATTTTTCAAATTAGATACAAACGTTCTAACTTACTAATCATACCTATTTCGTATATCTGATAGATTAAAAATGTCACAATCTAAATCATCCGTTAACAATTTCGCCAAACTTACGTCATAGAATGTTCAATACTGAGCAATTGAAACAGGAAAAAAGTCGTATATAATAAAGACAAAATCAAAAGTTTGTTCAATACTGAGCAAACTTTTTCATTATATATTAATCTGTAGAAAGAAGGCTGTAAAAATGGATGTAATCGAGCTTTCTCGTATTCAATTCGCGTCTACCACACTTTTTCACTTTCTATTTGTGCCGCTTTCAATAGGGCTTGCGTTTATCATCTCAATAATGGAAACGATGTACGTTGTGAAAAGGGATGAACAATATAAGAGACAGGCAAAGTTTTGGGGGCATTTGTTTTTAATTAACTTTGCTGTCGGTGTCGTCACAGGGATTCTGCAGGAGTTTCAATTTGGAATGAACTGGTCAGAGTATTCCCGGTTCGTAGGAGATGTGTTTGGCGCTCCGCTTGCGATTGAGGCATTGCTTGCTTTCTTTATGGAGTCCACGTTTTTAGGATTGTGGATTTTCGGCTGGGACCGGCTGCCGAAGTGGGTGCATTGTTTATGCATTTGGCTCGTCTCTTTAGGAACGATTTTCTCTGCATTCTTCATTTTGGCCGCCAACTCGTTTATGCAGCATCCTGTTGGTATGGTGCTTCAAAACGGGCGCTTGGAAATGAATGATTTCTTTGCGATTTTGACAAACGGCCAGCTATGGGTGGAGTTCCCTCATACAGTATTCGGCTCTTTTGTGACAGGAGCGTTCTTTATTACCGGCGTAAGTGCGATCATGCTTCTTAGAAAAAAACATATCGAATTTTATAAAAAGTCGTTTCAAATTGCCATTACAGTCGGTTTGATCTCGGCTTTAGGCGTAGCGCTTTCGGGACACGAACAGGCGCAGTATTTAGTCGAAACCCAGCCGATGAAAATGGCTGCCAGTGAAGGCCTGTGGGAAAACAGCGAAGATCCGGGTGCTTGGACGGTTACAGCAAACATCAATGTCGATAAAAAAGAAAATACTGCAGAATTTAAAATTCCGTATTTGTTGAGCTACCTTTCTTACGGAGACTTTTCCGGATCGGTGACAGGGATGAACGAGCTGCAAGAGAGGTATGTAAAAATGTATGGCAACGGGGATTATATCCCGCCTGTCAAAACGGTGTTCTGGAGTTTTCGGATCATGGCAGGTCTTGGAGGAGTACTTGCTTTCTTAAGTATTTGCGGCGCTTACTTAATGGTTCGCAAAAAATTAGAAACGAGCAAGTGGTTTTTGCGAATTATGATCGCGGCAATCTCCTTTCCGTTTATCGGAAATTCGGCAGGCTGGATTATGACAGAAATCGGCCGTCAGCCTTGGGTCGTCTTTGGTTATATGCAAACGGAGGATGCCGTTTCTGCAAATGTAACCGCCGGACAGGTTTTGTTTTCACTGATCACATTCTCCGCGTTCTATTTGATTCTTTTAGGTGTCATGGTCACTTTGTTTGTTCGTGAAATTAAAAAAGGACCGTATCATGAAGCGGAGGAAAAAGAAGAGAATAAAGATCCATTTACGAAGGAGGGTCAACATGCTTTCTCTTAATGAGTTTTGGTTCATCATTGTTTCCTTTATGTTTGTCGGCTTTATTTTTCTCGAAGGTTTTGACTTTGGAGTTGGTATGTCGGGGAAAATTGTAGCGAAAAGCGATGCGGAACGTAGAGTATTCATCAATACTATCGGTCCGTTTTGGGATGCGAATGAAGTGTGGCTGATTACCGCGGTAGGAGCGATGTTCGCCGCGTTTCCGAACTGGTACGCTACACTATTAAGCGGATTTTATCTTCCTTTCGTCATTTTACTGCTAGCCTTGATTGGCAGAGGTGTAGCATTTGAATTTAGAGGAAAAGCGGAGAATCCGGTGTGGAGAAGTGTATGGGATTGGATTATTTTCTTCGGAAGTCTGATCCCTCCGCTTGTTTTCGGAATCGTGTTCTCAGCGCTGGTCAGAGGGGTTCCGATTGATAAAAATATGCAAATTCACGCGGGGCTAACTGACATCGTAAATGTCTATACTGTTCTTGGCGGCATTACCTTAACGATGCTTTGCTTATGGCATGGTCTGCTCTTTGCCACACTTCGTACGGTTGATTTGCTTCGTACTCGCTGCCGAAAAGCGGCAAAGAGGTTGCTGCCGATCAACGCGCTTTTGCTGGTTGTCTTTTTGGCTGCGACTTTCTTTACAACTGACGTGTTTGATGCACACGGAATGATATTAGAATACTTGTTTGTACTGGGAATCCTCGTCTATTTGCTTTCCGGATGGTTCATAACGATAAAAAGAGACGGCTGGGCATTTTTCATGTCCGGAATGATTTTAATCCTGCTTACGAGCTCAGTGTTCATTGGACTATTCCCGAGGGTGATGATCAGCACTATCAGTGATACGTATCATTTAACGATTCAGAATGCCGCTTCAGGACCATACTCTTTACAGGTAATGACCTATTTAGGCCTCGGTTTATTGCCGTTTGTTCTGGGATATCAAATATGGAGCTACTATGTATTTCGTAAACGCGTTGATCATAGGGAGCATATGGAGTACTGATGGGAAGAAATTTAATGGCCTACCAAGGAATAAAGATTGTCCTTGCCGTTGTGTCAGGACTCATTTTGCTTCAAACCGCGGCCATTATCCTTCAAGCGAAATGGCTGTCTGATGTCATTACCTCATTGTTTCACGGAGAATCATTAGGATCAAAGGTACCTTCAATCTGCGGCTTTATAGTCGCCTTTCTTGCCAGGCAGTTTTTTGCATTCGCTGTAAAGAAGGTGTGTCTCAGATTTGGAGAAAGGACTGTGGAGCAACTGCGGACGGATTTGCTGGAAAGCATTTTTGCTCTCGGCCCAAGGTTTACCAAAAAAGAAGGCACGGGAAATTTAGTGACCTTTTTAATCGAAGGATTATCCAAGCTGCGAAATTATCTAGAGCTCTTCATTCCGAAAATGGCAGCGATCGGTATTACGCCTTGGATTCTTCTTGCTTACGTTTGGATGAATGATTCGTTATCTGGTCTTATTTTACTTGTTACAATGCCGATTCTTATTATTTTTATGATCTTGCTGGGCTTGGCCGCGAAAAAGAAAATTGACGATAGGTGGGATTCATACCGGGTGCTATCCAATCATTTTGTCGATTCCTTACGCGGATTAGAAACCTTGAAATTTCTCGGCAGAAGCCGCGGACATGCGGAGACGATCGAAAAAGTGAGCGGCAGATACCGTAAATCGACGATGGGAACGCTGCGAATTGCGTTTCTTTCGACTTTTGCTTTAGATTTTTTTACGATGCTGTCCGTTGCGATTGTAGCAGTAACACTAGGGTTGCGCCTCGTTGATGGAACTTTATTGTTAGAACCTGCTTTGCTTGTGCTTTTATTAGCGCCGGAGTATTTTCTGCCGATTCGCGAGGTGGGAAACGACTATCACGCTACGCTGGATGGGAAGGAAGCAGGAGACGCGATTTTAAAAGTGATCAAACAAGCAGAAACTGTATCACGAGCTGGGGCGGCGCCGGAATGGAAGGCGGATAGCTCTTTGGAATTAAAATGTGTGGCAGTTTGTCATGAAGGTCATGATGAACCTGCTTTAAAAGATATTTCTTTGGCGATAAAAGGAAACAAAAAGGTTGGGATTGTCGGAGCGAGCGGTGCCGGGAAATCGACATTTGTCGATGTTCTTAGCGGGTTTCTTTCAGCTAATAAAGGACAGATATGTGTGAATGAAAAAGAGGTGAAGCTTGCTTGTCAGGATTGGCAGCAGCAAACGGCATATATCCCGCAGCATCCGTTTATTTTTCAAGGGACGATTAAAGAAAACATTCGGTTTTACTGTCCGAACGCGACTGATGAACAAGTCTTAAGTGCAATTGAACTAGCTGGATTAACAGGAATTGTCAATAAATTTCCGAACAAAGAAGATGAACTCATCGGTGATGGAGGTAGAGTCTTGAGCGGTGGCCAGGCTCAGCGTGTTGCGCTGGCACGGGCATTTCTGAGCAATCGTCCGTTATTGCTGCTTGATGAACCGACTGCCCAGCTCGACATTGAAACAGAATATGAATTAAAAGATGTGCTGCTGCGTTTAGCGGAAAATAAATTGATGTTCTTCGCTTCTCACCGCTTGCATTGGATGAAGGACATGGACGTGATTGTTGTCATGGATAAGGGAAGAATTGTGGAAACAGGAACACATTACGAACTGCTTCATCGACAAGGAGCTTACTATCGCTTGCTGAGAGTGCAAATGGGGGATGCATCATGAGACAGCGAGACTGGATCGTGCCATACGTGAAACAATATAAATACCGCATGCTGTCCATCTTGCTGCTTAGTATGTTGACGGTGGGATCTGCCGGTGCATTAATGTTTACATCTGGATATTTGATTTCTAAAGCCTCCTTACAGCCGGAGACTATTTTGCTAGTTTACGTACCAATTGTCCTCGTTCGTGCATTTGGTTTGGGACGGTCCGTCTTTCGCTACTCGGAGCGGTTGGTTAGCCATGATTTTATTCTCCGTGTGCTTGCGAAAATGAGAACTCGTCTTTATCACCTGGTGGAACCAAAAGTGGGGGCAAGCCTGCGCTATAAAACGGGAGAAATACTCGGCGTTTTAGCTGAAGACATTGAAGGATTGCAGGATTTGTTTTTACGAACGGTGCTTCCGACTGCTTCAACCTTATTGCTCTATATTCTCACGGTGATCGGGCTCGGCTTCTTCAGCATTCCGTTCGCTCTCTTGATGGCCATGTATCTGTTTCTGTTAGTCGTTGCTATGCCGTTATTTTCTTTGTTCCATATGAAAGCTGTACATCAAGCCTACAAAAAACAAAAGAACGATGTGTACCAGTATGTCACAGACGGCTTTCTTGGGATTAGCGACTGGCTGATGAGCGGACAGAAAAAGAATTTTTTTGACCGATATTATCAAATGGAACAGAGGCTTGACCAAATGGGTAGGCGTACGAAAACTTGGACGTACTACCGTGAATTTGTTGGCCAGCTAGTGATTGCGGCTATGATCGTAAGCATGATTTGTTTTGCAGCATCATTGGTTTCGAACGATCAATTGGCGGGCGTATTTATTGCAGCCTTCGTGCTTGTCGTATTTCCTTTGTCAGAAGCCTTGCTGCCTGTTTCAAATGCGGTAGAAAAATATCCGCGGTACGAGGAATCCTTAAATCGGGTCACACAGCTTGAAAACGAATGTGCAGAATCAGTTTCTGGTGTGAATAAACAAGAAGCATACACTGCATCTTTATCTGATATCACGATTAACATGAACGGGCTGCATTTCAGTTACGAAGGCGATACGATGGAAGCTTTAAAAGATGTTACGTTTTCCGCAAAACAGGGAAAGAAAATCGCGATCATCGGAAAAAGCGGTGCCGGAAAATCAACGCTGCTTAAACTTTTGCAGGGGGTGCTAAGTCCAACAAATGGCACAGTATCGATTAACGGGTTTGAAGCCTCTGCGATTACAAATGATACGCCGAAGCTCATTTCAGTGCTGAATCAAAATCCGTACCTTTTTTACACGAGTGTAGCCAATAATTTATTGCTGGCGAACGAACATGCGTCAGAAGAAGAAATCATCGAAGTCATGAAAAAGGTCAAGCTCCATGATTACATTCGTTCCTTGCCTGACGGCTACAATACCTCCGTGCACGAAACGGGTCAACGATTTTCAGGTGGAGAGCGGCAGCGGATTGCTCTGGCCCGCGTTTTGCTTCAGGACACACCAGTTGTCATGCTGGATGAGCCGACGGTAGGGCTTGATCCGATAACTGAGCATGATCTATTGTCTACCATTTTTCGGACGCTTGAAGGCAAAACATTGATTTGGGTTACACACCATTTAGTCGGTATGGAGAACATGGATGAAATCGTGTTTTTCGAAGAAGGAAGGATAAAAATGCGTGGATCGCATCAAGAGCTCTTGCACGAATCCGAGCATTACCGAAAGTTGTATGAGCTAGATCACCCGATGCATTTAGAAGAGGTAAAATAAGTCCCCAGGATAGCGGCATCTGCTAATCTGGGGATTTCTGATTGACACATCGAAAATATTAAATTATAATAATTATAAACTAATAATTATGATTAAAAAATATAATTTTTAATAACTAAACAAATGCTGCGAAATTGGAGTGAATGACATGGGAAGCAAGAAAATCGGGCTGCTCGTGATGGCTTATGGCACACCTGAAAGCCTCGATCAGGTGGAATCCTACTACACGCACATACGTCATGGCAGAAAGCCTTCAGATGAATTACTGGAAGACCTGAAGGATCGATACAAAGCAATTGGCGGAATTAGCCCACTTGCAAAAATTACGAAAGAGCAAGGGGAACAATTGGAATCCCGGCTAAATCAAACGTTCCCTGATACTCAATTTGTTTTGTACTTAGGACTTAAACATACAGCTCCTTTCATTGAGGATGCTGTTCAACAAATGAAAAATGACGGGATCGAAAAAGCGATTAGCATTATTCTTGCACCACACTATTCGATTTTTAGTGTCAAAGCATATAATGAACGGGCAAAAAGCATGTCTGAAAAAATTAACGGACCAGAAATCCATACGATTGATTCATGGTATGACGAACCTAAATTTATTTCGTATTGGGCAGAGAAAATTAAAGAGACGATGTCGTCTATTAAAGACGAAACAAAATCGGTCGTTATTTTTTCTGCCCACAGTTTACCAGAAAAAATATTGCAAAATGGTGACCCGTACCCAGATCAGCTGAAAGAAACAGCGAAGAGGATTTCGTATTTGGCGAATGTGAAAAATTACGCGATCGGCTGGCAAAGCGCCGGACAAACAGGGGAGCCTTGGATAGGCCCGGATGTACAGGATTTGACGAGAACCCTGTATGAAGAAAAGGGATACGAGTCTTTCATCTATTGTCCAGTCGGATTTGTAGCCGAGCACCTTGAAGTTTTATATGATAACGATATTGAATGCAAAGCAGTCACAGACGAGCTGGATGTTCACTATTACCGGCCTAAGATGCCAAATGCAGATCCCGTATTCATCGAAGGTCTTGTGAATGCTGTCTCAAAAGAAATAAAAAATCTAGAGCTAATTACTTTATAAAAGGGAGAGATTTTCATGGAAACTACTGTTACTTTAAGTGTTAAAGAAATCCTAAATCATCAAATCGCTAACTACAATGTGTTATATACAAAATTGCATCAATTTCACTGGTATGTCAAAGGACCGCATTTTTTCACATTACATGAGAAATTTGAAGAGCTTTACAATGAAGCAGCCGAAGCTTTTGACGAATTAGCTGAACGGCTTCTGTCTATCGGCGGCAAACCGTTCTCAACACTAAGTGAATATCTTGCAAATACAAGCTTAGTCGAGTCAACAAACGTAGATCGGCAAAGCGGTGAATTTGTACAAGAATTAGTAGAGAACTATGAAGCCATCCGTAATGAACTGATCCAAGCGATTACCGTCGCCGGTGATGAAGGCGACGATGTTACAGAGGATTTGTTTATCGGATTAAAAGCAAATATAGATAAACATATTTGGATGCTAAAAGCGTATCTTGGATAATTAGTATAGTAATAGAAAAAGTAAGAGGACTTCTCGTATGGACTAAAAAACGAGAAGTCCTCTTTTTTTATGAAAAAAACGACGATTGTATACCTATGGAGACTCTACTCTATCTGATTGGAAGCTTCACATAGAGGCTGGTAGTCTTAACCCTTTAAAACTTTTTAAAGATAAATTAGGTGTTTGAATCAGTAACAATACCCAACTGTATTTCATATTTTGTTTGGGTAAGTATCCTAAAGTGTTAATTGATCTCCCTGTTTATGATTTCCCCTTTTTGATGTGCGCATCATTTTGCCAAATTTTATTATGGAGGTTATGAAAGTGAACAATTTTCAAAATGAACTTCAATCGTTAAATGTTGGAGAATTTCAAGCAAATGAGGCAGTTCCTTGGGATCAAAACCAGTATTACATTGATCAGGCTCGACAATTCGGCGGTGCCAGCTGCTTTAGATGCTTCAGTTGTTTTAGTTGCTTTAGCTGCTTTGTTTGCTTTAACTGTTTTAATTGCTTCCGATGTTTTAACTGCTTTAGATGCGGAGGCCGCTGCGGAGGTAATTGTGGAGGCAATTGCGGGGGACGATGCGGAGGCAATTGTGGCGGCGGTGGCCGCTGCGGAGGTTAATACATTCTATTTTTCTTACGAAAGTATAGGTTGTCTTAGGAGAAGTACCTGCCCCTTGCAGAATTTGTTGCAGGGGCTTTTCTCTTGAGGAATAGACATAAGAGACAAATTGCTTTACATAGGATGAAATTGAAAGTAATGATGCAGATATGAGTACAGCTTACGGTTAAGGAGGAGCGAAATGACAATTTTAACCCCATCTATGCGTCTGAAAGTAAGAAGAGATACTTTTTTTCTCCCTGATCCAAAAAGCGGTGTGTATTTTCGGAACAACGTCAGTTCTTTCCGTATGGAAGGAAGCATGATTGATCAGTGGGTAGAAAAGCTGATACCTATGTTTAACGGAGAGTATACGCTGGGGGATTTAACAGACGGATTGCCGGGACTATACCGGGATCGGGTGTACGAAATAGCGGAAGTGCTGTATCGAAACGGATATGTTCGAGATGTAAGTAAAGACCGCCCTCATCAATTGACAGAAGAGGAATTAAAAAAGCATGCATCTCAAATTGAATTTTTGAACAGCTTTGGCGATTCGGGTGCGTACCGTTTTCAAGCCTATCGACAAGCAAAAGTGCTGGCAGTTGGTTCCGGTTCTTTTTTTATTTCTTTGGTTTCTGCGTTACTTGAATCCGGATTGTCTAAGTTTCATGTATTGATCACAGACTCGATACCAACTAATAGAGACCGGATAACGGAACTTACGGAACATGCACGTCAAACAGACCCCGGGGCATCCATAGAGGAAGTTACACTGCATAAGGAGAGGGAGAGTTCTTGGGCAGAAATTTTACAGCCGTTTCATTCGATTTTGTATGTATCACAGGAGGGTGATATAGAGGAGCTGCGGGGTATTCATTCGTATTGCCGAAAAGAGAAGAAGCTGTTTCTCCCCGCCGTATGTTTTCAGCAGGCAGGTATGGCAGGGCCGCTTGTCCATCCTGATTCAGAGGGTTGCTGGGAGTCTGCGTGGAGACGCCTGCACAAATCGGTGATGGCCAAAAACCAGCAGTATTCTAATACAGCGAGTGCGATGCTGGCCAATGTCATCGTCTTTGAACTATTTAAAAAGCATACCGAAGTGGAAGACTCGGAACAGAGGAATCAATTTTTCCTGCTTGATCTGGATACATTGGAAGGAAACTGGCATTCATTTTCACCTCATCCACTGGTAACTGGACATGCGGCAGCCCAATGGGTTCAAGATTTTGATCGGCGGCTCGAACAGACCTCGAGTAAAGGTGAGCCAAGCAGACTGTTTCTTTACTTTAGTCAGTTGACATCTGCCGAATCAGGGATTTTTCATATTTGGGAGGAGGGGGATATAATTCAGCTGCCGTTAGCCCAATGCCAAGTTCAGGCGGTAGACCCAATGTCGGAGGGACCAGCTGAGCTGCTGCCAAATATAGTCTGTTCAGATCTGACACATGAGAAGGCAAGGAGAGAAGCGGGTTTAGCAGGAATTGAATCGTATGTGTCGCGAATGGCCGGTTTGCTCATTCCGACTTTACCGCCACATCAGGATGTAATGGGAAGCATGGCAGGTCAACGAGAATTTATAGGTGTCGGAGCAGGAGAAACGTTTTCAGAAGGTGTTTGCCGAGGGCTGGAAAAGTGTTTGGCCGAGAAACTGAGTAAGGTGCAAGCCGGTCGGGAAACCGATGTCTTGCAGGTGCGGTTAACTGCTGTTGAAGATGAACGATGCCGCTTTTATTTGCAGGCACTGACCACGATGCAGGGTGAACCGATCATTGCTTTAGGAGAGAAAGTGTTTGGTTTTCCTGTGGTATGGGTCGGTACGAACAACAGCTGGTATGCAAATATCGGTTTGAATATAACTATGGCGTTGCAGAAATCGTTACAACAAGCGCTATTGAATGCACAAAACAAAACAGAACACACTACGTGGGAGCCGTTGGAGGTTTCACCTGTCCTTCTTGGTGAGAAGGTACCCCAAAGCCTTGTCATTCACGAAAGCGAAGAGATAACAAAAGCTGAGGTTTTACAGTCCGCCATGAAGGTCTTAAAACAGAACCAAAAGCGCCTATTAATCTTTGATCTAGCCGTTGAACCATTTATGCAAGAGGAACTAGAAGTATTTGGAGTGTTGATACGAGAGGAGGAATCCCGGTGAGTGCTATTGTGGCTGTTGTTGGAGAAGGAGTATTGGCGGATCGCGTATGTAAGGATCTTTCAAGTAAATACGAGGTAGTCCGTCAGCCCGATTTCGAGGCAGGAATACCCGAGGCGGCTAATTTGGTTCTAGTGGTGCACGATGCCTGGATTCCTTCCGTTCATCTTAAGGCGGAAGAAGTAATACGTCCAACCGGAATTCCTTGGCTTCGAAGCTTCGTTTCTTTTGGCGAAGGTGTCGTTGGACCGCTGGTGCGACAGGATAAGCAGGGGTGCTCTCAATGTGCGGACACGCGGCGCCTTATGGCAGGACGCGACCGTAAAGAGATGTGGGAGCTGCAGCAAAGGCTGGAGGAGCAAGATAGAGTTGAGCGTGACGTCTGGGGATCGCGTTTGGGACTTTTACAGTTGGCTTATTTACTCGAATCTGAAGCAGATAAGGTGTTGCAAGGGATCTCGGCCAATTTGGAGGAACAGGTATTTTTAATTAACATGAAAACACTGAAAAGTTCACGGCATTCCTTTATTCCCGACCCGTTGTGTACAGTTTGCGGCGGATTACCCGACGATTCACCGGATTTGGCTCGCATTTCTCTGCAGCCAAGTTTAAAAATCAGCACAGACAGTTATCGCTGCCGCTCGATGGATGACCTGAAAGAAGTACTTGTTAAAGACTATCTTGATCACCGAACGGGATTTTTGAATGATAAAATGTATGACCTCATCCCGCCATTTGCAGATGTCAGTGTCAATCTGCCTTTGTTTAATGGTGACGAAGGAGTAGCGGGCAGAACTCATACGTATGCTGTAAGCGAAGTGACTGCCATTTTGGAAGGTTTGGAGAGATCCTGCGGTCTAGCGGCCCGCGGCAAACGGACAGTTGTCCATGATAGTTTCAGTAACCTGAAAGATCAAGCTCTTAACCCAGTCAAAGTAGGGATCCATACAAAGGAGCAGTATGCGCAGCATGATTTTCCGTTCAAACCGTTCACTCCTAATCGTCCGATAAATTGGGTGTGGGGATATTCGTTATTGCAAGAACGTCCAATTCTAGTTCCAGAGCTGCTCGCCTATTACAGTTTGGGATGCGGACACGGTTTTGTCTATGAAACTTCCAACGGTTGTGCGCTAGGCGGAAGTTTGGAGGAGGCTATTTTCCACGGTGTCTTGGAAATTGTGGAACGTGATTCATTCCTGTTGACCTGGTACGCCCAGTTGCCGCTCCCGCGTATTGACCTTTATTCTGCAAACGATGAAGAGTTACATTTGATGGTCGACCGTGTTCGGGCGGTGGCGGGATATGATCTGTATTTGTTTAACTCGACGATGGAAAACGGAATTCCAAGCGTTTGGGTGATGGCAAAAAACAGGAAAGAAAAAGGATTGAATATTATTTGTGCCGCCGGAGCTCACTTAGACCCAGTACGTGCAGTGAAAAGTGCCATACATGAATTGGCTGGCATGATGCTTACGCTTGACGAGAAACTTGAGTCAAACCAGGAGGAGTATGTCAGCATGCTGCAAGATTCATCTCTAGTGCGGAAGATGGATGATCATGGCATGCTGTACGGATTGCCGCAAGCAGAGGAGCGGTTGCAGTTTTTGCTGGACGATAATCGTCCTGTGCGAACGTTTGAGGAGGAATTCAATTGGAAGGGGAAGCATACAGACCTGACCGCTGATCTTCAAGACGTATTTCAAAAATTTCGTCGATTGAACCTCGATGTCATTGTTGTGAATCAAACGACATCAGAAACGATACGAAACGGACTGCATTGCGTGAAAGTACTGATTCCGGGGATGCTGCCGATGACATTCGGACATCATCTTACCCGCGTAACTGGGCTGGAGAGGGTGCTTAGAGTACCATGGGAGCTTGGATATGCAAAACAACCGCTGACTATTGAAGAGCTTAATCCATATCCGCATCCGTTTCCGTAAGCAGTGACTAGGAGGCATGGAGGATGAGTCTAGAGAAATATTTACACAATCTGCATTTTGACATTGATAAGGTAAGCCCTCCGGATTGGGAAGTGGATTGGGAAGATGCACCGCTTCCGTATAAGCTATATCGAGGATTGCCTGTCGTTCCGCTCTCAATGGAAGTACCGTTGACAATCGAAGGATGTGAAGCACCTGCTACGCTCGATCTTCGCAGAATCGGTCATTTTTTTTGGTATGTATTCGGTCTCACTCAAATTAGCCAGTCAGCCTTTTCAACGGAATCCAAAGAACAAGAAGTGGACCTTATGCAGTCGTATCGCCGTTTTGCTCCCTCAGGTGGAGGATTGTATCCAAGTGAGTTGTACGTGTATGTGAAGGTGGATGAACTACCTGCAGGGGTATACCATTATGATGCAGCACACCATCGTTTGGTGATGTTGCGAGAAGGTAACTTCGATTCGTATATTGCCCGTACTCTCGGAAATCGTTGTGACGTATCCGATTGCTTTGGTACTGTTTTTGTGTCGACGATGTTTTGGAAAAATTTCTTTAAATACAATAACTTTGCTTACCGCCTGCAAGGACTGGATGCTGGGGTGCTGATCGGACAATTACTGGAAGTAGCGAAACGTTTTGGTTTTGAAACAGGGGTGTGCTTCCAATTTCTTGATAGGGCCATCAACCATCTGCTTGGGTTATCTGAAAAAGAGGAGAGCGTGTATGCAGTGATTCCGTTATCGGCGGAACCTGGAGTCTCGTTTACAAGCGAGAGTTACGTGGACGGTAGTGTCTCCTCAACCGAATTATGCCGTGAGTTGCCAGCAATTCAGCACAATCATTACGTTCGGTCACGGAAGGTCATTGAGCATCCGATGATAACCAAAGTAAATGAAGCTTCGATGCTGGAATCAACTCAATCGTTCAAGCAAATCAAGGGGATTAAGAGTGAGAATTGGGAAGTTCAAACGATAGCTTTACCAGACGTGAAGCGGTTATCATATGATCTGGCAGCTGCCTGCCGGAAGCGATTTTCACCAGACATCGATTTCGTATTAGGAAAAGTTACTCCAACACAGCTGGCCACATTGCTTCATGAGGCAACGGCTTCCTTCTCGTATCGAAATGATTTGGACTGTGCACATAATTTTGAGCCACGTGTCTCACTGTACAGCTGTTTGCATCATGTTGAAGGCATTCCGGACGGGGCTTATCATTATGATGGTCATACCCATGAATTACGTCAGGTGCATCTCGGAGATCATCGGCTACAGTTACAATCAGGAATGTCAATGTATAATGTGAATTTGTTCCAGGTTCCTCTCTGCCTGCATGTGGCTGGGGATAAGGATATCTTTATTTCAGAACTTAGTTACAGAGGATATAGAATTCAACAAATGGAAGCAGGAATGCTTGTCCAACGCTTGCTGCTAGCTTCGTCTTCCATTGGAATGGGCGGGCATCCTCTTCTTGGATTTGATGCGAACGTATGTGATGAGATTTACAAAATGGAATCACAAGGAAAAACGAGTTTAATTCAAATTCCGATCGGTTTCTATCGATCTCGCCCTTGGTTGAGGGGGAGCTTGCAAAGCTAGACTGGATTCAACAGATTGAAAAAAACTTCCTGTTAACGAACAACTTTTGTTCCAGCAATCCAATCATAAGTCGTTTTTCTCTTTTTATTCATAAGAGGGCTTATAAAGTAGATGAAAGCTGTGAGATAGACGGCAATTAAAATCATGTAAACGGCAGTATCGGATAAGGCAGTAGGCAGCGTTACCAAGAAAAATCCTGTTAGTTCAGCTGCTGCTGGGGAATTCGAGAATAATGGAGTAATAAACGGGCGAAATATGACAGAAATAGTGCCGACTACGAAAATGCCGTATAAAACGATAATGAGATAATCAAATAAGAAAGCGTAAATACGGATTTTTAAGGGAGCGTAAGTCATTCTTTGGGACTTCCTCCTTTTTTCGATTCAGTTAAATAAGAGCTGCAAAAAAGAATCCACACTTTGAGCTTAATGAGGAAAAGGTGGATTCTTACTTCGTGTAACTGTATTTTATTGTCTGTTCGGTTGTATCAACACGAGCGGTTTTTTAATCATTATATTCGACATTTCTGAAAAAGAGAACAAGGTTTGTGCCTTAAAAAAAGCGAGAAGAGAAGTGTTGTTCAATCGATGAAGGAAGATAATTGACTACATAGAATTACTATGTATATAATGAAAATCAGAACAGGATTAAGGAGAGGATATTGTGACCTTTATTCTATTAATTGGAACTGTTGGAGTGATACTTACTTTATTTTTTATAAAACCACTAACAGGAAAGGTTGGCAGTAATCATAAACTGGTGCACAAGCTAAAAGATACGAAATGGTTTCAAAATCATTGGCTGGCAGGAATGTTCCTGTTCATTGTGAATGCTGTACTCTTTTTTTCTACTGGACTTATACTATACGTATTTGTATTAACTTATTTTTTAATTCCATATGTTCATTTATTTATCATGCTTTTTGCTGCAATCGTGAGTATTTTTCTATGGATATTAATTTACAAGGCATGGCAAGGGACAAAAATAAATCGTTTAAAGATGGGGTTTATCGGGAGCAGTTTTTATATTGTTTTGACTGTCATATTCGTATATTGGTTATTGACACTGAAACCTTCTTATCCAGGCGATGATACGTTTATGGGGGCGATAGGATTACTTTTTTCCATAATCGTTACTTCAGTTGCGTTTATTACATGTTTTGTTATTACGGGGTTTTACAAGAACGAAAACAAGCAAAGGATAGATATTTAATCACGAGAGACGCTATTCCCATTATCTGAAGAAAAACTGACTATGAAATAATATTTTTAACATCACAATTCATATTGAATATACAATGAAAATCCTTACTTGAAAACAACAAAGATCACTTCACAATCCGTGAAGTGATCCATGTCCCCTAGTAATTCCTCCAAGCCTCTTCATACATCGGTATGATGATCGGATTCATCAATGTATTTGCTTCGTAGCTGAAAGGTTTTCCGTTTTTATCAATTATGTCTTTGTCGATATCTTTTCCGAACGTTGTCATCCCTTGGAGGACGTCTTTAGTTAAAAATTTGGTCTTATTAGGAAGCTTCACATTATTGATGGTATTCTTCATGTTTTCTCTTTTTGCCATGACAAATCCCCAATCACCAAAGCTCGGAACATCCAAGTGCAGGTTTTTCGTGTGCAGCCCTGCTTGTTCAATAGTGTAATCGATTGTCCAATAAACCTTCGTAGCAAATGTAGGGCTTGTGGATTGAAGCATAAGCGTACCGCCTGGTCGAAGATGATTCCGGAGCAGCTGATAAAATTCAAGTGTATACAGTTTGCTCAAGGATTCATTATTTGGATCGGGTAAATCGACAAGGATGACATCATACAATTGATCTGATTGTTCCATAAACTTAAACGCATCCTGATGGTGGACATTTACCCTCGGGTCAGAAAATGAATTTTCATTTAAACGGACGAGATCATAATCTGTTTTTGCCAGCTTGACCATGGCCGGATCGAGATCAACCAAATCAACGTTTTTCACTTCATCATATTTCCACAGCTCCCTTAATACGAGACCATCGCCACCGCCAAGAACTAAGACACGATTAGGATTTTTTACACTTCCCATAGCAGGGAGGACAAGCGTTTCGTGATAGCGGTATTCATCGGCTGAACTAAATTGAAGCTGGCCGTCGAGAAAGAGCCGCACATCACCTTCCTCTTTCGTTAGGATGATTTGCTGATATTCAGATTGCTCCTGGTGGATAATTGGGTCACGGTAGAGACGCTGCTCAAATGTAAAGGCAGTCTCATCTCCCCAAAAAACGCCGGACAATAAAGTAATAAATAAGGCAATGCCTGCTGCTGCGTGCCAGCGAAAGCGGCTGATTTCTTTTTTGAAATAAAAGAGAATCCACAATGCCACGCCTACATTGATTAGCGCGACGATAAAAGCCGATTTGACCAAGCCAAATTCGGGACGCAGCCAAAAAACAAACAACAGACCGCCAATCAACCCTCCGGCATAATCGGAGAAAAGTACTCTAGCTGTACTTTTTTTCAAGGTGACACCGATAGCGTTTGCCTTTCGAATCAATATCGGCAATTCAAGTCCAGTCAGTGCCCCAATCAATAACGTAATGAAATATAAAAAAAGGGCATCGGTTCCGTCCGGAAGAAAAGCGGTTACACCAAAAAACAAAAATGTCGATAAGCCGCCGATAAGACCAATGGCGTATTCGATCCACACAAAGGACAGAATTAAATGCTTCGAGACTCGTTCACTTATGGAAGCGCCGATGCCCATTCCTGTTAAAAAAAGCGAGATGGTGAGCGTATACTGCTTAACACCATCTCCCAAAATGTAAGAGCCTGCTGCTCCAAATAATACTTCAAAAATAATTCCGCAAATGGAGACAATCCCTGAAGCCCAATATATCGTATTGCTTTGCTTCGTGCCCAGGTCTGTCAGGTTTTTCATTTCATTCGACTCCTTACTCGGGTAGCTCTTGCTTTTTCATTTCATTCGACTCCTTACTCGGGTAGCTCTTGCTTTTTCACGATTATGTAATAGATGCGCCGATGACAAAGGCTAGGCCTACCGAAACAGCAAAGCTGATGATTCCGACTGCTATATTTCCTTGCTTTAATTGTTCTTCCACAGAAAATTTTCGAGTGAGCAATTCAAATAAGACATAAGCGATAAGCTGCAGCACAATACCAACAGCTCCCCATATCAGAGTTTCATGCAGGGCGAGGCTGTGGTAAATCGCAAACGCTAAAATGATGCAGATCCCTACAATTTTGCCGCTGATGGAAAGCGCGACGGCCTTATTTCCATTTAAGATTTCGTCCCAATCCTTATATTTCCTTGTCAGCAATTCAAAAATAGCAAGGCTTGCGACAACGATAATAATCGCAATTACAAAGTACATGATAGTCAGCAAAAACGGTTGCATATTTTAATAATCCCCTTTCTTGTTTTACTTGCCTGTGCCGGGCCCGCCTCCGCGAACCGAGGATGAACCGCCACGTACTGAAGGAGTGCCTTTTTTTCCGGCAAACCCTCCGGAAGAATTGTAGCCTCCATAGCAATGATCCGGGTTCACACGGCACGCCTGATTTCGATCTCTGCTCCAATTGTTTCCGAACAGATTGTTAATAAAAGATGCCAATAAATAACCTTGAAAAAAGCTTGGCCGGTAATTGTGACGGACAAAATCCTCATCCGCTACTTCCACCAACGTATCAGCGGAATTTTCTTTTGATTTAGTCAATGTAACAAACTGATCGTCATAGACGAGAATTTGTTTATCGTCCTTTAACTCACTCATTTCTGTCGGCTTTGAATGGTTCTGAAGCTTTTTTGCGACAGCAGAGATATCCTGATTATCCGCAAGATAGATTGTTGAAAAATTACCGCTGTTTTCCGTGGATGAAACGGTATCATAAAGCTGATAGTTATCACTGATAAAGTCTTCAATATCTTCACTGAAGGTTGAACCTGATCCGTTCCCGCATGCGGCTAAAAAAACGAGCACACCTGCAATGATAACGGACACTAACGCCCTCTTCACGATCATCACCCGCTTTCCTAAACAATACAAAAATCTGTCCCGCAAAAAAGCAGGGCAGACTTTAAGAAAGGATCTTTTCAAAATCCTTTCTTTTTGTATACCTTATTTTCCTAATTTTTTCTTGAGTGCCGCTAATTCGTCTTCGACGCCATTATCGTCTAACGCATCTAATTCATCATCCAAGCTGCGGCTGGAAGAACGCCTTTCTTCACTTGTTTCTGCTTCAGCCTCATATTGAAGGACTTTTTCCTCCATCCGTGCAAATCCGGCCTTCGATTCATTGTCGCCGTAGTTGGACATGGCCCTGTTCATTTTTGTCCGAGTTTTTGCGGATTCTGCACGTGCTTTTAATGAATCCTTTTTCAACTTCATTTCATTAAATTCACTCTTCATTTCATCCAGTTTTGAGCGAAGAGAGGCAGCATCCGTTTTGGCTCGTTCATAAGATTCGCGAAGTGTTGCCGCTGTTTCAGCATGAACTTTCTTATCTTCAAGCGCCCGGCGTGCAAGGTCTTCATTTCCAGCTTCAAGAGCTTTAACAGCCTGCTCTTCACGCTTTGAAACCATCTGTTCAGCATCTGTCACTTTCTTAAACAGCAATTTTTCATTCGTGATCTGCTTTGCTACCGCTGTTTCTGCATCACGGATATCTGCTTGCATCTCCCGCATAAACTGATCGAGCATTTTTACCGGGTCTTCTGCCTTGTCAAGCATCGCATTTAATTCAGAACCAACTACTGTTTTTACTCGTTTGAAAAATTGAAACATCTTTGATTCCTCCAATTTTAGTTAATTGCTTCCTGCAATAATTTTTATTTCATATTCTTCAATTCCATATCCAGTGCTGACTTCAATTTCGCTGCCCCAAATCTCTACGGATAGGTACTTTTCTTCCGCATCATCATAAAAATCAAAATACTGGCATTGGACTCCATCGACATTTTGGCTTCGTCCTTCCCCGCGGACAACCGCCGTTCCGGACTCATCCAAGTAATAATCTACCCCATCCACCGCAAGCTTTTTCGGAATCGGCTCTTCGAGTTTCAGCTTGGATTTTTCATATATACCAAGCTCCAGCTCATCATCAACCTCGACACTAAGCCAAATCACGCGGCTCGCACCCTGAAGCTGATAAGCATACCACTTAAAACCATGATCATTGTACGAAAGCTTCCCGACAACCTCATAGTCCTCAAGATCATAGGTCACAATATCACCTGTTCTCAGATTCATGACCGTACGTTCTTCCACAACGGGAGTTTTTTTCTCTTTATTGCCAAACAATTTTGTAAAGAAGCTCAATAGGTTTCACGTCCTTTATTTTTACCTTTACATTATATACGGACAGCAATGGAGAAAGTTTTCTTTTTTCATAAATTTTTATTCGAATTTTAGAAAGCAGGTAGTAATTAATTAAATGGTACCATGTTAAGTGGTGTTGAGGGAATTTTTTGTGGTAGAAATGTTTTGTGTTGCGAAAGTAAAAAATACCCCAAAAAAAGAGCATATCTTGCTCTTTTTTGGGGTGAAAGTAATATATTAAATATTCATTAATAATGTTTACTTAGACATGTTTCCTATTAATCCTCTCAATCACCTCATGCAGCCCCTCGGGTCGATGAAACTCAATGGGAGAAAATCCTTTTTCAAAAGAGATTCCGTCTGCTTCCACCAGCAATACGTATCGTCCGTTTATTTTTGCAAGGTGAATGTTCTCCCCAAAATCCGCAAGCAAACCTTTAATCTCTGTTTCTCCCAGCTTCATTTTTACTTCTGCTTCCGGCGTATGCTCCACAATCTGAGCCGTCGCTTCCACAACCTGAGCAGTCGTTAGTCTCTCTTGAATCTCCCGCTTAGGGCTGGCTTCCCATATTTCCATGTCTTGCTCGAATTGCTGAAGTTCTTCGCTGTTTTCTTCGAACGTTTCGTACACATGCTCCTGCACCATATCCATAACCTGCGATTTCATGATTTCCGGCATCGACTCACCGTATTCCACGTACTTTAAAAAGTCTTCAAAGTAGCGAGCATGTGACGCTTGGTGGATTTTTAGTTCTCCTTCTTCCACCATGCCTTCTTCTGGCATATACGGATATTGAATCGATTTCATATTCTTGGTTGTAATCGCCATCTCGACCTTTTTAATTAACGATGCCTCGTCTGCAATGGAAGCCACTTTCGGCTCGAAATCACATTTCATAATGAAGACAAAGGAATCATCGTAATATTTTCGCGGCACAGCGGATGCAACAAGAAAGGCACCTCCGCGGACTGCGCTTGTGTCCAAGTATGTACGAACGAATTGCTCGCTCATTTCGTTAAATTGCTCTTTCGTATCGGCAAAGCGGGTACGGTGAAATAAATTATAGTTAGGATTGGAGTCAAGTTCATGCCCCGGCTCTACGACAAAGTGTCCAATTTTGGTCGGCACCTGTTCCGATTTCGGATGGCGTTCCGACTTTCGTTTCACAATTTTCTTTAGTTCTCCATCTAAAAAATCCTTTAATTCACTTTTATCAAATTCATCGGAATCAAGCGTTTGAAAGTGTTTGAACCGTTTGTTTGCTTGTTCGTCCTTACCTTCAATGTGTATAACATAAAATGATAAAAAGCGGATCTGAAAATCCATGTCAATACTCACCTTATTTCTGATTTCAATCCATCAAGTATAAAAAAATAGTTATTATCCGTCAATTTTATTAGTTACGAAGTTTAAATGCACTGAAGCGTCCTACAATAGCACGGATCCGGGGTTTAATTGCACAAAACCAAGATCTAATTACATCGAAGTGGTCCTAAAGCGTACAATCCATAAAAAATAAATGTACTTCTCGGCACATTAATAGGTCTTTTATCCTGTTAAATAGAGAAAAGAGGAAGATAATCCTATTTAAGTAGCGTGGCTTTCTCCTTACACTAAAGATAGATGTGGGAAAAGATTCCATACGATGAATCTGTCTAATGAGGTGAAAGCAATTGTTTAGTTTGGATAGTCTTGTTCATATCCGCAGCGCCATATCGGGGGAAGTTGCAGATGTCGAGGAAAAGATAGACCGATTGAATCAGGCCAAAAAGGAAATAGAACACCAGCAAAATGATTATTTGGGAGAATGCAGAAAAATATTAAAACCCGAGTTAGCAAAATCATGGACAGGATCACGGGCGAACAAATTTAACGACTCCCGTGATGAAGCCCATCAAACGATTGAAAACATCTTAAATCATGAATATGAAAGCTATAAAGATAGGATAGATTGGGAGATTGCACAATTAAACATGCAAAAGGAAACACTGTCTTTTGCAGGCATCCTGGCGCGCGAAGCGGTAGAAATAGCGGACGCGGGACAAGATGCATGGGAAGCAGCAGGGGACAAATTTAACGATTTGAAAAGGTGGCTGTTTTAATGACAACGATACAACTTAGGCATAAAGAAGTCATTTCGAAGCTGAATGAAATTAATCAAGCGGTTGAAGGACTCTCATTAAGAAGTCCTTCCGCCAGTTCTCTTGGTGACAACAAACTAGACTTTACCGCAAAATGGCTGGAAAGAGAAAAAAACATCCATGAGTTGGTTTCTCAATATAAGGAGGCCGTATTAAAAAACCTCGAAGATACAAGAGATAATGTAAACACCTTAAAAGAACAGGATCAAGCGATCAAATAAAGTCGATATACATCAGCAGAGGTCATCGTGATCGTTCATGCAAAATACATATAGAAAGGCATTGGTCGAATGGCGAACAAAGTCTATGAAGCGAAAACACTAGTATCTGCAGCAAAAACTCGAGCCGATGAGTATCAAGAGCTTAAGCGCCAAATGAATCATGTGAAACGAAGCATGCAGTCGCTTATTAACCTCGATGGATTTCATGGAAAAGGGGCTGAGGCAATCAAAAGCTTTTATCAAGCCCAAATCGACGTGGTGAACGAGTGGGTTCACCTTATTGATAAAAATATTGCCTTTTTGAAAGGGATACCTGGTACGGAAGAGGATTTTGATCTTGCCGGCAATACCGAGGTACATGTTCCTTTTGTCGAAGAGGATGTATCTAACGGCCTCACTCGTGCGAAGGAAATGGTATCTGAGCAGCACCGGGAATTAAAAGGTACATTCCGTCAAATTGACGACCTAATTTCCCTCACACCTTTTTCAAAAGAATCCTTCCATTCCCAAATCGAGGATGCTGAAAAAAAACGATCGGAAACCGTAAAAGAACTGAATGAAATGGATCGCGCGCTGAAAGAGGAATATGAGATGCTGGAAAGCGATGAAGCGATCGTCACCACTCTTTATCAGCAATTGCTTGCCTCGACTGGAAGCGGCGGAAACGTCACTCCGATCCACTTCGATGCCAAGGCCTATCACAACAGCGAAATCTACAAGATACGGGAAGAAAATGCTGCTAGACATGAGGAGTACATAGAATTTAAACAGGAGCAAATCGAACAAAGGAGACTGGCAAAAGAACAAGAAGAGTTGGAAAACCGCTCGTGGCAGGAAAAAACATGGGATGCGACATGCACCTTTACAGGAGAGATCTCGGGATATTATGATTTTAAGAGAGCAACAGAAGGCATCGACCCTGTCACAGGCGAAAAGCTTACCACCGCAGAACGAGTCGCGGCCGGAGCGATGGCAGCTGCGGGCTTTATCCCAGTCGTCGGCTGGGCGGGCCGGGCGATTAAAGGCGGAAGTGCGATCTATAAAACTGCAAAGGGCTTAAACGCGGCAAACCATGCCTTAGACGCCTATAAGAGCACTAAAGGTATGGATATCTTACATAAGAGTGAGATGGGTATCTACGGTTTAGTCGCAGCCAACGGCTTTGGCGAAGCAGCAACAGGAAGGGACATGTTCGGCAACAAGCTTTCGGACGAAAAACGCACGCAAAGCCTGACGAATGCACTTGGGATAACGGCAGTGGGCGGATTGGCGCGATATGTGGACCATGTGCAAACAAGAAACAAATTGCCGTACAGTGAAATCTCACAGGAGTTTTCAATGAAAAATGGTAATGTTACAAGCGATGTAACTAAGGAATCTAGTGGATCCAGCAAAGGAGAATTTGGCTTTGATGTAACAAGTGAAATGAAAGGGTTTCGTCATCAGATTGATAATGAACTTAAAAAGCATGGAATAACACCAGGTGAGTTTAATGACTTGAAATTAAAATCTGTATCTGAGTTAACAGATGCAGAAGTGAAGATAATGAAAGATTTTCGAGATGCTGTTCTACCAATTAAGGAAAATACCCTTTTGCAAAAAACTATCCCTTCATCAGATATTGAGAATTATCTATCTGGAAAATATACAGAAATAGGTGGTTATATAGCAAAGGCAGAAGATGTAGGACATATTAATAATTATGGAGATGTTGTTGAATCCTTCAGACTGGATTATTCATTCCCAGATGGGACAAGACCATTTCCAGCAGATGGAGATTCGTACGGAATGATAAGGTTTAAAACTAAAGAAATTGATGAAATAGAGATCCCATACGGAGAAAGATTTAGTGGTACTAATACGGATGGTCCACCATGTACGCAAAATGGTTTTACAGGTTCGAGAAACGGAGAAATAGTTCCAGAATGGAAGTTTACTTCAGGCCAAAGATTTTCTCCAGAAGACGGAGCAGAACTTTATAAAGTATCTGCTGGGGAGGAAAAACTTTTAGGGGTTTTTGATGCCACTTTAGGAAAATTCATAAAACCATAGAAAAGGACGTTGTGAATATATGTATAAAAAAGGAATATATGCGAAATATAATGAGAAAGAATATAAAATAATTAAAAAAGATGATTCGATTACTTTAATAAGCAATGATCCTTTAGATATGAAAGCAGGATTTGAGGTTTATAAAGATGGTATTTTAACAAAAAATGTCTCCAAAGAAGAGCTAAGCAACCCTTGTAAGATAAAAACATTTGGTAGATATAAAGGTTATGATTTAATTATAAATGGAGAGTATAATGGTGAATATTTATTAGGAGCAGATAGTAAAGCTGCAAATGAATTAGACTTTCCTATGACGGATAAATATTTTTATGAAAAATGGGTACCTAAAAATGAGGTAAAACTAATAGAAGAACGTAAAGAAATAGAATTGTAAAATTTTAAAGGGATTATTTCAACTTTGAATTTCAATATAAACTGGAATAAGAAGAAAGTGCTAATAACGTCCATGGTTAGAAATTCAAATAACAAGCTCATATTTTTCAAGTAATATCGCAGCGTCTTTTCTGATCAATGTTCTTTTAGTTGGTTGATAAGTGATGGCACAGTCGCAAAAACACTCTATGTTACGAAGAGAAACATAGGGTGTTTTTCATTTATGTGATATAAACCTGGCTTGATTCTATTCCAATCGATAATGCCGAAAAAAAACGATCGGAAACCGTAAAAGAAGTGAATGAAATGGTTCGCGCAATGAAAGAGGAATATGAAATGCTGGAAAGCGATGAAGGGATGGTTTACCACTCTTTATTATTAATTGCTGGCTAAGGTTTCTTTACTCGAAACAGAAAAATGGATTTGAACGGACTGATAAATATTATTATGAGAAAAAAGTAAAAAAGAAGATATTGAAATTATAGAAGAGGAAAAAGATATTCATTTATAAGAAGGCTGAGACTTGTCATATCATGGGCCAATTAAATAGTAGTTCGATTCAGTTTAACCCCTATTAACGGGCAGTAAGACCTCACCTCAAAGTTCCGAGAGTCGTTGAAAATAGGAGGGGGTTTAACTATCCATAAAAGCAACTACAAAATGAAGTAAGTTGAAAAGCATTAAATTACGATTACTAGTCCAATATTTAATGTTTTTCATTTTTTTTACTAACTTTCTAGCATAAGGGATCTAGTAAGGCTGTTATTATATGAAATTAAGAATGAAGGCGAAAAATTAATTGCAATTTATAATGAAGAGGATAAGAAGTTTATTAGTTTAATGAAATAGGAGGGGATAAAGATGAGAAGCGGGAAGAGAGCAGTATATAAAGGGGTAGAATATGAATATATTACAAAAAACGACAAAATCTATAAGTTATTCGTAAAAGACTCATCACTTGCACCAGATGACTTCGAATTAAATGAAAAAGGTAATTATCAAAAATTTGTTACACGAGATGAAATTGACGTTTTGTATTATATTGATCAGTTTGCAAAATATAAAGGGCATAAATTCCCAATATGGGAAACTAACGGAGTTCAATTATTATTAGGAGAAGGGAGCTATAAAATTACGAAAGAAGTAGGGTTTCCCCCATCAGGGTTACCTTGGGAGCGAGGATTATATAAGAAGTGGATTCCAAAAAGTGATATTGAAGAAATATTGGAAGAAAAAACCCCTCTTTAGGTGCTGAATTGTATCAAGTGTCAGATGGTAAAACAGTAATCAATAATATAAAGTAACCTAGCAAACTTTAATTTGCTAGGTTTACTAGGTGGGATGGGCTGCCCTTAAAAACCTGATTGGTTTATCGAACAATCAGTTGGGGATGTAAACACCCCAACTGATTGAAGCTTCATTTTATTTTATTATCACTGTCGTATTCGCCGGAATGACTAAAGTTGACTTCACTTTTTTCGCGCCTTTTTCACTTGAAAAAATCAGCTTTCCTTTTTGTGGAACCGTTATGGTGACTGGTTTATTTGATAGATTATGATAGATTTGAAGCGACTCCTTTTCATAAGAGCGGCTATAGGCAATGACTTGTGAGTTCTCAACTTGTATGGATGCTAAATCGCCTTTTATTAGCTCTTCATGCAGCTGGCGAATTCGGATCATTTTACGATAATGGTTTAACAGAGAATTTTTTTCTTTATCTTGTGCTTCAACTGAGATTCCGTTATTACCGGTGTTATAAACCGGTGTTTCCCAGCTGGATTGACCCTCTCCATCACCTTCATACCAACGGAAGGGTTCGCGAATAAGCTCGTCTGGTTTTTTGCCTGTCATGCCGATTTCTTCTCCATAATAAATGAATGGATTACCAGGGAGAGTCAAAAGAATAGAAGCTGCCGTCTTTGCTTTATTTATGTTTCCATTTAATTCGCTCATGACACGATTTTGATCATGATTCGTTAAAAATATGCCATCAATTTTATTGGGATTATAGGATTCAAATAATTCATCTGTAGCAGAGGCTGCGTCAGCTACACCTTGATCTGCCCCGTTTTTCACTGAATCAATGATTTTGCCGGCTAAATCAAAATTAAAGAGAGAATCTAGAGATTGATAATATGGCGCAACCACTTCAGGTTGTTCCCAGACTTCACCGACTAAATATGTCTGTGGATTTGTCTCTCTCATTGCGTCACGAAATTCGTTCCACCATTCAATATTTTTCTTTGCGCCCTCTGGCGTTTCCCCTTCAAATACGTGAAGAGCTGCATCTAACCGGAAACCATCAGCGCCTTGTTTTAGCCAGAACTTCCCAACATCTATAATCTCTTCACGCACTTCTGGATTATCAAAGTTTAGATCAGGCATCACAGACGAGAACGTTCCATAATAGTACCCTTCACCGTATGGATTTTTATGCCACACTTGTTGTCCCCATGGACCTTTCTCATTTAGGTCTGTTTCATCATCTGCCCAAATATAAAAGTCACGGTATTTGCTGTTTTTATCTGTACCGGCTTTCTTAAACCAAGGATGTTCACTGCTCGTATGATTAACGACGAGATCGATGATGACTTTCGTACCACGCTTATGAGCTTCTTTTGTCAGTTTTTTAAAATCTCTTAAATTTCCATACTCGGGGGCAACACTATAGTAATCGGTTACGTCATATTTATGATAGCTTGGTGAAGGATGAATGGGCATTAGCCACATTCCATTTACTTGTAAGTCTTTTTTGTTATGTGGATTTCCATCGTTTATGTAATCCAGCTTCTTTGTAATCCCTTTCAAATCCCCGTGTCCATCATTGTTAGAATCGTAAAAAGAGTTGACATAGATTTCATAAAAAACTCCATTTTTACTGTTATTATCGCCCCCATTGCTAGATACTGTTTCCGCGCTTACTCCACTTGATAAACTTACAGCCAGCGTAAATGACAGTGACAATGTAATTGCAGCAGACCGCTTTTTCTTTTTCATACCCACATCTCCCATCTCCCATTTGTTGAATGTAAACGTTTACTCGATTACAAACAAAAATGTATCACCTGATGGAGAATATTTCAATGTTTTCTAGGATTTTGATTACTATTGCCTAGATGAGAGCATGACTATAAACTGGATGAATTGGATGCAGTATGAGTCTTATGCCTTATATCCATTAAACCTAGTGCTTTGTTCTCCTTCAATCTCTCTGTTCTCTCCAGTTTGAAAATCAAAACTTTAGGGGAAAGTAACCTTAAGTATTTCGTTTAAGATCGGGCAGTGAAGAACTGCTAAAAAAGAGAACAATCCACAACTAAACAAGTAAGACTACCGTTCATCTTGTGGTATAAAACCATCGCATAGATGGGAATCTATTCTGGAATAAAGACGCTTACGAAACGTAAAGAAAAAGGAGATCGAGTACGTATGAAAATGACGGAAAATGTCCCCTCTGATAAAACGCTCGATAACAGTCTTGCTTTGCTATTGGAAGGATATCAGTTTATCCAAAACAGATGCCGCCGCTATGAATCAGACATCTTTCAAACTCGTTTGTTGGGGGAGAAGGTGATATGTATGAGCGGAGAGGAAGCGGCAAAAGTGTTTTATGATACGGAGCGGTTTCAACGAAAGGGTGCAGCGCCGAAAAGAGTTCAAAAAACGTTGTTTGGAGAAAATGCCGTTCAGGCTATGGATGGTGAAGCTCATAAGAAGCGTAAGCTCCTCTTTATGTCGCTGATGACACCTGAACGCCAAAAATCTCTGACGGATCTGATGATCGAAGAGTGGAAAAAGAGTGCAGTCAGGTGGGAAAGCAAGGACAAAGTGGTTCTCTTTGATGAAACACAGGAGATGTTGTGCCGGGCAGTCTGTCAATGGACAGGGGTTCCCTTAAAGGAAGAAGAGGTTGCGCAAAGAGCCAGTGATTTTGGGGAGATGGTCGATGCGTTTGGAGCGGCAGGACCGAGACACTGGCGCGGGAGACAGGCCAGGGCACGGGCGGAGAAGTGGATCAGGGAAGTGATTGATAATGTCCGGTCCGGAACTTTAGATGCGCCTGAGCATACAGCGGTGTATAAAATGGCATTTCATCAAAATCTGGACGGGAAACCGATGGATACGCAAATGGCAGCGATAGAGCTGATCAATGTATTAAGGCCTATTGTTGCAATTGCTACCTACATTACCTTTTCAGCGTTGGCGTTGCATGACAATCCTGAGTATCGGAAGAAGCTGCAGTCTGATGACGAGAATATGAATCAATGGTTTGTTCAGGAAGTTCGCCGGTTTTATCCCTTCGGCCCTTTTTTAGGAGCGCGGGTGCGCCAGGACTTCACTTGGAAACAATGCCTTTTCCATAAAGGACAACTGGTGCTGCTTGATATTTATGGGACAAACCATGATCCGCGACTGTGGGACGAGCCGGATAAATTCCGCCCGGAGCGTTTCAAGGATTGGCAGGGAAGTCCATTTGATTTCATTCCCCAGGGCGGCGGTGATCATGAGAAGGGCCACCGGTGTGCGGGCGAATGGGTGACAATTGAAATCATGAAGGCAAGTGTAGACTTTCTTGCGAAGCAGCTCGACTATACTGTACCATCTCAGGATCTGAGCTTCAGTCTGGTGAGAATGCCTACTCTTCCAAAAAACAGGTTTGTGATGAGTAATGTTAGGCAAAGAAGTGATTCAACTCTCAATCAAAAAGGACATTGACAGATTCTTGAAAAAAGCATAAACTAAAAAATGTCTAACCCCTTCCAATAAAGGAGATTATTTTATGAGTGTGGTTGTTCTTAACTAATCCGTAATTCAATACGGTCTTGAAAAGGTGAAAAACTGTGTAAAGCACAGGTTTCTTTCGTGCACCCTTTTTCGAGAATTGTTAAGAACAAGCATCATAGCAAAGAAGAATGGTTAAATCCAAGCTATGGCATGTATTGTCGTGGCTTTTTTTGTGCATAAAATGTTTTTTTGTGCAGAAAATTATTTCTTCTGGCCGTCATGAGCGTTTGTTCATGGCGGCTTTTTTTGATTGGAAAAAATGAAGGAGGATCAAAAAAATGAACCAGCAAACAATTGATGTATTAGGATTTCACGAAGTGTTACAGGAGGTGGCAGGCTTCGCAAGGACGTCTCGCGCCAAGGACACGATAAAAAATTTAACGCCGATCATGAATAAACGGGCGATCGAACGGATGTTGGAAGAAGTACAGGAGGCTGTACAGATTTTGAACATTAGTTCTAGTGTCCCAATTCATGCGTTGGATGAGATGGATCAATACATTCAGCAAGCGAAGAAAGGGTTATATTTGCGGGCAGTCCAATTTTCACGTATTTTATCCTTTCTCGACCATTGTCGAAAGCTGAAGAATTTTATGAAGGATAAAAACGCGGCGGCACCGACGGTTAGTTTGTATGCGGAATCGATTGACAATTTAAACAATCTGGAGGATGAATTAAATCGCTGTATGAGGCATGGGCAGCTTGATGATCATGCTTCCAGTCATTTGGCTTCTGTTCGGAGGCAGCTGTCAATACAGCTTGCGAAATTAAAGGATAAGGCTGAAGGAATGGCCAAGTCGAAAAAATACGCAAATTATTTGCAGGATACCATGGTAGCAGAAAGAAATGGGAGGTTTGTCCTTCTGATTAAGAAAGAATACCGGAATAAAATCAATGGAACTGTTGTTGATGCTTCTGCATCGGGCGCCACTCTGTTTATTGAGCCAAATGAGCTTTCGGATATGAGAGAGGAGATTGATTTGCTCAGGCTTTCTGAAGAGCGGGAGATGGAACGGATTTTATATGTCCTTACAGAGAACTTCCTCTCCCGTGAGCAGACGATTCAAATTGCGGCTGACACAATGCATCATTATGACGTATTGTTTGCAAAAGCAAAGTACAGCCAGCTCCTCAGGGGGACATCACCGTCAGTAAATGAAGACTATCTCATTGACTTAAAACGGGCAAGGCACCCGATGCTAAAGGAAAAGGCTGTCCCGCTTTCGCTTTGTTTCGGACAGGAAAACCGCGCTCTCGTGATAACAGGTCCAAACACCGGCGGGAAAACAGTCACTTTAAAAACAGTTGGTTTATTAACGATGATGGCTCAGTCCGGTCTCCATATCCCGGCTGATGAGGGGAGTACTCTCCACATTTATCAGCAAATTTTCGTGGATATCGGCGACGGACAAAGCATAGCAGAAAACCTGAGCACTTTTAGTTCAAGGCTCGTAAATATCATTGAGATTTTGCAAGAAACGAATGACCATTCGCTTGTGTTGCTTGATGAGCTCGGTTCTGGCACGGATCCGGGTGAAGGCATGGGTTTAGCAATTGTGATTTTGGAACAGCTTTTTGAAAAGGGGGCGACACTGTTTGCAACGACGCATTACAGTGAGATGAAGGAGTTTGCAGATCGAAAAGAGGGGTTTTTGAACGGATCAATGGAATTTGATCTGGAAACCCTTCAGCCAACCTATCGTCTGTTGCTTGGAGAAAGCGGAAAGAGCCAGGCGTTTGCTATTGCCTTAAAGCTGGGCATGCATCCAAGTATGATTGAAAAGGCTTATGAAATTACGTACAAAAAAGAGCATCCGTTCACAAGCAAATTTGATGAGAATGAACTGAAGGAGCCGCGCTATTCCAAACAGATTGCTACCAACAAATACGCGAGAAGAGCGCAAACACCAAAGTACGCAAAGGCTAGCGAGGAAAAGGTTACAGAGTTTGAGCAAGGAGATAATGTAACGATAACAGCAACAAATGAAACAGGCATCGTCTATCAAGGGCCGGACCAGAAAGGAAACTACATTGTGCAAGTGAAGGAGGAAAAGCAAACGATCAATCACAAACGCTTGAAATTGTATATTGCTGCGAAAGAGTTGTACCCTGAAGATTATGACTTTGATATCATCTTCAAATCAAAGGACTACCGGAAGGCGAAACATCAGCTTGATAGAAAGCATGTTGAGGGATTGACAATGGAAGAGGAGTAAAGTGAAAAATCCGTGCTCGTATCAGTACGGATTTTTCATTTGAATTACAGTCCTTTTTCCCTAACCATCTCTGCAAATGCATTGAATGCTTTACTTGAAAAACGGTCTTTTCGACGAACCATGCAAGTATTCGTAAACCTGAATTTTTCCGGTATCGTATAAGTACCCAGGGACTCATAATTTCCGGATAATACAGATTTCGGAAGCAGCGTAGCAGCCAGCCCTGATTGCACGCAGCTTAAAATTGTTTCTAATGAGCTGATTTCTATCAAATTCTTTAAAGGAATTTTTTCACTCTCAAGCCATTCCTCCAACACTCTTCGAAACGGATCACCTTCAGGAAAAACAGCCCATTTCGTATCGTTGAGGTCTGGATAAGCACCAGGTGATTTTGTCAGTAACACAATCTCATCTTTGCGCTTGTATTCATAAATCAACTGAGGAGAATTGCTGGGATCTGTAACAAAGGCTCCGTCCAGTTGATGGTTAAACACTTTTGCCAATAATTCTTGTGAAGTACGGGTCAAGATAGAGAGGGAGACGTCAGGATGAAGGGTTTGGAATTCGGAAAGTGTATTCATGAAATTACCGCAAGTTACTGTTTCTACAACACCAATTGTTAGAGGTCCGCTCGGATAAGGAGTATCACGTACAGCTTTAAGGGCTTCTTCAGATGAATGCAAAATAGTACGAGAATATTTTAAAAATACTGCTCCCTTTTCTGTCAAAGTGACCCCTTTTGGAAGCCTGTAAAAAAGCGCTACTCCCAATTCTTCCTCAAGTTTCCGCAAACGGGCTGTCAGGTTGGATTGGACATAGCCCAATTTTTCAGCTGCCCGGGATATGCTGCCTTCCTCTGCGATTTTTGCGAAGATTTTGAAATCTGTTAGTTCCATGAACATCCTTCACCTCTTTTGCTATCAAGTAAAATGATGCCTATTTCATTATCTATCATTATACTTTATGGAAAAATTTAATTACACTGATAAGACAGTAAAAGCTTGAAGGGGGAACTACATCCAATGAATAAAGAATGGTGGTTCTTGTTAATTGCAGGAGTATTCGAGGTTGTTTGGGTTGCGGGTTTGAAATATTCAACCACATGGTGGCAGTGGGCCGTAACAGCTGTAATCATCTTAATCAGCTTCAAAGTGCTGCTCCGCGCTGCTGAAAAGCTGCCGGTTGGTACGATGTATGCTGTTTTTACTGGTGTTGGCACAGCGGGTACAGTGATTACAGAAATATTTCTTTTCAACGAACCAGTTCATCCTCTTAAAATTCTGTTTATTGCATTGCTAACAACTGGGATTATTGGCTTAAAGTTCATAACTAGCGAAGAAAAGGAGGGTGCTTCCTAATGGCTTGGATTGCTCTTTTTTCTGCAGGTTTCTGTGAGGTGTTCGGTGTTTTTGCCATTAAACGTGTAACCGTGTATCAAAACTGGACATCTTATTTGTTTCTCGTACTTGCATACGGCTCAAGTTTTTCACTATTATCGTTGGCAATGACCGGTATTTCAATGGGGACGGCCTACGCTGTTTGGACGGGAATCGGTACAGCCGGGAGTATGCTGCTCGGAATGATTGCCTTTGGTGAGAGAAAGGAATGGAAGCGTATTTTTTTCATAAGCCTGATCCTCGTTTCTGCTGTCGGCCTTCGTTTGATTTCTTAAAAGGTAATACACATCAGCCTATATATTGAAATATAATGAAAAGAACTGCTCTACAAACGAAAGGAGGGTTCTTAATGAGACGTGATCCGCAATTTTTTCGCCAGCCTTCTTTGTCACCGGTAAAGCCAGCTGGAAATACGCTTCTAGTAATAGGAGAAGGCACAATTTCAGCAGCACCCGATCAAGCAAAAATCATCCTGGGGGCAACAACCGAAAATAAGAGTGTCAGTGAAGCGCAGCAGGAAAATGCCGCTGTGATTAACAGAATTATTTCTGCAATAGCC
Organism: Bacillus gobiensis; assembly: GCF_001278705.1. Lineage (GTDB taxonomy): Bacteria > Bacillota > Bacilli > Bacillales > Bacillaceae > Bacillus > Bacillus gobiensis. Next base: position 203,087 of record NZ_CP012600.1, read on the forward strand.
AATTTAGGGGTTCCTGAGTCAGCGATTCAAACGGTTACGTACCGGGTGGAGCCTCAATACGATTATGTGGAAGGAAGGCAGGTTTTCCGTAATTATCTTGTCACTCACCTTCTGCAAATCACCCTTGATCAAGTTGAGTTAACTGGAAGGATAGTCGATGCGGCAGTTGCCAGCGGAGCAAACTCAATTTCGTCTATCCAATTTACGTTAAAAGATGAGTCTGCTGGAAAAAATCGTGCATTAGCTCTGGCGGTCAAGAATGCCCAAGAAAAAGCAAGAGCCATCACCAACTCTTTATCTGTCAATTTAAATGAAACGCCGTTTAAGATAAAGGAGCTCTTTCCAGATGGTGTACCGAGACCGCGCGTATACGCGATGGAAAGCAGTACAACACCGATTCAAACAGGAACCTTGTCAATATCAGCGGTAGTCGAAGCGGAATTTTCGTACGTTTAGTGCTACTATGAGCTTTAAGGGGAGGAGCCGCGATGTTTCCTGAATTAGAAACAGAAAGACTTGAATTAAGAGAGATAACAGAAAAAGATACGGAAGATATCTTTGCTTGTTTTTCGAATCAGCTTGTTACTCGCTATTACGGACAAGAACCATTAACGAGGTTAGAACAGGCGAGAGAGTTTGTGGAATTTTTTTCGAAAATCTATGCTGAAAAACGGGGGATTCGCTGGGGGATTAAACGCAAAGGGACTAATCATTTAATTGGTACGATCGGATTCAACCTATGGCTGCCAAAGCATCACCGAGCCGAGATCGGTTATGAAATTCACCCGGATTATTGGCGAAATGGCTATGCAAGAGAAGCAATTGCAAAATTGATTTCTTTTGGATTTGAACAGCTTGATTTAACGCGTATTGGAGCCGTTGTTTTTCTCGAAAATGATGCATCGAATCAATTGCTGTTAAATTTAGGTTTCGAAAAAGAAGGTATTTTAAGAGCATATATGTATCAAAATGGAGTCCCGAATGATGTAAATGTTTACTCGATCGTAAAAACAGATTTATAAATATCATCGAGCCTGTTTTGAGAAAGTGATTGTTTAAAACAGGCTGTATATACATATTTACTAATGATTGAAAAATCAAATTATTGCATCAGATTCAAAACTTGATCTGCTATTAAATTATAATAATGTATATTCTACCGTAACCGAGGAGGGATTCTAATGGATATTAAAGTAGATGATTTAACTGGATCTAAAGTGGCCGAATTGGTGGGAGAGCATCTTCAAGGTATGACAATGCATTCTCCGCCAGAAAGCATACATGCACTAAATCTTGACGCATTACGGAAACCAGAAATAACTTTTTGGAGTGCATGGGAGGAAGATGACTTAGTTGGATGCGGGGCACTTAAAGAACTTGATGCCGAACATGGAGAAATAAAATCAATGCGAACATCTTCATTGCATTTAAGAAAAGGGGTTGCAAAGCGACTCCTTCAACATATTATTGAAGAAGCCAAACGACGAGGCTACCGACGCTTAAGTTTGGAAACGGGATCAATGGAAGCTTTCGAACCAGCAAAAAGACTATATGCTAGCTTCGGGTTTCAGTATTGTAAGCCGTTTTCAGATTATATAGAAGATCCAAACAGTGTATTTATGACAAAGGAATTATGAGAAAAATAATGATATAAAGAACTAGAAATAAAAAAAGTGCTGTCTCAAAACCCACAGAGAAAATGAATTTTTCTCTGTGGGTTTTTATTTGCGCCATGATTTTCTCCCTGATGTAAGAATAGTGAGCTATAGCGGCTTACCTTAGTTAAACAGCAATTGAAATCATAGGAATGCAATTGTTAACAGATATAAAAAGAAAGTTGGAACCGATAATTTCTAATTCTCTGATCATGTACTTTTTTTATTATTATCTATATTTTCTTTTCCTGTAACTGTATAGACGTCACTTTCTGAAATAATTGTTCATTTCTCTAAGGAATCGTTTACAATGAAATTATCAACGAACAAGGAGGCAATTAACATGAAAAACATGATGAATCAAACCGTACAAACATATAAGGGTGGAACACTCTCTTAAATTGTAAACGGTGTACCCCCTTATATGTGTTTATTTAAAAAACACACAAAAAGGGGTAAATCATGCGTTTTCCAGTAAAAAAATTTTTCTCATATTACAAACCATATTTAACGTTGTTTCTTTCGGTATTGGCGTGCACCTTTATCGTATCTGCTGTGACTTTGGTGTTTCCGCTACTCGTTCGGTATATTACGAAAGATGTTTTGGAAGGAGACTTGTCTACTGCGTTAAGTGAAGTGTATTGGATTGGTGGGCTGATGCTAGTTTTAGTCGCAATCCAGAATATAGGAAACTACTTTGTGGACTACAAAGGCCATGAAATCGGTGCTCGAATGGAAAGTGATATGCGCAGTGAGCTGTTCGCGCACATGCAAAAGCTTTCCTTTACCTTTTACGATAAGGAAAAGACAGGACAGCTCATGTCTAGAATAACGAACGACCTGTTGCTCCTTTCCGAGCTGTATCATCACGGACCAGAAGACTACCTCAAATATTTAGTCCGCTTTATTGGAGCATTTGTCATTTTGTTCTCTATTAACGTACCATTAACGATCGCCGTATTCTGTTTTTTACCATTCTTAGGTGTCTTTGCATTGTATTTTAATAAGAAGTTAAACAAGGCATTAAGAAAAAATAAAGAGGGAATTGGGAACGTAAACGCACAGGTAGAGGATAGTCTATCGGGAATCCGCGTAGTAAAATCGTTTGCCAACGAGCACATAGAGATCGAGAAGTTCAACCAAGAAAATAATCTTTTCCTCGACAGCCGAAAGAAAACATACAAAGCTGAAGCATACTTTTTCAATGGTGTGGAAACGTTTATCCAACTGATTACGATCACGGTGATTATCTTTGGCAGCGCTAGTATCGCAGGCAACACTTTAGATTTAGCGGATTTAATCACTTTTTTACTATATATCAGCTTTATGATTGAGCCAATTCAACGACTAACTCATATGAGCACGCAATTTCAAGAAGGAATCACTGGCTTTCAGCGATTTATGGAAATCATGAATCTGAAGCCAGAAATCGAAAACAAATCGAATGCCATGATTCTGACAGAGGTACATGGTGAAATTGAGTTCAAGAATGTTTCCTTCCGTTACGAAGATTTGGACAATGTCTTCGTAAACTTGTCGCTTCGTGTACAACCGGGAGAGTACGTTGCGTTAGTAGGTCCGTCTGGTGCAGGAAAAACTACATTATGCTCTCTCATTCCTCGCTTTTATGATGTGATAGAAGGGGATGTGTCAATAGACGGGATCAATGTTCGTGATATCGACCTGCAGTCATTAAGAAAATCCATTGGTATTGTACAACAAGATGTTTTCCTTTTTGCAGGAACGGTGATTGAAAATATCCGCTACGGAAATCCAGCAGCGAGCGATGAAGAAATTATCAAGGCAGCCAAGCATGCCAACGCCCATGATTTTATTATGAGATTGCCAAACGGCTACTACTCCGAGATCGGACAACGAGGTGTCAAACTGTCTGGCGGTCAAAAAAGCGACTAAGTATCGCTCGCTTATTCTTAAAAAATCCACCGGTTCTCATTTTAGATGAGGCAACAAGCGCACTAGATAACGAAAGTGAAGGGATCGTTAAGGAATCACTAGAATCGTTAGCAAAAGGGCGTACCACCATCGTCATTGCCCATCGCCTTTCCACTATTCGTAATGCCGGGCGGATTATCGTATTAACGGAGGACGGTATTGTGGAACAAGGTACGCATGATATGTTACTTGCAAGCAATGGAGTATATGCATACCTATATTCGAAGCAGTTTAAATTACAAGTATAAGCTCTTTTACAACAAAATCGGCTCTCTCCTTAACGAAAGGGGAGGGCCGATTTAATATTTTCCCGATAAACCACGCCTTCATGCTAAAACTGTCTGGTGATTAGCTGTATTGGTGCCTAAGTTTTGAACTAAATGCTCATTTTATCACAATTTCTTCACAATTTTATGCAAGCGTTTTCTTTATTATGGTTTATACTAAAGATACACACTAATTAGGAGGGAATCTTCGTGATACTTAATGCATTAAGAAAGAACAGCTTCATTACGGTTAACTATTATGAAAACGGTTCCTTAAAAACGAGTAAAGGACGAATTTCTCACCTTAATGTATATGAACAGCATCTTACACTTATCGATGAGCATAAAAAGACGTATTCAATCCGGTTATCCGCCATTAAAGAAATCCAGTAAGGCTTACCCTTTTCCTGCCTGGAATCCAGGATATTTCGTCATGCCGCCGTCCACATAAAGGGTGAGCCCAGTCACATAGCTTGCTTCGCTTGAAGAAAGCCAGACTGCACATGCGGCTACCTCTTCGGGTTTACCTATATACCCCATTGGAATAAGCTCGACAACGCCTTCCTTTAATTTTTCATCCGCAAATTTTTCAGCGTTAATCGGCGTATCAATCGCGCCCGGTCCGATGGCATTTACACGGATTCCTTTCGGAGCATATTCAAGAGCTAATGTTTCTGTCAAAAGCTTCGCGCCCCCTTTACTTGCTGCGTAATGTACAAAATGCGGCCAAGGGATTTGCTGATGAACAGATGACATATTAATAACAGAACCTTTAATGCCGTGGTCAAGCATGTAGTCAATCGCTTCTCGACATCCCAAAAACATCCCGGTTAAATTCGTCGAGATGACGCGATTCCAATCCTCTAAGGTAAGCTCATCTGAAGGCACTTCGTTTTCAATTCCGGCATTGTTCACCATTATGTCAAGAGAGCCAAATTCACTAACAGCTTTTTGAATCATTTGTTTGATGTCCTCTTCTTTTGAAACATCTCCCTGGATTTTTATCGCTTTTCCGCCGCTTCTTTCAATTTCTTTTATTGTATCATCTGGGTTTTCTTCCTCTTTAAAATAATTGATAACCACGTTTGCTTTTTCTTGGCCAAATCTAAGAGCCATTGCCTGCCCGAGACCAGTTCCTGCCCCGGTAATAACAACTGTCTTTCCTTGTAAATCTGGATACATTTTTTTCTTCCTCCTATTTCGTAATGCCAAGTAGTACGCCGCCGGCAATGATTAGCAGGCAGCCTAAGATGACAAGTGATTTTTTTGAGACTTCTTCTTTCAGCAAATAAATTCCGCCAAGCGTGGATAGAACAATTCCTGTTTGAGCCATTGAAAAGCTGACGGCTACACCTATGAGCGGAATGGCCAAAAGCAACCCTAAATTTCCAATTGCCCACCATATGCCTGAAATCAAGTTTCTCAACGTGTATTTACTGATGGGCTGATGTTTGGCAGTTAAGGCAATAGCAGCCAAAACCATTCCTACAGATTGGGGAAACACCGCTGACCAGCCGTCAATATTAAACCAGCGTATTAAGACGACGTACCCTACATAGCCAACAGTTGAAATGAGTAAGATCACAATTCCCTTTTTTATGCTTTTTTCTTCACCGTTCTGGGATTGTTGTCCGATCGATGTGAACACAACTCCGGCAATAATACATATAATCGCAAGAGAACCAATGAGAATGACGGATATCGTTGTCCACTCTCTAAATACAATCACACCAATAAGCGTTGTACAAAATAGCTGCATTCCAGTAGACATAGGTACTGCCATGGAAACGCCAAGATGCCTGACGCTTGCAAATTGGTTCATTTGTCCGATCGTCCATAAAATACCGGAAACAATGGACACTCCCCATACAACCGAGGTTAACTCCGGCCTTTTGAAAAGAAATATGACGATAGAAAAGATTAAGGCTCCAATCGTTGTTCCCAGTGCCTGCTGATATGGGCTTCCTTTAAGCTTTACACTAACAAGGACTAAACTGCCCCATGTAATCGCAGGCAAAAGAGCAAATAGAATTCCCAAGCTGCTATCCCTTCTTTCTACGTTAGCTTTTGCTTAGGTTTCCACAAATTTGCTACAAACATGCATAAGGAATGACGTAAATAATCACTTAAAAGTTAGCTTTTTTTAAATCGCTTCAAACCGAATGGTCCAGAGCTTTAAGCACAATTGAAGCAAAAAGAGGTCATCCGGATTTCCCAGCGATCTACCTGATAATGCTTCAATTTTATTCAATCGATATAGCAGCGACTGGCGATGGAGAGAAAGAATACGTGAGGTTTGGCTGACGTTTCCTTGATTTTGTAAATAGGAAGCGAGGGTGTGCAGTAAATCAAGACCTCTTTCTTTATCATAGGCTGCAATTGCACCGATCGTTTTGTGCATCATTTCTGCAGCGTTTGAGTCTTTTGCTAATACGGATAACATTCGAAAGACCCCGGTATTGGCATAGGTGCTTCTCGTACCAGAACCTTTATGATTTCTGCCGATTTCTAATGCAATAAGAGCATCCTTATAGCTTGTATGAAAAGAATAAGTCCCTGCATGGTTTTCACCGATTCCCCACGAGAATTCCGCGTTTTCTATTGCTTTTATTTTTGGTTCGAATTCATCAAGAAATTGGTGGGCGGACCGATTCGCTTCTTCTCTCGATGCTTCAAGAAAGATAATCAGCTTGTCTCTGGTAAATGCGCAGATTATTTTCTTTTTCAGTTTGTCAGCACAAGAGTATAAAAGATTCTCCACTTTCCTTGATAGTGGATTAGGCACGCGATCAAATCCATCGGTTTCCTGGTGTCCGATAATACATACATAAGGCAAGGCAATATCTATTTCCAATGAAGCGGCCGCTGTTTCCAGTTCCGATTTAGAATGGCGCTCATTTTTTATTAACTGTTGTATGAGCTCTTCTTTTTCTTTAAGGGCATTATCAAGCTTTGACTGTTCTTTTTGAAGCCAAAGATTTAGTGCCGAGACAGCTTGGTTAAGAATTGTCCATGAAATAGGCAGTGAAGCGGGTGCTTCTGACTCCAATACGAACATTCCTGTTTCCCAATTTGTCAATTGGATAGGAGTAAGCTGAACAAGTGATCCGTTCTCGTTATACAAAACAGCAGGAGATGAATGTTCAAAATAGAAATGGCGGGATCCGGTTAATTTTTCGGGCGAGGAAGTGAGAGTAAAGTCAGAATCCTGTTTGATAATGAAAGCATGGGCTGAGAATTTCTTTCCTAAAAAATTCAATGCATCATAAATCGTTTTGTTTTCTAAAAAGTATTGCAGCAGCTTCCTTTGGATTTGATCAGTCTTCTGTAATTCGTCTTTTTGCCATTGATGAATTTCTTCAAGTACTGTTTTTATGATATCTGAAAAGCGTATTTCCCAAGGAAGCTCAATAAGAGGAAAATTCTTTTCATTCGCAAATTGGATAACGTCTTCAGGTATTTCTTGAACATGTCTGCCTACTGCAATAGCCAGAGCAGCTGCACCGGCGGAATAAACTTCACCTACAAATGATAGAAAGAGTGATGGATTCGATCCGCAGCCGATTCCGGTTGACAGGATGAGCTCGTTTTCCCTAACAAAATCTTCAACCGGAATTTCAATCACCGCAATGGATTCTGTTACTCGAGCTGTAATACTTTTCTCTCCGGTTACCAACGCTGCCTCTTTCATTATTGGAAGAGATAGCACATCTTTCACAGAATAATTCACTCTTCATCACTCCTGTTTATTAAAGATAGGGTTGAATTGCTTTTGCGTGAGTTTGTAAATCAACATTGCATCCGCTCGATATGAGGACAATTTCAGAACACGATGGCTCAATTAGTCGATCTATTAATGCTCCTGCAGCAATCGCCGCTGCACCTTCTATGATGATGTGGTGATGCTTATATAAGTAAGCCATACCCTTTGCAATGGAGTCCTCAGGGATTAAGAGCGATCGATCAACATAGCGCTTCGCCATGTTAAAGGTGTACTGATTGTTCTTTCCGATACCGCCTAATAAACTGTCGGCAAGAGTTGGATGCTCTGCCACAGTAACCGCTTGTCCGGATTTGAGGCTTTTGTGCATCGCTGCTCCTTTTTCCATTGAAAGGCCGATGATTTCAATAGAAGGATTTGTATGCTTCATCACCATTCCAATTCCGGAAAGAAGGCCACCGCCGGACAATCCTCCGATCACACAATCAACTTGCGGCAGGTCTTCTAATAGTTCAAGGGCAATCGTACCTTGGCCAGCGATCACGTGAGGGTGATCAAAAGGAGGGATTACTGTTAATCCTTTTTTCCTTTCAAGTTCGTAACAGCGTGCTTCTGCGTCATCTTGTCCATCTCCGCTGATTTCCAGCTCAGCACCTAGTTTTTTTATCGCTTCAAGCTTTGCTTGGGGAACGCGTTTGGATACGCAAATACAAGAGCGAATGCCCAGTTTTTTAGCGGCTAATGCAACTGCTGCGCCGTGGTTACCGGTAGAAAAAGTAGTCACACCTAACGATCGTTGTTTTTCCGATAAGTGAAGCATCGCATTAACTGCCCCCCTCATTTTAAAAGCTCCGCTGTCGTGAAGATGCTCATATTTAATATATACATTTGTATGCTCGTTTGATAGAGCCGGCGAATGGACAAGGGGAGTTTTTTGAATAATTGATCCAATGGCTTGTTTGGCTTTCCATACATCTTGAACAGAGATAAGAGTTTCTTTTTTCTGTTGAATCGTAGTCATTTTCGACACTCCAGTTATAGTTATATGTTAGAAAATATAACATTGTTGTTATGGAATTGAATTGATTCAGTATATATGAACTTATTAGAAAAAGTCTATTGTAAAAAATGTATGAAAAAAAGACTTGAAATTCTTACAGATTGAGCAATAGTTTTCATTCAAATAAGAGAATTACAATAAATGCATGAAACATAACGTATATTTGTCATAAAATATCACATGATTTAAAGGAGTGGGTATCTGTGGTTATGCTGTCATTTGATGTCGCTGAATATAAACAACGGATTAAGAAGACAAAGCAGAGAATGGAAGAAAAGGGAATAGACGTTTTGCTGCTGACGGATCCGGCAAATATCAATTATTTATCGGGATATGACGGATGGTCATTTTATGTTCATCAGATGCTAGTCGTATTGCTTGATGAGGAGCAGCCGTTTTGGATTGGTCGAGGCCAGGATGCAAACGCCGCTAAGGTGACGACCTGGCTTGATGAAAATCATATCATTCCGTACACTGATGATTTTGTTCAATCGACAGTAAAGCATCCAATGGATTTTGTGAGCAGCATTTTAAAAGAAATCGGACAGCATAACCGTGCGATCGGTATCGAAATGGATGCGTATTACTTTACAGCGAAAAGCTTTTTGCAGCTGCAAAAAGGATTGCCGAATGCGACATTTACCGATGCGACCAGCCTTGTCAATTTCGTACGAATCATTAAATCAGATCGGGAAATTGACTTTATGAAGAAAGCCGCCCGCATTGTCGAAAAAGCGATGCAGACAGGGATTGATTCGATTAAGGAAGGCGTTCGTGAATGTGATGCGGTTGCTAAGATCTATGAAGCACAAATTAGCGGAACAGACAGTTTTGGCGGGGATTATCCTGCGATTGTTCCGTTGCTCCCGTCCGGAGAAAAAACGTCGACTCCGCATTTGACATGGACGGATGACAGATACAAAAGCGGAGATCCGGTCATACTGGAGCTCGCAGGCTGCTACAAAAGGTACCATGCTCCCATGGCTCGAACAGCAATCATCGGCCAACCAAGCTCCCAAGTAAAATACTTGGCTGACGTTGTGATTGAAGGTTTAAATGAAACACTCGCTGCGATCAAACCTGGTATGACTTGCGAGGAAGTCGAAGGTGTGTGGAGAAAAAGCATTGCAAAAAGCGGGTTTGTCAAGGATTCCCGTATTGGTTATTCAATGGGGTTGAACTATCCTCCAGACTGGGGCGAGCATACCGCAAGTCTTCGTCAAGGGGATACAACCATTCTTCAGCCGAACATGACGTTTCATTTAATCCCGGGAATCTGGCTTGACCATTATGGAGTAGAAATAAGTGAGTCGTTTCGGGTAACAGAAAATGGATGCGAGGTGTTTGCCGATTTTCCTAGAGAGCTGTTTGTTAAGCCTGAGTCTATAAGTGTCAGAAGGTGAAAAACGATGTATTTATTTGAAGAGAATGATATACGTAAGCATGTGAAATTGGATCAGACAGCTATTCAGTTAATTGAGGGAGGCTTTACTCAGCTTGCGGCAGGAAACGTCACTTTACCTCCGATCATGAGAATTGATGTGCCGGAGCATAACGGAGAGGTTGATGTCAAATCTGCATATATCAAAGGATTGGACTCGTTTGCTTTAAAAATTTCTTCCGGTTTTTTTAATAATCCTTCTCTTGGTTTGCCAAGCTTAAGCGGCATGATGATGCTGTTCCAATCGAAAACAGGACTCCCTGAAGCCGTGCTTTTAGACAATGGATATCTGACAGATGTTAGAACGGCTGCAGCAGGTGCTGTTGCGGCAAATCATTTGGTGAAACAAAAGCTTCAGTATGCCGGCGTAATTGGGACAGGCTTGCAAGCTAGATTACAAATGCATGCCTTGTACGCTGTACGGCCGTTTAAAGCAATCACTGTCTTCGGTCGTTCGGAAGAAGCAGTACGCGTCTATGCGAGTGAAATGGAAAAAGCTCTAGGAGTTACCGTTCGAATTGCGGACAGCCCTGAGCAGGTTGTCAAGGAAAGTGAGGCTGTTGTGACGACAACACCGTCTAAACAGCCGCTGATCAAAGCGAATTGGATTCATCCGGGTCTGCACATCACGGCAATGGGCTCAGATGCAGAGCATAAACAGGAGCTGGAAGCACAGGTTTTTACAAAGGCAGACGTCATCGTTTGTGATGTGAAATCTCAGTGTTTTCGCTTAGGCGAGCTGCACCATGCAAAAGATCAGGGGATTCTTTCTGAAGAAACAGAATCGATCCTTGAACTAGGAGAACTTACATCAATGAAAAAAACAGGCCGCCAAAACGAGAGCCAAGTGACTGTGTGTGATCTAACAGGCACCGGCGTTCAAGATACAGTGATTGCCAGATTTGCCTATGAACAATTAATAACCCGGGGACGAGGACTAGTTCTAGGCAAAGATACTGCAAACACAAAATAGGAGGAAATCACCAATGGAAAAACAAAACGAAGCGAGCATGGGAACAAAAGCTGTTTGGGCAGGAGAAAAAGAAGTACTAGTGCACGGCGCTACGCAAGTGCCTGTTGTTGTAAGTGTTGCCTACAATTATGACGATATGGATGAATGGTACGATGTCGCCGTTGGGAAAAAGAAGGGCCATATCTATGGAAGGAATACAAACCCAACGGTACAAGCATTTGAAAATAAAGTGCGGATCATGGAAGGTGCAGAAGCTGCAACAAGCTTTTCAACCGGAATGGCTGCGGTAAGCAATACGCTCTACACTTTTTTGAAGCCGGGAGATCGGATTGTATCCATTAAAGATACGTATGGAGGAACGAACAAAATTTTCACGGAGTTTTTGCCGAATATGGGGGTTGAGGTGGCTCTTTGCGATACAGGAGATCATGAGGCGATTGAAAAAGAAGTAGAAAAAGGCTGCAAGCTTCTATACTTGGAAACTCCGACAAATCCAACGGTGAAAATTACGGATATTAAGAGAGTAGCAAAGACCGGCAAAGACACTGGAGCAATCGTTATCGTAGACAATACCTTTGCTACCCCGATCAACCAGAACCCCCTCAAGCTTGGAGCGAATCTCGTCCTGCACAGCGCGACGAAATTTCTGGGCGGACATGCGGATGCGCTGGGAGGCGTCGTTTGCGGTTCGAAGGAACTCATTGAGCCAATCTATCATTATCGGGAAATCAATGGCGCGACAATGGATCCGTGGGCAGCTTATCTAATTCTGCGCGGGATGAAAACGTTGAAGCTGCGCATGAAAGAGCAAACAAAAAATGCGAAAGCGATCGCAAAATTTTTACAAGCTCAAGACCTGGTTGAAGATGTTTTCTACCCTGGTTTAGAGACTCACACTAACCATGAGATCGCCAAGGAGCAAATGAACGATTTTGGCGCGATGATGAGCTTCTCGTTAAAAGGTGGAATGGATGCCGTGAAGCTGCTGCTTCCGAATCTTAAATACGCAAACCGCGCCGCAAATTTAGGTGCCGTGGAAACGACGTACGGCCCTGCGCGGACGACCAGCCACGTCGAGTGTACACCTGAAGAAAGAGCGGCGATGGGGATTCCGGAAGGGCTTGTCCGAATTTCTGTCGGAATCGAAGAGGAAGAGGATCTCATTCAAGATCTTGAGCAAGCATTTGCAATCTTAAAGGAGAAACATGCGTCCATAAGCTTATAAAAGAAGGTGAAAACGTGAAAGACAGCTGGATACGTTTACGAGCACATCAACTCGCTGATCAAATGATAGGCTGGCGGCGACACCTGCATCAATACCCTGAATTGAGCTTTCAAGAATATGAAACGTCCCGTTTTATTGTTGAAGAGCTGAGAAAAATTCCCGGAATGGAAATCGAGACAGGGGTAGGGACAGAGACATCGGTTGTTGCCACTATTTCTTCCGGAAGCGGTCCGGTCGTTGCAGTTCGGGCAGATATTGATGCACTGCCTATCATCGAGGAAACGAACCATTCGTATTCCTCTCTTTCAACCGGAGTGATGCACGCCTGCGGCCACGATGCCCATGCTGCAATCCTGCTGGCTGTGGCTGCTCTTTTAGGAGAAGCTCGCGAGAAAGGTGAGTTGAATGGAACGGTAAAGCTTATTTTTCAGCCAGCAGAGGAAGCTGCAGATCATCTGGGTAAAACCGGCGCCCTTTATTTAGTGGAAGCGGGAGTTCTTGACGAAGCGGAATGTGTGATTGCCTTGCATATGAGTCCTGAGCACCGGGTTGGAGACATTCTCATTCATGATGGATACAGCATGGCCAATGTTGATGTTTTTGAAGCGACGATACACGGAACAGGCGGGCATGGTGCGTATCCTCATCTTGGATCTGATCCGATTTGGATGTTGGGTCCTGTATTGCAAGCCATCCATGGAATTGTTGCGCGACATATTTCTCCGTTAGATCCGGCGGTTATTAGTATCGGAGAAGTAAGAGCGGGGACGGCAAGTAATGTGATTCCTCCGGAAGTATATCTGCAAGGCACGATGCGCAGTTATTCACCAGATGTGCGCAAAATCCTTATCGAAAAATTAAGAAAAGCCTTCTCAATCGTGGAAAGCTTTGACGGAACTTATTCACTTTCAGTAAATAAAGGGGAACCGGCTCTTTATAACAATCCGTCTGTGAATCATGTGATTCGCCAAACTGTTCATCATCTTTATCCAGCAATGAAGCAGCTGGATCTGCCGTTTGGCCTCGGAGGAGAAGATTTTTCCCATATGGCTCTGAAGATTCCTGGAGCCATGTTTTTCTTAGGCTGTGCCCTGCAAGACGGAAAACACCGGGAATTGCATACCCCTGTCTTTGATATTGATGAAAGCTGTATGCCAATCGGAGCTTCTATCTTAACGCAAACAGCCATGAACATTTTAAATCGGAATTCAGAAATACAGAACGATACGTCCGGACTAAAAATCGTCTGAACCTATGTAAAAAAGAGCCACCGTTATGATACATCGGGACATGGCTTTGCCGAAATCATCCTCCAGGAAATAATCGAAAGTCGACTACATTAAACTATCAAACTAAATATGTGAGGAGAGAAAAAAATGAAAAAATGGCTGTCAGGTCTTATCATTGGATTCTTATGCATTGGATTATTTGGATGTTCTTCTTCAGCTTCATCGAATGGTTCAGCAAGCGGCGGAGAATCAACATTAGAAAAAGCAAAAAAAGCAGGATCGGTGACGGTTGGATTTGCCAATGAAACGCCATATGCGTACCAAACTCCCGATGGAAAATTAACCGGGGAAGCAGTTGAAGTCGCCCGGGCTGTTCTCAAAAACTTGGGGATTGACGAAATGAAAGGCGTATTGACAGAATTCGGCTCATTAATTCCAGGATTGAATGCCAATCGGTTCGATATCATTACTGCCGGCATGTATATAACCCCCGAGCGATGTAAGCAAGTCGACTTTGCAAATCCAGAGTACAGCATTGGCGAAGCGATCGCAGTGAAAAAGGGAAATCCGCTTAACATTAAAAACTATGACGATATTAAAAACAACAAAGATATAAAAGTCGCCGTCATGAGCGGAGCCATTCAAAGCGATTACTTAACAAAATACGGAATTGACAAAGGCCAAATTCAATTTGTATCAGATAATCCGAGCGCCATTTCCGCCTTGCAATCAGGAAGGGCAGATGTCATTGAAATGACAGGGCCTTCTCTTCAATCCGTATTAGATGCGGCAAAGGATGGCAGCATCGAACGTGTCATGGATTTTGAACAGCCTGTGATTGACGGGCAAAGTGTGCGCGGTTATGGAGCGAGCGTATTCCGTAAAGCAGACTCAGATTTCCGTGAAGCATTTAACCAAGAGCTCGAAAAAATGAAAGAATCAGGCGAGCTTCTGGAAATATTAAAAAAATTCGGTTTTACGGAGCAAGAGCTTCCTGGAGATAAAACAGCTGAAGCACTATGCAGTCCATCAAGTTAACAAAAAAACAAATATGAAAGCGGGGAAGAAAAATGTATTCGATCCCGGATTTAGCTAAGCCGCTTTTAAGTGGAGCTGCCGTCACATTGCAAGTCATGATTTATTCTGCTGTTCTTGCTGCGATTCTCGCATTTTTATTCGGATTTATGAAGCTATCACAAGTAAAGCTTTTGAAAATCATTTCCGGGATTTATATTGAAATATTCCGCGGAACCTCATTATTGATTCAATTATTCTGGCTTTACTTCGCGCTGCCAATGTTTGGAGTTCAGCTATCGGCTATGGCAGCGGGGGTTTTAGCCCTCGGTCTTAATTACGGTGCATATGGTGCAGAAGTTGTTCGCGGTTCGATTTTGGCCGTGCCCAAGGGGCAAACGGAAGCGACGATTGCCTTAAATATGGAGCCCGCACAAAGGATGAGACTTGTTATTTTGCCTCAAGCAATTATGCTTATGATCCCTTCGTTTGGAAACCTGTTAATTGAACTGCTTAAAGGAACGGCGCTTGTTTCACTCGTTACCTTGTCCGATTTGACATTTCAAGCGATGTCATTACGAACGACAACGATGCAAACAACAGAAATTTTCACGTTGCTATTACTGTTTTACTTTATTATTGCGTATCCAATCACATTGGGAGTTCGGTGGTTTGAGAAAAGGCTGTCGGCAAGGAGGGTGTCGTAATGTGGGATTGGAGTTATGCGATATCGATCGTGCCCCAGCTGATCGATGCGATGTGGATGACGATTGCTGCCACCGTTGCGGGCTTTATTACGGCCGCAATCCTTGGGCTGCTATGGGCCGTCTGCAGAAGGTCATCCTTTAAGCCTCTTGTCTTTCTCGTTACTTGCATCGTCGATTTTGTGAGAAACACTCCGCTTTTGGTGCAATTGTTCTTTATATTTTATGTGTTTCCCGAATACGGGGTATCACTGAGCCCGTTTGCTGCAGGAGTCATTGGGCTTGGATTGCATTACAGCACCTATTTGGCAGAGGTATTCCGCTCAGGCATCGAATCGATTCCAAAAGGGCAATGGGAAGCTGGTGAAGCGTTAAATTTTTCAAAGCCGAAGCTGTGGCTGCGAATCATTCTGCCGCAATCTATCGCTCCTATCATTCCGGTACTTGGCAACTATTTCATCGTAATGTTCAAGGAAACTCCGCTCTTATCCGCCATCACATTGGTAGAGATGATGCAAACGGCAAAAATCATCGGTTCTGGATCATTTCGATATTTAGAAGCTTTTACGCTTGTAGGTCTTATCTTTTTGCTGTTAAGCTACCCTGCTTCTCTTCTTGTTCGATACGTTGAAGGAAAAACGAACGCAAAATTGGGAAGGGCTGCATAAATAACAATTTGAAAGGGAAGGTGATCGGATTGGCTCATGTACGACGAAGTAAAAACGATAAACCAATTGTTCAATATCGAAATATTAAAAAGTCGTTTGGCGAAGTGCAAATTTTAAACGGAGTGGACCTTGACCTATATCCCGGAGAAAAAGTCGCTGTTATAGGACCCAGCGGCTCAGGAAAAACCACGCTTGCACGCATGCTAATGACCCTTGAAGAACCTTCTGGCGGAACGATTGAAGTAGAGGGAGAAAGCTTGTGGCACAAAGAAGTGAACGGCTCAATCGCTCCTGCTGATAAAAAACATTTTCGAAAGGTACGCGGCAAAATCGGTATGGTTTTTCAGCAGTACAATCTATTTCCGCACATGACCATTTTACGGAATGTGATGGAAGCGCCTGTCCATGTATTAAAGATACCAAAAGAGGAAGCGAAAAATCGGGCGATCGAGATGTTAACAAAAGTAGGGCTCGCCAATAAACTGGATGCGTATCCGGCCCAGCTATCCGGGGGCCAGCAGCAGCGTGTGGCGATTGCCAGAGCATGTGTAATGAAGCCGAAAATCATGCTGTTTGACGAAGTAACGGCAGCACTTGACCCGGAGCTTGTCGGTGAAGTGCTGCAGGTCATCAAAAATATTGCGGACGACGGCAGCGTGTCAATGATGATCATAACTCACGAGATGGACTTTGCTTACGAGGTAGCAGATCGCGTAGTATTTATGGCAGACGGCCAAATCGTTGAACAAGCCCCGCCAAAACAATTATTCTCTAATCCAACCCATCAACGGACAAAAGACTTTTTAAGCCGTTTCCTGAATAAAAATTCGTTTACGGCAAATATTCTTTAATCGAAGCTTCCTTAGCTGGTACCTTTGCTGGCTGAGGAAGTTTTTGGTTTGGATTAAATTAGTGCTCGGAGAAATCACTAGGACAGTAGAACTATTTTCGAAATGCTTTTCTCTCTTTTCTTGAAAACAGTTTACGAATGATCTAATATTTAAACTACATAATGTAGTGTACTAGGTTCTCAAAATTTTTTTACACTTAAACACTACATAATGTAGTGTTTATAAAGAAAGGAGTCAAATCAAATGCAAAGAAATCATGAAATCGGAACATTCTTATTGAGACTTATGCTCGGTATCACATTTTTTGCACACGGCATGAGTAAATTCCAGGGAGGGATTGAAAATACAGCCGGATTCTTTGCAAGCTTAGGCATTCCGGGATTTATGGCGTATGTAGTTGCAATAATCGAGTTGATTGGCGGAATTGCTATGGTTGCAGGCATTGGAACAAGAATCGTATCCGCGCTGTTTGCAGTGATCTTGATTGTCGCTACGCTGCTAGTGAAGCTGCCAGATGGTTTCTTAGGAGGCTATGAATTGGATATCGTTTTACTGGTTGTTTCCCTGCACCTTGCTTTAAACGGAAGTGCTCTATACTCTGTAGATTCCAAGCTGCCGTTTTTGAAGAAGAAAAAACATAGTATAAATGCTTAAACTTTAGAAATTGATACACTGATCTCTGCACTTACGTAAGTGCAAAGATCAGTGTATTTTATTATTTTAAACAATCTAAAAAAATAGAATAATCAAAAAATTAATTGACATAATGGATGAGTTGGAGTAACTTTAAAAAAAGAAGGATATAAAACAAATTATTTTTAATATGAAGCAAATACTTCATTATTGTGTGGAGGAAAGTTAATGAGTGTGAAAAACTTAATCATTTCAAAGATACAATCATCGAATAAGCCTATTACAAAATCTCAAAAGCTAGTTGCGGATTTCATGATAAAAAATGTTGAGAAATCTACTTATATGACTGCTAATCAAATTGGGACAGAAGCAGGAGTAAGCGAAACTACTGTTATCCGCTTTGCTCTGTCTTTAGGTTATAAAAGTTTCTCGGATTTGCAGGAGGATTTTAGAGAAAGAATTATTACCGATCAAACAGTCAAAAGATTTCAACAAGCAAATAAGGAAATGGGAGAAAAAGATACAATCGCAAGCAGTTTTCATTTAGATAGTGAAAACCTGAATAAAACATATGAACAAATAAACCGAGAGTCATTTGGAAAAGCTGTTGATTTAATCTGTCAGGCAAACAAAACGTGTGTCATCGGATTTCGCTCATCTTCTACCGACGCCAATTACCTGGGATTCTCTTTACATGCGATGTTGGGAAATGTATCAACAATTACTTCAACAGGAATGGAATTTGAAGACTGTCTTCGAAATTCTGATGAAGAAACAGTCATTATTGCAATTAGTTTTTCAAGGTATACGGCATTTGTGGTGGAAGCCATTCAGTATTTAAAAAAAGAGAAAAACTGTAAGGTTATTACGATTACAGATGGTATCCATTCACCGCTTATTGCTTTCAGCGATGAAGTTTTTATTGTGGAAGTTCGTTCATTCACTCCAATCAACTCTCATGTTGCTTCGATTGCATTATGCAATTCTTTTATTTCTTCTATCGGTCAAAAACAAACACATAGGATTGAGAACAATTTAAATAGCTTAGAGGATTATTTAAGAAAAATAAACATTTTTTATTAAATGTTAATAAAGGAGAGAGCCCATGATTCCAAATACACCAATTGATTCAATTACGCTTAGTGCAATGCTGTTTTATCTTGCAGTTTTAGGGGCACTGCTTGCAGTTGGGGTTTTTCTTAGAATGAAGATTTCATTATTAAAGAAGTTTTTTATTCCCGCTTCACTTTTAGCTGGTTTTATTGGCTTAATCTTAGGTCCTGATGGAGCAAAACTTCTTACAAGTGAGATGGTAAGCTCATGGGGGAGTTTGGCTGGTATCTTAATTACTTTTGTATTTGCACCGATGCTGATTGGAATCAAAATGAAGGATTCAAAAGGTGCAAAGAAACATTTTGCCCCGCAGCTGTTTTATCATTACATGGGGAATATGATTCAATATTTTCTTCCTGTTTTTATTACGATCACTATATTGGTCCCTCTATTTGGTGTGAATGAATTATTTGCAACGTTAATAGAGGTTGGCTGGTCAGGGGGGCATGGCACTGCAGCAGGGATGGGTGAAGTATACAGCAGCTTTCAATGGGAAGAAGGAGGAACTCTCGGGTTAACATCTGCCACAATTGGTCTTGTCGTTTCATTTATCGGTGGAATCATAATAATTAATTACTCAGTAAAAAAGGGATATACATCAGTCTTAAAAAACCGAAATCAGATGAAACAAAAAAATGAAGAAGATATTTCAGAAGAGAAGAGAGAGCCCGGATCTTACACTACAATCAGCGGGGATGTCGTTGATGGATTTGCGTTTCACGCTGCATTACTCTTGATCGCTGTATTGCTGGGCTGGTTTATGCAGAAAATCTTAGAAACTTTTATACCTGGCCTTCCATTATTTCCAATGGCAATGATTGGGGGAGGAATATTAAACCTAGTAATATCCAAAACTAGTTACTATAAATTAATTGATGTGCGAACGTTTCAAAGGATACAAGGGATTAGCTTGGAGTTTTTGATTGTGGGGGCAGTGGCTTCCATTAAGATTCCTGTTGTTGTAGAATACGCCCTTCCGTTATTCGTTATGTCTGTGCTCATGTTGTTATCAATGCTTTGGTTTTTCTTTTACATGGGGCCGAGAATGTTTAAAGAAGATTGGTTTGAAAATTCGATTGTCATTTTTGGTACATTAACAGGAGTTGCCGCTATAGGTTTGATGCTTCTTCGCACGGTGGATCCGGAAGGGAAAACGGGTGCTATGGCTGCTTATGGCTTGAAAGCTCCTTTGTTTAGCCCATTTTTAGGGGGAGGGTTAATTACTTCTATTTTTCCAATAATGCTGATTTCATATGGCCCCTTTTGGGTTGGAGGAATCACTTTGATGATTTTCCTTGTTTTATTTTTTGTTGCCAAATCGACCGGCGTTTATAGAAAAAAGAAATCCCCGAAGAAAAATGATTATTCTGAAGGTGTTTCCAGTACGAACTAACAACTTGACGAACAAAAAGGAATGAAGCGAATGATTTATGACGTAATCGTGATTGGCGGAGGTGTGATAGGGACATCAATTGCCTATCAAGCAGCTAAAAAAGGAAAAAAGATAATTATCATTGAAAAAGGAAGTATCGCCAATACAGGCGGGGCTTCCGCAGCTTCGGCAGGAGGGCTTAGAGAAAACGACCGTGATCCTCGTGAAATGCCTCTCGCGCAAGCAAGCCTTACCATGTGGGCTGACTTGGAAAGTGAATTGGATGCCGATTTAGAGTATGTTAATTCAGGACAGCTGATGCTTTTTGACGAGTCAATCACTGACAATCAAATTATGGAGATTGCTGAGAGAAACAAGAAATTTCACATAGATTATCATCAGTTAGATAGAGAAAATCTTTTACAAAAAGTACCGGCATTATCCACAGAATTTCAAAGAGGAATTTTTTATAAGAATGGAGGCCATGCCAATCCGTTATTAGCAACTATTGCGTTCGCCGAAGCTGCCAGAAGATTAGGAGTAAAAATTCAAAGAGGAACGACTGTGAAAAAAATCATGCTGACTCCAGGAGAAAAGAGTGTCACAGGTGTATTGACGGATAAAGGAGATTTTTATGCAGAAGTAGTTGTAAATGCTGCAGGAGCATGGGCTTCTAAAATTCATGAAACGGTAGGTACACCATTGCCAATTGCCGCCAGAGCTCCTCAAATGTCAGCAACTCTTCCAGCTCCTCAATTTCTAGGCCCGGTAATCAGTATATTAGGGAGAAAACTTAGCTTAAAACAAACGATTGACGGGCGGCTCCGGGCAGGCGGCGGATATTCAAGCAACCCTGGAAATGATGAATTTTCAGCAACTTTTTCAAAAGAAAGCCTGGACAGTCAAAGACAGCAAATTCTTTCAGTTTTACCAAAAGCTTTGGATAGTCCAGTAGATTATACTTACTATGGGATAGAGGCTGAATGTGAGGACGGTGTTCCTATTTTAGGAGCATTCCCGAATATTGGAGGATATTTTTTAGCTACTGGTTTTAGCGGACATGGATTTACGCTTGCACCGGGCATCGGGGTTGCGATGTCGGAATTAATATCGGGTTCAACTTCATCTATTTCAATTAACGGGCTTGGCTTCGAACGCTTTTTAGACGCTTCCCATGCTCAGGCTTTTGAGGGAAGAATTTATCCTGGATAATTGCAATTTGGCTTTAGTAAAAGTTCATTTTTAAGCAAATCAGATTGCTTAAAAATGAACTTTTTTGTACATGTTAACTATAAAACTGATAAATTGTTTAAAATCTCAAGAACCCAACAACTTACGAAGATCATCCCTGTTATGGACTAAGTCCTCCAACGTATATTTTTTCAACACATCTATGAACGCTTGAAGAGCTTCAGCCAAAGCGTGCCGCAGCTTACATGAGGGGGTTAACGCACAGTGGCTGGTCTCCTTGTTAAAGCATTCGACAAGATGAAAATCTTCTTCGGTTTTTGAAACGACCTCGCCAATATTGATCTCTCTTGGATGTTTGGCAAGTCTCACGCCGCCATTGCGGCCGCGAATCGTTTCAATATAACCGAGTTTTCCAAGCTCATGAGTAACCTTCATTAAGTGATTTTTCGATATTTGATAAGAATCTGCAATATCCTTAATATTACTTAATTTTTCACCGTTTTGCAGGGAAAGATATATCAACACTCTTAACGAATAATCGGTATAATTTGTTAATCTCATTTTGCTGCTCCCTGAGAGTTTTATTATTCATCATAGCATCCTGTGATGAAATATGACAGAAATGTAGCTGAAATTGTGACAATTTCTTTAAGATGTATATAAAATATATCTTTTTTTCGAGGTATCCTGTATTTTTAAAGATATATATATAATGAATCTTTAAAGGGTGGCTGAATATGTTAAATCCAAAAACGATTGAAATCATAAAAAGTACGGTTCCAGTATTAGAAAAACACGGGAAAGAAATAACGACCCGTTTTTATCAAATGCTTTTTGAAGATCATCCTGAACTGCTTAATATTTTTAACCAGACAAATCAAAAAACAGGCCGCCAGCAAACAGCTTTAGCTAATGCAGTTTATGCCGCAGCAGCCTATATTGATAAGCTGGAAACGATCATACCTGTTGTTAAGCAGATCGCGCATAAGCATCGCAGCATCGGAATTAAACCGGAGCATTACCCAATTGTAGGGAAGTACTTGCTGCTTGCTATCGAAGATGTGGTAAAAGACGTGCCCAAAGAAGTGATTGAGGCTTGGGGAGAAGCATATGGAGTTATTGCGGATATTTTTATCCAAACAGAGCATGAAATGTATGTGGAAGCTGCTGAAAAAGAAGGCGGATGGAAAGATTATAAACCATTTGCCATTTCCCGCAAAGTAAAAGAAAGTGACTTGATTACCTCCATATATCTAAAGCCTAAAGACGGAAAGCCTACCGCGTCCTTTTTGTCGGGTCAATACATTAGTGTTCGCGTCAATATACCAGGAGATGAGCATACTCACATTCGCCAATACAGCTTATCGGATGCGCCCAATGGGGAATATTATCGAATTACGATTAAACGCGAATCAGAAGAAAAGGCAACATTGGGAGCTGTTTCGAATTACTTGCATGATCAGCTGAAAGAAGGAGACAGCATTGAAATCAGTGCTCCTGCCGGAGAGTTTGTTTTAGATCAAACGACAGATAAGCCTCTTGTGCTAATAAGCGGAGGAGTCGGTGTTACGCCATTAATGAGCATGATGAAGGTCTCTGCAAAAGAGCAGCCAAATCGTGATATTACATTTATCCAAGCGGCTAGAAGTGGCCGTCATATTGCATTAGATAAAGAAATTCAAGAAATTACAAACGGAATTTCCCGGAAGCATTTGATTTGCTATGAAACGCCGACAGCAGAAGATATTGAAGCGCAAAGCTTTGATAAAGAAGGCTATATAACATCTCAATGGTTAAACGATGTAATTTCTGATAAAGCTGCAGATTACTATTTGTGCGGCCCGATCCCTTTTATGAAGGCCGTTTATCAAATGTTACTAGAAATCGGGGTACAAGAGGAAGCGATTCATTATGAATTGTTTGGTCCGCATGAAAAGCTTTAACTAAAAATACGGCCGCTCTTCAAACTTAGAGCGGCCGTTTTCTGCGTTATGATTTAATTTCAATTATATTTTCCTGTTGTATTTTCACTTCTCCGCTTTCAAGAAGTGTTACAGATTCGCCTTCATTTAAGTTTGTGAAAATGATTGGCGTCATAAGTGATGGAACCTTTGCTCCCACAGCTTCAAGATCTACTTCGAGGAGCTTCTGCCCTGTTTCGATACTGTCGCCTTCAGAAACAAACGCTGTGAATCCTTCGCCTTTTAAGCTGACGGTATCAATTCCGAAGTGAATAAGGATTTCTCTTCCCCCGTCTGAACGAAGTCCGATCGCATGCTTTGTCGGGAAGACATTCAGCACTTCCCCTTTTATAGGAGAGACAACAACGCCTTCGCTAGGCAAAATGGCAAATCCGTCGCCCATCATTTTTCCTGAGAACACTTGATCAGGAACGTCAGTAATCGGGTGGATTTCTCCGGTGATTGGAGCCGTAAATATGTCTTCTTCTTGCTCATTTTGCAAAGGACCTGTGACAACTTCTTCTACCTGCTGTTCCACTTCTTTTTCTTCATCAACTTTTACAGGTCTTGGCGTGCGTCCTGCAATGATGTCTTGCATTTGAGTTTTGATTCCGTCAGAGCGAGTTCCGAAAATGGCTTGAATGTTGTTTCCAACCTCTAGTACTCCAGAAGCGCCAAGCTTTTTCAAGCGATCTTTATCGACTTTTTTCTGATCATTAACGGTAACACGAAGTCTCGTAATACAAGCGTCAAGGTGCTTGATGTTTTCCTGTGAGCCCATCGCTTCAAGAATTTCATAAGGGAGATCTCCGGTAGCTGCTCCACCTTCTGTTCCTTCAGTTTCCTGTACATCTTCACGACCCGGTGTTTTCAAGTTGAATTTGCGGATCGCAAAGCGGAAGCCGAAGTAATAGATGACAGCAATCGCTAAACCAACTGGTATGACAAGCCACCACGCCGTACGGTTTGGCAGGATTCCGAATAGGAAGTAGTCAATCAGGCCTCCGGAAAACGTCATCCCGATTTTAACATTTAAAATATCCATCATCATAAAGGATACACCTGCGAATAAACAGTGAATTGCAAATAGAATTGGTGCAACGAATAAGAAAGAGAACTCAAGCGGTTCTGTAATTCCTGTTAAGAAAGATGTTAGAGCTGCAGAACCCATAATTCCGGCAACCAGCTTTTTGTTTTCCTTTTTCGCTTCATGATAAATCGCAAGAGCAGCGGCAGGAAGCCCAAACATCATGAATGGATATTTTCCGGTCATAAAAGTTCCGGCTGTCAATTCGACACCGTCTTTTACTTGCGCCATGAATATTCTTTGGTCACCGCGAACGATTTCGCCAGCCTGGTTTGTATAGCTAAAGAACTCATACCAGAACGGTGAATAGAAAATGTGATGCAATCCGAATGGAATCAAGGAACGCTCGATGACTCCAAAAACAAACGCCGTAAGAGTTGGGTTTGCTTCAAGCAAGCCTGTTGAGAACGAGTTTAGAGCGTGTTGAATTGGCGGCCAAATCACAAGCATAATCAAACCGAGAATTAAAGCAGATATTGACGTTACAATTGGCACAAAACGCTTTCCGGCAAAGAACCCAAGATATTGCGGCAATTCGATTTTAAAGAATTTGTTGTACATGGCTGCTGCCAGGACCCCGACGATAATCCCGCCGAATACGCCCGTAGCTAAAGTAGGAATCCCGAGCATCGTTGTAAATTCAGGATGATTTTCTTTGAAAAATTCAGCACGTGCCACTGTATCACTTGGAATGGACCCATTTGCTAAGAGAACGGCGCTCATGGAAGCATTCATCACAAGATAGCCGATAATTGCGGCTATTCCTGCAACACCGTCTCCGTTGGCAAGACCAATGGCAACACCGACGGCAAATAATAATGGCAGATTCGCAAAAACAATATCTCCCGCATTTTCCATTACACTGGCTATAAGCTGTATGATATCGTTATTCAGATATGGGGCAACATCCAGCATTTGCGGATTTTGCAATGCGTTACCGACAGCAAGCAGAATACCTGCCGCAGGCAAAATGGCAACAGGCAGCATTAGTGCCCGCCCGATTTTTTGGAGTACTCCAAAAAGAGCTTTAAACATGTAATTGACCTCCTCTAGTCGATAGTGTAACCTTGCAGAAAAATAACATGTCATAGAGTCTAAGTTTCTTTTTTAAACCGTTTACATTTTATCAAGACAAAAAGGCATGGTGATAAAAAGGGCACACAAAAAGCGCAGAAGCTTTTCCATGTTCCTATACTAATCACTCATGCCTGATCGAATCAGTAACACGTGTTATAAGAAACGTATTATGAAATTTTATTTGTTAAACGGTATAAATGCAATGTTAAGTAAACGGCTTCAGCCTCATGGACATGTTTTTTCAAAGATTGCTGCAAGATTTTTATTAATTTCCAAGCAGTATTGTAGCATAAAGGATATTCATTTTTCAATAGCAACATTAATTTTTCTGGTTCTTCAATCGGTTCTTCGCGTTTGATCCGGTCGATCGTAAACCGAATGTGGCGGATCATCCTTAAATAATTGACGCTTTCACGGTTGACTTTCATTTGAAACGAGTCCTCAATCACTTGGACCATTTTTCCTATAAGCTGCGAGTGCTGGTTGACCTCGCTTAAGGGTCGATCGGTAAGAGCGCTGTGAATATGCAAAGCAATAAAGCCGATTTCGCCTTCAGGAAGCTCAATACCTGCTCGCTCATTGATCATCTCAACGGCTTCTTTTGCCAGTACAAATTCTTTCGGATACAAGGATTCCGTTTCTAATAAAAACGGGTTTTTCATATCGAATCCCTCTTGAAAACGCTTAATAGCAAACGCAATATGATCGGTTAAAGCTATGTGTATATGCTCATTTAAAGAATGGCCGCTTTTATTGGCAATCTGATAGATAACGTCGTTTGCGAGATCAATTGTTTTTTCATCGACATACGTAAGCAGCTTCTTAAATTGCTTTTGTTCATTATTATTTTTTAACACGAATAATTTTTCGTAAGTGCCGTAATCGATCGGATCCAGGCGTTTTTTCCCAAAGCCGATCCCTTTGCCGATCAGGACAACCTCACCGTGTTCTTCATGGTTCCCAATTAAAACATTATTGTTAAGTACCTTTTCAACGGTAAAGGGTATACTCATGAGCCTCAGCTCCTTTGTCATTCAATCTACCATAATTCGAATAAAAAGGATAGATCATTTTTACTAAACCGTTAATCTTTCAATTAGGCGGTAAGGAAGGACGAAATGTTCAGGTGAGTCTCCTTTTAGCTGTTTTTTCATGAGGGTAAAGGAACGTTTACCCATTTCTTTCGTCTGAATTTCAATCGTTGAGATACCAAGGATTCGGCTGATTTCTTGATTATCGCAGCTTAATATTGCCAAGTCATCAGGAATGGTTACTGAGTGCTTCTGTGCTTCAAGAAGCATTCCTGCTGATACTTGGTCATTTGCTACGAACATGGCTGTCGGTTTTTCTTTCAACATAACCCATTTGTGAAACAATGTTTCTCCATCTGACATTGTAAGTAGGTTGTCCATCACCCATTCCTCTTTATAGGGCTCGCCAATATCCTTTAAGGCATCTTGATAAGCCTTGATGCGGTAGTGACTGTTTATCCCTTTTTTCCTGGCAAGAGCAATCCCAATTTTTCTGTGGCCCTTGCTTATTAAATAATCTAAGCCGTGACGAAATGCGGTATGATGCGGAATGCTGATGGAAGAAAAATTCGGATCTTGAGAGGACTGGCACAAAACGATTGGTCCTGTTTCCTTCCATTCCATAAGCTCGTGATCAGGCATCGCTTTTGAGCAAATGATCAATCCGTCGATCTGGCGTTGTTTTAATTGTTCTAAGCTGTACCTTTCTTTTTCTAAAAGGTAATTGGTTTGATAAAGGGCAAGATGTATGCCGGACGTTTCAGCTTCTTCTGCGATCCCTTCGAGCAGTCCAGCGAAATAAGGGATATTAATCGTCGGAAGTACGACTCCGATCATATTCGAATAGCCTTTCGACAAATGTACGGCATGAATATTTCTTGTATACTCCAGCTGTTCCATTGCATTGAGCACTTTTTTTCTCTTTTCTTCCTTTACATATGGATGATCATTAAGGACTCTTGAAACCGTGCTGATCGAAACACCGGCAAGCTCTGCGATTTTGCGAATATTAGCCATGAAATTTTCCCTCTTTCAATTTTTCCTTGCTCTGAAACGCGTTTCATCAATTACGATGGTTTCGTACCGGTACACATCACGTTTTTTATGAAAGGAGAAGGAACAATTGGGTTTTTTTGTTCTGATTCTATTATGTGCTGTTGAGTTGTTTGCTTGTATTTTAGCTCTAAATCAGTCAAAAGGAAAATATGAAATTAAACCATTTCGCACATTTGATGATTTTTTTATAACGAAGGATGATAAATAGCAGGTAGTGGGGGTAAAAAACGAGCTTGCTGGAGTTAAACTTACAAATAATTAATAGGATAGTTAGTATTAGTCCATGCCTAACTATCCTAAATTCGCGGCAAGGTCTTAAATATTGGTTGAATGAAAAAGTTGAAAAATCTTCATGCAGCTCCAAAATAAGAAGAGAGCGATAACTGGATGAAGTGCACCTATAATTTCGATCCGAGGTGAGATCGCAGCTGTAAAGAATAACACGATAACTATTCCGAACAACCCAACACATCTCTAAAGTATTCTTCTGGGTAATTGAGCAGAAAAGCACAATGCTGCCATTACTAGCGGCAGAATAAAGAAATATCTAGCAAAGCTTTCATGATAACTCCAATTTATCGGATTCATGAAAAATGCGAGACCCGCAAAGAAAACCTGGAGGGTAATACAAATCAAAAAAATCCAAGTAAACATAATGAAACTAATTCGGGAAAACTTCACGATTTTCTGTTTGTTCATGGCTTTTGATTCTCAGAATTCGCAACTTGATGTTGCAAATTTTCTGAAAGGATGAGCTCTTTAATTCTTTCGGTATTGGTTTCTTTTAAAGTTAATAATTGGGGAGGTCTAGGAATACGTAAACGGGTATGATCATGAAAAATTCGTGTTACTATGGTTCCTAATGCGTTGCCATTCATTTGCGAGATGACACTCCAGAATCGTCTTTCGCGATCTTCTAACGCTCCCCATCTCTCGACAGATTGAGGAAAGCTTCCCGGCAGAAATGGATTGGAGTCTAATCCTGCTTCTGTAAGCTGCTTAGCTATTGGATGAAATAATTTTGAAAAATACAATCCGTAAGCTGTATCACCGCCTTTTTCAAAATGGGATTGAAGTTCGTTTTCGTTTTGATCCCAAACCTGCTGCCATGAAGAGTCAATTAATTCCTGAATATGACACTTTAGTGCTTCAATTGTCCTTCCGTTTTCTGAAAATTGCTCAATTAGAGTTTTCATCATTATTCCTCCGTATCGTTGTTAAACTCGATAATGATCAGCTTTCCAATTTTTAATGAACTGTTTAATAACATCAGGTGCCAAGTTTTCCTTCACAGTCTCCTCGCATAGTTTAGGAAACTCCTCATCACCTGCAAAACGCAAGGCGATAATTTGCTCCATTGTTAAGCGATTATCGAGCATTTTTCCAGTCAGTACGAATGATCGTAAATTTTCTTCAGCTCGAATGATCCTATCTTGAAGTTTGCAAACAAAAGATCTTAGGAAAAAAACGGTTATTGTCACGATTAAAGCGAGTGCAGTGATCAAAATATCAGTTCCGATGGCTCCTCCGTTCAAGACTGAGAGGATCGTAAATACAATTCCGGCTAGTAAACTACTAAAGCAAAGGGGGACAAGGAAATAGTGGAACGAAGGTACTATTCTCGTGTGATTTTCATAATCTTGAGGTTTCAAAATCGATCCTCCTTTAAAAAATGAGTAAGTTTGACAAATGAGTGTGTATTCACTCACAGCAATACAAAGTTCAATCTCCTTTCCTAAAGTAGTAGCTACCGATAGTAAATAGAACTCTTTTCTATTGAGTGAGCGCACACTCAAAAGCCCACAAAAAATTTTCTCTTCAATCGTTGACTTGACAATGAGTGAGCGCACACTCATAATGAGATTATAAATTATGAATTTTTTCTTGTCAAGGATTGAGAGGGATTATATTGGAACTGCGTGAAAGAATTATTAAGGCAGCTGAACAGGTCATTCAAGAAAAAGGGCTTGCTTATACTACGACAAAAGAGATTGCCAGGACGGCTGGATGCTCTGAAGGCTCATTATATAATAATTTTGAAAGTAAAGAGGATGTATTTCTACATGTGTTAAGAGGCCAATTGCGAAATTTTATGGGGATATTAAAATCGCTTCGTGATCGAATTGGAAATGGAACAGTCAGGAGTCATTTAGATGAAGTAGCAAACGCAGCAGTTGAAGATTATTACTATTCAACCCCTCTAATGGCAGCAGTCTTTTCTGAACCTGGTCTATTAAGCCGGCATAGGGAAGGCTTCACTGAACGAAATGAAGGACCTCATAGAGCAAATGAAGCTGTGGAAGCTTATCTGCGAGGAGAACAACAATTGGGAAGATTAAGTGAACACGTGGATCCAAGAGCGGCAGCTGATATGTTGTTAGGCAGCTGCTTTCAATATTCGTTCCAAAGAAGGTTCTTAGGTGAAGAATTGTCAAGTGAAGCGAAAACAAGATTTACGAAACAGCTTTTAGATACTTTATTTCAAGTATTAACGTCCGACAGAGACAACTGATAGAACGATGTATTGGATGTTTAGATAGATGAATATGAGATTTATTTTTACAATTACATGAGTTGTAGAGGAAAGTATTTGCACAGCTTGTACAATGGGTGCATTTTTAAATTATATCAACGATTAGTGAATAGAGGGGTCACACTTTGAAGAAAAAAATATCAGCAGAATTACAAGCAATAGAAAAAAAACACCAAGTACAAATCCTTTATGCGTGTGAATCGGGCAGCCGGGCATGGGGGTTCCCTTCGAAGGATAGCGATTATGATGTACGTTTTATTTATATTCATAAGCCTGATTGGTATCTCTCCATTGAGGATAAACGTGACGTCATCGAACTGCCGATTGATGAACTGCTTGATATCAATGGTTGGGACTTGCGGAAAGCATTGAACTTGTTTCGAAAATCTAATCCGCCGTTAATGGAATGGCTGAAATCGGATATTGTCTACAAGCAAAATGATTGGTTTTTGAAAAGCATGCAGGAGCTCACGAACGATTATTTCTCCCCTCTTTCTTGCGCACACCATTATTTAAATATGGCAAGAAACAATAATCGCGGCTATCTTCAGGGAGACAAGGTCCGTATTAAGAAATATTTTTATGTGCTGCGGCCGTTGCTTGCCTGCCTCTGGATTCAGCAAAACCAGTCGATGCCGCCGATGCGGTTTCAAGAACTGGCTCATGCGATGCTTCCTTCAGGTGAACTAAACGAACAGGTTGAAAAATTATTGGAACGGAAAACACGAGGAGAAGAGCTGGGAACAGAGCCTAGAGTAGAAATCATTCACGAATTCATTGAGCAGACACTTCCTAAAGTCGAAGCCTTTCTAAAGGATTGGCCAAAGAATGAAAGGCTTCCGGCCGCGCCGTTAGATCGGTTGTTTAGGGAAGCATTGAGTTTGAATAGAGAAGCGAATTGAAACAATAGGGAGGTAGTAAAACTCTGTATTTACAAGCCTTCCGGGTTTCAGGAACTCATCACCTTAATTAGAAAGGACATGCAGATGAATCGTTATATAAAAATAGGAATAGTTTTACTAGTAAGTATTTTCATAATGTCAATGCTATTCTGTTATATTGTAGATGGGAGCCTTAATGGTGATGATTTTTTCAGAAGTATTATCTATTCTCTAGTTTTTAGTGTGGTTTTTAGTACAGGGTTAAAATTACGCCGCAATAAAAATTAACGCTGGACATAAAAATACGAATGAAATACTCCCAAAATCATAAATAAATCTTCTTTATACCTTTGATTTCCCAGTTTCATCTCTGCATCTTTCAAGACTTTCATTTTATATTCAACTATCACAATTCCATCTGTACCTTTTGAAAATTGAGCCCAGCTAAAAGGTTGTTTAGAAATAGTACCGCGCGAATATCAGAAAAATCGCCCAAGATCACACATGAATTTCAATCTTCACCAACAACCAATGAGTATATTTCTGACAAACTCAACTTGACACTTCTGCATCCCCCATCATAAACTAATAGTAAGAAAAAATGAAAGGGTGAGCTAAGTACATGAAGTTTTAATCCTATTTCCAAGAAAAACATTCGTTATCGCTCTCGAATCGTTTTCCCAGAATAGGATTAGTCTGTACTTTTTACATCCTTTAATCGGTATGTCTTTTCCTATTCAGAAAACCAGAGGCTGGTAACGGCTTTTTCTGAATAGGATTAGCCATGTACTATTGCAGCGAATTCACATGCACCTTTATTTGCTGCAGCTTACATAGCCTCCTATTCGGAACGGATGGGGGGCTTTTTAGCGCATAAAAAGCCTCCGACCAGATCAATAAACTGGAGGAGGAGACCGTTTGACGATATTAGAAGCAAATTATATTGAAAAATACGTGAGAGACCGAATGCTGTTTAAGGCGGAGCAGCTGAAAATTGAAGAAAGCGACCGGATCGGACTGGTAGGCAAAAACGGCAGCGGAAAAACGACTTTGTTAACAATTTTGTCAGGAAACGGAGAAGCAGATGAAGGCACAATCATGACACATTCAACCCGTTATCTTTTGCCGCAGTTAAAGGAAGCGAAATCGAAAAAAAGCGGTGGCGAAGTGACGAAGGAATATATTGATAAAGCATTAATGCAAAAAGCTGACATTCTATTTGCAGATGAACCGACGACTCATCTTGATACTAACTGGATGGAAGAGCTTGAAAACCGGCTGAAAAAATACCGGGGAGCCATAGTTCTCGTTTCCCACGATCGATATTTTTTAGATCAGCTCTGCACGAAAATCTGGGAAATTGATGAAGGAAGCATTAACGAATACAAAGGAAACTATTCAAGCTACATTAAACAGAAAGAGCTGTTGAGGAAGCAGCACCAAGAAAAATACGAAGCCTACATGGAAAAGAAAGAGCAGCTGGAGAAAGCGATACAGCTAAAGGAACGAAAAGCAGCAAAAGTGACAAATCCTTCCCCAAAAAAACTGAGTACATCAGAAACTCGGGAAGCAAAGCCTTATTTTGCTAAGCTGCAGAAAAAAATGCATCAGAACATCAAGGCTCTGGAAAAGCGTGTAGAAAAGCTTGATGAGGTAGAAAAGCCGAAAAAACAAACGGCGATCAAAATGGATATTCCGAATCAAGAGAAGATGAAAGGGAAAACGATCCTTCGTGCCACTGATTTATCGATGCAATTTGGGAAACGGATTCTTTGGAAACCGGCTTCTTTCGAAATAAAAGCTGGTGAAAAAGCAGCGATCATCGGCAAAAATGGGGCGGGAAAAACAACCCTGCTTAAGCAACTGATGCATGAACGAAAAGAGGTTTCGCTTTCTCCTTCTGTCAAGCTTGGTTATTTCAGCCAGAACCTTGATATCCTAGAGCAAGAGCAGTCCATCTTAGAAAACGTAATGAAATCTTCATTTCAAGAGGAAAGCATGGTTCGGACTGTATTGGCAAGACTTCATTTTTTACGTGAAGATGTATTTAAGCCGGTTCGTGTGCTCAGCGGCGGCGAGAGAGTGAAGGTGGCTTTTGCTAAAGTATTTTTAAGCGATATGAACGTTCTTGTGATGGACGAACCGACTAATTTTCTCGATATTGAAGCCTTGGAAGCATTAGAGAGCTTGCTTACAGACTATGAGGGAACGATTTTATTTGTATCCCACGACAGAAGATTTATTGAAAACATTGCCACCCGAATAATCGAAATTTCCAATCAGTCTATTACTGCTTTTGACGGCGGTTACAGAGATTTTTTAGAAAGAAACCGGGAGTCAACGAGGGATTTCGTAAAAGATGAATTGCTTCAAGTGGAAACCAAGCTTTCCGAAGTGATCAGCAGACTTAGCGAAAGTCCGACGGAAGAATTAGATCTTGAGTTTAAAGCACTGGTTGCGGAGCGGAAAAGGCTGCAAGATTTGAAAAAAGAGTAGAAGAAAAAACGCAGCATAGGAGCCGTATGCTGCGTTCTTCGTCATTCAAATAACTTAAACACTAGCAGAAAACACATTGCAAAGCAAACAGACGTAATCACTTGCCGATAAATAAACTGAATTGCGTTTTTTAGTCCGAATTCCTTCGCTATGGTCATCATCGTAACGAGACAAGCTGTCAAAGTTGAAGATAGAAATACCAAGAGAAACAGCTGTGAACAGGAAAGCTGGCTTAAAAAGTCACCTTGTCCCTGATTAAAGAGCAGGATCCCATCTTTTCGGATCATGGAAAATGCCAAGCCTGAAGCTGCTTCTGCGGGCAGCTGAAGAAGAGCAAGCAACGGATGGAATATAATGGAAAATACTTGGATCACATGAAAGGTTTGCAGGAAAGAAGCGACGAAGCAGATGAAGATAAAAATAGGCATAGCTTGTAAACTAAATTGCTTTACGTCATTTTTTAGCCTGAAAAACGTTCCCAACCAGGTAGGCTTTTGTAAAAAAGTCCGTCTAGGTATTGGACGTGACCCTGTATCAAAAGCTTTATTGTGAAACCAAATTCGTTTATGAATGATCCCGGCAAATGTTAACGTCAAAATATAAGGAAAAAACATCCAAGTCGAGTGTGCAGAGTTAAATATAGACAGGGTCGCGCCAATCTGATAGCTGCAGGCCGAGCCGAATGAGATCATTGAGACACATTGCTTCCGAGTACAAGCACTGCAGTTTCTGCTTTGATAAACGGCGACCACATTACAGCCAAACCCGCTTAATACCGGGACAAGATCGTGGCTGTCAATGCCAATTCTTCTCGTTATTGGCGCAAGCGAATCAATGATTCGATCTTTTATGCCAGTCTCATCTGCAATCGCTGTACTTACACCCATTAAAAATACGACTGGGAACGCCCAAATAAACGAATAGATCCCGAGCGTCAACAGCCCATAATCACCAATCATAATGGTTTGGATCAAAGCCGGCGAATTCTCAAATAGTTTCAATACTTCAGAAAGTAAATACTGATCAAATAAGGGCTGCAGTACAGAAGAAAGTTGATAAGCGATCCACACCGGAAAAAGAAACATGCTGATCAATGTACAGATGGAAAGCATTGGACCAGTTAAAGGACGGTCAAACAGCAGCTGACGGGGCTCTACATTTGCCAGCTTTAGTTCAGCCAAATGGTTTAATTGTTTTTCTGTCCATACTTTTTGGCTTGTTACGAATTCCATCAAAAGCTTTCTCTGATCCTCTCTCAACAACCTTGTATCTAAGAGAAATAAAGGCAGCTTTTCTTTTAACAGCAGCTCCTTTAGCTGCTGTTTATCGTTTTCTCTCATTTTATCTGCATAGGTGACGACGACAATAAACGGCTTATTTGTCACCTTAATTAATGGCAATAATGCCTTTATCTCGTCTTGGAAATGTGTTCCTCTGGCTACAAGAATGATTTTATCTGATTGTCGGATTTCTTTTAAGGCGATTTCATTTGAATCTTTTTCAGACATCCTTATACCAGGTGTATCAACGATTAACATATGATCAAGACGATTTATCCGGATCGAATAGCTGGATCCTTTCACATTTGTCTCATCACCAGACTTGTTCATGCTCATACGTGAAAAAAGCGTCGTTTTCCCAGCGGATTCTAAGCCGATTAAAGCAACACGTTCATCGCTTATCGCCGAAGTTTCTAACATTCACACTCCACCCCGCAGCAAGAAAGATCATCTAAAAACATTTGATTACGGCGATAAGTGTCAAAAACCTTTTCGTCACAGTCGAGACCTAACCGTGTAATCACTTCCTTTGCTACAACAGCAAAGCGCTGGCGGAACTTATAAATAAAACAAAAAATAACTGCCTGTTGGCGTACGCTCGGTCCAATTAAAAAAAGATTAGATACAATTGTAGATTCGTCATTTTCTGTAAGATGCGGAAGCCCGTCTTCTCTCCATTCGAAAAAAGATTCTATTTGTTTTGCCCCGGAAAGAAAGCCGGTTGCTAATATTGGTTTTGTTTTAGAGAAATAAGTGGCTCCATCCGCTAAAAGAAGCTGATATCCTGACTGTTCTTTTGTGATTCCTGTAACTTCACTTCCGCCAATAAGCCGAAGCTTCTTTGTAGCCATTGCGGTTTTTAGCCTTTCATACGTATATGGAGACAAGGAAAGACTTGGATCTGCCTCATTCGGCTTCCATGCTTCTGTACGTGAAAAAATGGTGGCTGAGTTTCCGGAGCTGATCAGATGCGAGGCCGCGTCAATTCCGCTTTCATAGCCGCCAATAATGGTATATTCATTCTTTTCAAAAGCTTCCCATGATTGAACCTGACTGCTGTGAATTGCATATCCAGCTCCTTCAAAGGGCCGAGCATTTGGAAAGTTGAATTCGCCTGCTGCCCATATAAGCTGGTCTGCTTCTATCATTCCGTCAGAAGTGTATAAAATAAATGATTTCTTTCTTTCTACATGTTCAACATTCACATTTTCATAAACCGGCAAATCAAAATGCTCTGCAAGCAGGGAGAGGTATTCTCCATACTCCTGCCCGGTCAAATGCTCCTTCTTAAACGTATATGCGGGTGAGGTTTCCGGTGTAATAGCGTTCAAATCCAAAGCCCCGAAGCCGTGTCCTGTGAAGGAGGGGGTGAGCAGCTTCATTTCATTTGGCCAATTAAAAAAAGTCGATCCAACCTGATCTCTTTCTAAAATCACAAAGTCATTTATCTTTAATTTTTTTAGCAAGATACCAAGCCCAATACCAGCGGGACCGGCGCCTACGATTACAATTTTCTTTTTCATTACGGGCATTCCTTTCTTTCAAAACGTAATTATTACGATTTAAACTGTATACTATATGAACATCAAGTTGCAAGTATGAATTTTCGTTAGACAAAAAAACCCTGCATACAAAGGAATTATTATTTACAATTATTCATTTTGTTCATACGTATCATAAACATAAGGTTGACTCGGGGTATCAATTTTTTCAACCGTCGGATCAACGATCACTGGAAGCTCACTGTCATTATAATGTAATACGTCGATTGTGCCTTTTACTCTGATCCATGTGTCATTTGAAAGTGATGAAAGAGAATCTCCATTTACCGCCATCCCAAATACGACGGCGTCTGCTGTGCAGCAGCTGACTCCAAAACGAGCGACAACAATCTGATCCTTTGTAAAATCAGGCTCCCGGTATACAAATCCTTCCAATTGAACTTTTTTCCCGACGAAATGCTGAAGGTTTCTCTCAATCTGATCTAATACAGGCAAGAAATTTTCATTCGTCAAGAGAATTATTTTTTTGGCTTCAAGACTTGTAAGATTAGGATCTGATGGAGGATTTCCATTGGAGGTGCTAGAGAATATCCCTTCCCCGTATTTATGTCCGCGTTTGATGGCAGCATCATTTGTTAATATATGATCGGAAAACAGGAAGCCGGTAACCAGTGGGAAAATAAACAAACTATAGACAAAGATTGAGCCGAAAATTGTTTTTGGAACGCTGTGATCGCCTGCGCAACCGCATTGGTGGGCATTCATTTCAGAACTGCTGCTAAGTATGAGAATAAAACCAAGCAATAAAAAGATAAATAATGCAATATAAACATAGATATGCATTTTAGGAGAAATAAAATTTGCGAGCTTTTCGGATACAATCAGATTGATCAACAAAAGGGCAAAACCAACAAGGATAATCCCGCGCAAACTTTCATGAAATTGCGTCACCCAAACCCCTCCAATCACTGCAAAATAATAATGGTTCCATAAACAATGACGGTTACGACAACAAGAAACGCAAGGACAAACCGGGTCTTAAAATAAGCGAACATCATAACTGTATTTTTTAAATCAAGAATAGGACCATACACTAAAAAAGCAATAATCGAACCATACGTAAATGTCGTTCCAAAGGTGGCAGCGACAAAAGCATCGGCTTCCGAGCAGAGCGAAAGGAAGTAAGCAAATGCCATCATGACAGCTGGTGCAAGAAATGAATGCCCTCCAACTGACTCTAATACGCTTCGATCAAGAAGAGTTGAAAATAAACTGGCTATAAGCGAACCGATAATTAAATAACGTCCCATATCAAAAAATTCTTCGCCCGCATGCCGGAGTACGCCTGTGAAACTTACTGAATGAGTATGAGAATGATCGTGACTGTGATGGTGGCTGCTCGGCTTTAATTGATCACTTGATCGGAATATCAAATAGATAACAGCGCCAATCACAATTGCACAAACAAACGCGACTCCCATTCGTCCATATAAAATGATGTGATTAGATTGAAAAGCAAAATAGGTTGAAGCTGCAACAATTGGATTGAGAATAGGTGCCGTTGACAAAATAACGACTCC
The DNA here is from genome assembly GCF_001278705.1 of Bacillus gobiensis. Lineage (GTDB taxonomy): Bacteria > Bacillota > Bacilli > Bacillales > Bacillaceae > Bacillus > Bacillus gobiensis. The sequence goes on from NZ_CP012600.1 coordinate 240,640, forward strand.
CAAATGCAAGGGCATCCCTTTTTGAATTAACCGTCTGACGACAGGTATAATGGCACATTCGCAAACAGGAATGAGAGCTCCAACAAGAGCAGCAGGAACAAGCGCCGCAATCGGATGTTTCGGTAGGAGTTTTCGTAAGAATTTTTCAGAAATAAACAGCTGAATGAGAGAAGAAGCAAATGCGCCAAGCAAAATAAAAGGAATGGCCTCCAGCAGAATACTTAAAAAGATCGTATTTATATTTAGAAGTACAGGAGGAATTGTTCCTGGTGTAAAAAACCTGTCCCCAGTAAAAAGAAGGATAATGATAAGAACCACTAAGCTAACTCCAGTTAATTCAAGAAAAAATGCGCGAAAGTATTTTTTCATTCTTTTCCTCCCGCAAAACAGAATCATTCTTGTTTAATGACTATGGTTGTCCAGTGCAAAGTATGCATTTGAAAAAAGGAATATTATTAAATGGGGGAGGCACTTGACTTCGCAGAGCAAACTCGATATCATTTAAATCGTAATGATTACGAATTAAGAAAGGGCGAAGATGATTCATGAGAGTAAATATTACATTAGCTTGTACAGAAACCGGAGACCGTAACTATATAACGACGAAAAATAAACGAACAAACCCTGATCGTTTGGAGTTGAAAAAATATTCTCCACGTTTAAAACGATACACACTGCACCGGGAAACAAAATAAGGAGTGGGGACGATGAACAAGAGGATTCCTGTAACCGTGTTAAGCGGATATCTCGGTGCGGGTAAAACGACGTTGTTAAACCATGTTCTGCAAAACCGTGACGGGCTTAGAGTAGCTGTTATCGTTAACGATATGAGTGAGATCAATATTGATGCAGAGCTCATCAAGCAGGGCGGAGAGCTGTCGCGGACGGAGGAAAAGCTCGTTGAAATGTCAAATGGCTGCATCTGCTGTACGCTTCGCGAGGATTTGTTGATTGAGGTTGAAAAGCTCGCCAAAGACGGAAGGTTCGATTACATCGTGATTGAATCAACCGGCATCAGCGAGCCGATTCCCGTTGCTCAAACCTTTTCTTATATCGATGAAGAAATGGGAATTGACCTTACTCAATTTTGCCGGTTGGACACGATGGTTACAATGGTCGATGCCAATCGTTTTTGGGCTGATTATAAATCCGGCGATAGCCTGCTTGATCGCAAGGAGGCGGTTGGTGATAACGATCTTCGTGAAATTTCTGATCTTCTCATTGACCAAATTGAGTTCTGTGACATCCTGATTTTAAACAAGTGTGATCTCGTTTCAGAAGATAAGCTGAACCAGCTGGAAAAGGTATTGCGAACGCTGCAGCCGGAAGCGGAAATCATCCGAACATCACACGGTGTTGTTGATCCGGAGAGAATATTAAATACTCGCTTGTTTGATTTTGACAAAGCAAGCAGCTCAGCAGGCTGGCTGAAAGAACTGAATATGGGTCCTGAGCAGCATACTCCTGAAACAGAGGAGTACGGAATTTCCTCCTTTGTTTATCAAAGCCGGTTGCCGTTTCACACAGAACGCTTTTACAATTGGATTCAGACGATGCCTGATAATGTGGTCAGAGCAAAAGGAATTGCCTGGTGCGCAAGCAGAAACGACCTTTGCTTATTGATGTCACAAGCAGGAACTTCTGTTACGGTTGAACCGATTGCTTATTGGGTTGCCTCTTTGCCGAAGCTGGAGAGAGAGCAGATTATCCAGGAAGAACCGGAAATCTTAGAGGATTGGGACGCTGAATTTGGAGATCGCCATACGAAACTTGTATTTATCGGCGTAGACCTGCCGAAAGAAGAGATTATAGAAGACCTTGATAAATGCTTATTGACCGATATGGAAATGGCTCAAGACTGGTCAGCCATGACAGATCCATTCAAGTGGCAGCTGCAAAGGTCATAGCTTACAGCTTAAATCGTAATAATTCTGTTTTATAAGGAGGGATAACTTTGGCGAAAAAATCAAAAATAGTAAAAGAAAAAAAGAGACAGGCAATGGTTGCGAAATATGCAGAGCTTAGAAAAGAATTAATTGAAAAAGGCGATTACGAAGCTCTCCGCAAATTGCCGAGAGACTCTTCACCAACGAGGCTTAAGAACCGTTGTGAAATAACAGGCAGACCAAGAGGATATCTCCGCAAATTCAAAATGTCGAGGATCGCTTTCCGGGAGCTTGCCTACAAAGGCCAAATCCCCGGCGTGAAAAAATCAAGCTGGTAATTGAAGCGCACAAAGCTGTCTATATGAGAAAGCAAGATGATGGTGCAGACATACAACACCATCATCTTGCTTATTTGAGAATTGGCGATAGAACATAAAATATTAATTATCTAAGGGCTAGAGAATAACTATTTCTGATAAACCTCATTTCTTTATTGCTGACCTTCATCCAGTAATTTTTGGACTTCCTTCGCTGCTGACTGGACGGCCTGTTCAGGTGGTACAGTTGTGTCAACAAGAGCTTTTCTCATTTCATCCTCGATTTTTATTTTTATTTCTCCGTAGCCTTTCATTCCCGGTCGGGGGAAGGCATATTCCAGCTGGTCAAACGCCACGCGATACTCCGGTTGGTCATTCCACAGCTTCTTAATGCGATCTGTTTCAGCGGCTTCTTTTGTGACGGGAATATATCCGGTTAATTCACTGAATAAGGCAGCATTTGTCCACCGGCTCCGCACTCAACCAATTCCAATCCATCTGCTATTCAACTTCAATAGCAATGTCACCTATATTTCAAACGGAGGTATCACTCTGCCATCGATATCCGTAAATTGATATTCCTTAGCTAAATCTCCGGCTCTCAGAATTTGCCCGGTTTTTGAAAGGATCTGAGGGTCTCCGGCAAGAGCCGCTACTGCACGTCCGACGTAGTGTGGCGTCTCAGAACTCGCTAATTCCGTTATTTTCTGCCAATGGTCTTCATCGGTTTGAAAACTTTTCAATACGAGCTCTGTTCTCATAAATCCGGGAGATACAGCAACTACCGCAATATTATCGTTTTTTAATTCAACTGATAATCCGTAAGCCATCCGGTTTAATGCGTTTTTAGATAAATCATAATAGAAATTTCCAATATACTTATCGTGATCCCAAAAAGAGGTGTGAACAATAAGTCCCTTACGATTTTTTCGTAATAAAGGAATTGCAAAGTAGTTGGCAGTGAGCTGAGCACGTACTCCACTCGTAAACATATTGTCCCAATGTTCTAAAGGCAGCTCCCAAAAAGGAGCAGCATCGATCGATAGCTCATTGCCGCCCCACACGTTGTTAACAAGAATGTCCAGCCTGCCTTGTTCTTGATCAATCCGCTTTATCAATTCTTCAACATTTGCCGCATTTGTATGGTCACAAACTACTCCAATCCCCTTTCCGCCTGCAGCTTGTATTTCGGCTGCAGTATCCTCAATCGTTCCAGGAAAATCATGCGGAGATGATCGTTTTGTGCTCCTGCCAGTGACATAAACAACTGCTCCGGCTTTTCCTAATTCTATCGCGATTGCTTTGCCTGCTCCGCGACTTCCTCCGGTGACCAAGGCGATTTTACCTTTTAACGAATTCATGGCTTCTCATCCTTTCTCAAAAGTTAGTTCAATTATAAAGAGTTAATCTTGACATCTATTGTCATATTTTATTAACTTTATAAAAACAACGAATAAAGGAGCTGCGATATGAGAGGAGATCGGTTGATTTCAATCATTTTAAATCTGCAGAACAAAGGTCGCTTAACGACAAAGGAATTAGCAGAGCAACTAGAAGTTTCAGAACGAACCATTCACCGAGATATGGAAGCGCTTAGCAGATCAGGAATTCCAGTAGTCGCAGACCGGGGGAAACGAGGCGGCTGGCGATTACTGGACAATTATGAAACGAAATTAACAGGATTAAAGGAGACTGAAATTGGCGCTTTATTTATTGGTCCGTCACTTCATTTGCTTCATGATCTTGGGCTGGCTAATTCTTCAAAAGAAGCGAGAAATAAATTAATAGCTTCCCTTCCTTCTATCTATCGCGAGTATGCCAAAAGTGTATGGGAGCGGATCTACATTGACAACAGCACCTGGAAGGATAAAAAAGAAAAAGTTGATTCATTTGAAATATTGAAAGAAGCAATTTGGAATGACAATCAATTGAAAATCTTACACCGCAAGCCAGACGGTGAAATAAAAGAATCGAATGTTAATCCACTTGGGCTCGTTGCCAAGGGGAGTGTTTGGTATCTTATCGCATCCAGATCAGGTGTCATACGATCCTATCGTGCATCCCGAATTATGAGCGCAACTCCACTGCAAGAAACGTTTATCCGCCCAATCGAATTTAATTTAGCTGACTACTGGGAAGAATCAAAAAAAGAATTTATTGAGAAATTGCCTTCCTATCAAGTGGAAGCAGAAGCAGCACCGTCAATTATTCCACGTTTAAGATTTACTGGCCGTTTTATTCAATCTATCGAAGTAGAAGAGCTTTCGATATCAGCGTGGAAGAAGATAGCCTTTACGTTCGATACAGAAGAGGAAGCGGCGGCCTACTTACTAGGTTATGGTGACCAAATTAAAGTAAACAAACCAAAACAGCTGCAAGAAAAAATACGGAAGATGGCAGAAGCTGTTGTGGAATTATATGAAGAAATCAAAACAGATAATTAGAATACGTTCTCATTTCACCGAGGAGAAAAGACCTAAAGTGATCGGCAAGCCCTTATCTATACATATGTCTAATTATCTAATTTTCCTTTTTTTCCGAAAATTAGATACAAAATATTTTATTATTGTATATAATTATTGGAAATAGTTGAAGATTAATGGGAATAAAAGGTCACATATTACGATTAAACTTCTAAAGCTCAATTGTTTAAGCGCAAATTGAGATCCATAATCAAATTTTATGAGTTGAAAATATTTAAAAGAATTTACGCCGCTTTACATATCTTCGTTATATACCATACCTAGGAATTCTAATAAATCTCCGTTACTTTCTATCTATTGATCTAGAGTTTCACTAATCTTCTAACCTATTAAATTGACAGGAGGGTATTTATGGAAAATTCACTATTAAACATTCAAAATCTGAGTACCTCTTTCAGGATAGAAGATGATTATTACGCAGCAGTTGATGGTGTTTCATTGCATGTTCAAAAGAACGAAATTCTTGCGATTGTCGGAGAATCCGGATCTGGAAAAAGCGCACTCGCATTTTCGATCATGGGCCTGCATGGAAAAGAACGAACGAAAATTGAGGGGAAGATTAATTATAAAGGGCAGGATATTGTCCATATGGCCCCCGCTAAATTAAATAAACTTCGCGGCGCAGAGATTGGCATGATTTTTCAAGATCCGTTAACTGCCTTAAACCCTCTTATGATGATTGGCGCCCAAATTGAGGAAACAATTCTCCTTCATAAACAAATATCTAAAAAAGCAAGAAAAGAAAAAGTAATCGAGCTGTTAAATCAAGTAGGGATATCTTCACCACAGAGAGTGTATGAACAATTCCCTTATGAGCTATCCGGCGGCATGCGGCAAAGAGTAGTTATTGCGATGGCGATTGCAAACAATCCAGAATTATTGATCGCCGATGAGCCAACGACAGCTCTTGACGTGACGATTCAGTCGCAAATTCTTGATTTATTAAAAAAGCTGAAAAAAGAAATCGGTGCAGGCATTATACTCATTACACATGATTTAGGAGTCGTTGCAGAAATGGCCGATCGTGTCGCAGTAATGTATGCGGGGCAAATTGTAGAAATAGCCGGTGTTCACGCTATCTTTGAAAACCCGAAACATCCATATACAAGATCCTTGCTGAATTCGGTTCCTACTGCCAATGTAATAAAATCTAAACTCCATGTAATTCAAGGGGTGGTTCCCTCTTTACAAAATCTTCCCCGGGAAGGCTGCCGTTTTAAAGAGAGAATTCCTTGGATTGATGAACGGGCACATGAAGAAAGTCCGGAGCTACATGAAGTTGAGCCAGGTCATTTTGTTCGCTGCAAATGCTACGAGCGATTTTACTTCCCAAATAAAGAAAAGGAGGGAATTGGCCATGGCACTACTTAAAGTGGAAGATTTGAAGGTTCACTTCCCAATGCGTGGCGGATTATTCAGGAGAATTGTCGACCATGTGAAAGCGGTTGATGGGGTATCATTCTCCATTGAGCAAGGTCAGACATACGGACTTGTAGGTGAATCGGGGTCTGGAAAAACAACTACAGGACGGTCGATTATTGGATTAAACACGATTACGTCAGGCGAGATTTTGTTTGAAGGCACGAACCTAACTGCAGATAAGAAGAAAAGATTGGATGCACGTCGAGATATACAAGTGATTTTTCAAGATCCCTACTCCTCCTTAAACCCGAAAAAACGAGTGTTAGATATAGTGGCAGAGCCGCTGCGTAATTTCGAAAAACTCTCAAAAAAAGAGGAAGAATACCAGGTTCAGGAATTATTGGCGCAAGTCGGACTTAGCTCTGAAAACATGTACAAGTATCCTCACGAATTTTCCGGAGGACAGCGCCAGCGGATTGGAATTGCCCGTGCAATCGCTTTGAAGCCTAAATTAATCATCGCAGATGAACCAGTTTCTGCCCTTGATGTTTCTGTCCAGGCGCAGGTTTTGAATTTCATGCAGGAAATTCAGAAGGAATTAAAGCTTACATATTTGTTTATCAGCCATGATCTCGGGATTATCCGCCATATGTGCGACCGGATCGGAATTATGTATAAAGGCCGTTATGTAGAAGAAGGTACGAGCAAAGATATATTTGAAAATCCGCAGCATATTTATACGAAGCGTCTCGTCGCGGCAATTCCTGATATCGATCCGCGAAATCGTGAAAAGCAGCAAATGTTTCGCCAGGCAATTAAAGAAGAGTACGAGCAGTCGTATTCAAAATACTTTAATGAAAAAGGCTTGGCTTATGACTTATCACCGCTATCAAATACACATTTAGCGGCGCTGCCTGAGAAGGGGTGATTCATATGTGGAATTTTATTGTACGGCGATTTATTATCATGATCCCACAAATATTTCTGTTAAGTATTATCGTGTTTATCATGGCGCAATTCATGCCGGGGGATCCGCTTTCAGGCTTAATCGGCGACCCAGATGTCCCGCAAGAAGTGATCGAAGAAAGACGGGAAGAGCTCGGCTTGAACAACGCTTGGTACATTCAGTACAGAGATTGGATTTTCAATGCTTTGCAGGGGGATTTGGGTAAATCGTTTACCCAAAAAGTACCGGTCGTTGATTTAATAGAAAGCAGATTTTGGAATACATTTTGGCTAGCTGTGTTGTCCATTTTCTTAATCTATGTGATCGCCATTCCACTCGGCATCATTAGCGGACGATGGAGTGATACGTGGGGGGATCGATTAATTACCGGTTATACATATGTAGGGTACGCTGCCCCGCTCTTTATATTCGGACTGGTCATGCTGTTTGTCTTTGGATTCCAGCTAGGCTGGTTTCCTACTGGGGGAAGTGTTACACCGGGGCTTGAACCGGGATCATTTGAGTATTTCTTAAGCAAGGTCAATCATATGCTTTTGCCGGCATTATCCATTGCTTTAATCGGGACAGTTTCTACTGTGCAATATTTAAGAAGCGAGATCATTGATACGAAACAAAAAGACTTTGTAAGAACGGTTCGTGCAAAGGGCGCTCCGGAATCAAGGATTTATAACAAGCATATTTTCCGAAATTCCATGCTGCCGCTAGCCGCTCTCATCGGTTTTGAAATTACCACATTATTGAGTGGAACGATATTTATTGAAAGCATATTTAGTTTTCCGGGGATGGGCCAGCTGTTTTTTCAATCGATAGTAACCCGTGATTATAGCTCCGTCACTGCACTTGTTCTTCTATTCGGAGTAACAGCGATTATTGGAGCTTTAGTAGCCGATATTATCCTGAGCGTGGTCGACCCGCGAATCCGCATTAAATAGACCACAAAGCAGAGGTGATTAAAAAATTGGAGAATAAAATACTGCCTGATAGAGAAGTTTCCCATCATACAAACGCAAGTAAAAAGGTGAAGAAGTCCTATTCCAGCTGGAGAGTCTTCTGGCGAGAAATCGTGAAGGACAAAATTGCTCTTATTTCCCTTATTTTTTTACTGCTTATTTCTTTAGGGGTATATGGGATTTCCTTGTTTCTTGATCAGGATGAAATTGTAACTGTTGATTTGTTTGCAATCTATGAAGCTCCGTCATCTGAATACTGGCTGGGAACAGATTATGGCGGCCGCGATGTGTTTGGCCAATTAATCATTGGAACGAGAAATTCTTTATCAATAGGATTGCTTGTCACACTTTTAAGCGGCGTAATTGGTGTGATTGTCGGAATATCTGCCGGGTACTTTGGCGGTATGATAGATAATATTTTGATGAGAATTGTTGATTTTTTTGAAATTCTGCCGTTTTTGATGCTGGTGATTGTCTTCGTAGCTATTGTTCCACGCTACGATATTATCACATTTTCTATGATCATGATGGCGTTTCTTTGGATGAATATTGCTCGGATTATTCGTTCAAAAGCTCTGCAGGAGAAACAGCTTGATTATGTTCAAGCTTCACGGACGCTTGGAACCTCGCATCTAAAAATCATGTTTTCACAAGTGATGCCTAATGTGAGTTCACTGATCATTGTGACAATGACCTTGAACCTGGCAGGAAATATCGGCTTGGAATCTGGATTATCTTTTTTAGGATTTGGTTTTCCAGAATCTACGCCAAGTCTCGGTACACTGGTCAGTTACGCACGGAACCCTCAAGTATTGGAAATGAGATGGTGGATATGGTTACCTGCAGCAATACTTATTTTTGTATTGATGCTGTGTATAAATAATGTCGGACAAGCTCTAAAAAGGGCAGCTGACGCAAGACAAAGAAGAGGATAAAAGGGAGGAAAACAATGAAAAAGCTCTATCAGTCTAAACTGCTTCTCGTCTTACTTGCCGCATTCATGCTTTTGGTAACAGCTTGTAATAATGAAGAAGGAAGCACTGCTGAAAAAGAAGGGAAAAAGGATGATCTTCTCTCTATTGACGATTTTGCAAGTGCTAAAAAAGCGGATGGCGAAATCATAGACGGCGGTACATTAACGTACGGGCTTGTGTCAGATACTCCGTTTGAAGGGACGTTGAACTTTAATTTCTATCAAGGAACATATGATGATGAAGTTATCTCCTGGTTCGATGAATCAATATTGGATGCTGATGAAAATTACATGTATACCCAAGACGGAGCAGCAACGTTTGAAGTATCTGAGGACAAAAAAACGTTCACGTTTACCATTCGTGATAACGTCAATTGGCATGACGGCAAACCGGTTACCGCAGAGGATTGGGCTTTTGCCTTCGAAGTCCTTGGAGACCCAGACTATCCTGGAACCCGTTTTGCTGAAGCTTCAAATGTGCAAGGTTTTGAAGACTATCGCAGCGGGAAGGCAGACTCCATTTCCGGGCTGAAAATCATTGACGACAAAACGCTGCAAATAACATTCGTGGAGGCAAACCCATCATTATTAGCTAGCGGAATTTGGACGCACCCACTGCCTAAGCATATTTTTGGCGATATGAAGGTTGCAGATATGGAATCATCTCCTGAAATAAGGGAACACCCAATCGGATTTGGTCCTTTTAAAGTAGACAGTATCGTTCCAGGCGAGTCAGTTGTTTACAAAAAGAACGAGGATTACTGGCGCGGTGAGCCTAAGCTTGACGAAGTAATTCTGAAGGTTGTCAATCCTAGCGTTGTTACGAAATCTCTCCAGGATGGCGATGTTGATATTGCTGTTTATCCAACAGATCAGTATAAAGATAACGTCAAAGCATTATCAAATGTGGATTTCCTTGGGAAGATTGACTTAGCCTATACGTATATTGGCTTTAAGTTAGGAAAGTGGCAGGATAACAAAAATGTTATGGATCCAAATATGAAAATGTCAGATGTCAACTTGCGTAAAGCGATGGCTCACGCAGTTAATAACCAAGACGTCGGCGAGCAATTCTATGACGGATTGAGATGGGCCGGCACAACTGTAATACCGCCGTCACATCCCGCTTTTCATGATGATTCGAATCCAGGATTGGAATATGATCCAGAGCAGTCAAAGAAAATCCTTGATGAGAACGGATATAAAGATACGAACGGTGACGGGCTTCGGGAGGACAAAAATGGAAATGAGCTTGTCATTAACTTCGCATCGATGAGCGGCGGTGACATCGCCGAACCATTAGCAAATTACTATATACAAAAGTGGAAAGAAGTTGGCCTGAATGTGAAGTTGGTTGACGGTCGCTTATTAGAATTTAACTCCTTCTATGATCGGTTGGAAGCTGACGATAAAGCGATTGACATTTTTCAAGGAGCTTGGGGTGTCGGCAGTGACGTTGATCCGACTGGCTTATGGGGAAGCGCAGCAGCATTTAACTATACGCGCTGGACAAATGAAGAGAGTGATCAATTATTAGCAGAGGGTATATCTGAAAAAGCTTTTGACGAACAATACCGGTCAGAGGTCTATGAAAAGTGGCAGAAATTAATGACGGAGGAAATTCCGGCCTTCCCAACGCTGTACCGTTCTGAATTAACTGCGGTAAACAAGCGTGTTGCGAACTGGGATGTCAAGCCGGGCACTAAGCTTTTTAACGATAGAAGCCAGCTCGGTGTCACAGCAGAAAAGCCTGAAGTAGCAGGTCAATAATGAAAAACTCCTGTGCATTTGGCACAGGAGTTTTTTATAGATCATAGGTACGAAATCACTTCTAAATCCCAGAGTCTATGTAGACGTATTTAAGTTTTTGCTATACCAAGTAAAAATCCTGCAGTTACAATTAGAACAATTCCGATAGCAATGCAAATGAGCTGGATTTTTGTTTTCTTTTCTTTCAGGATAAATATTCCTCCAAGTGTAGCGATAACAACGCCCATTTGTGAAAGTGAAAAGCTCGTAGCTACGCCGACTCTAGGTTGAGAAATAAATAAGAACAAGTTGCCTGCTGCCCAGATTAAGCCCGGAATAATATTTCTAATTGTATACTTATTATACGGCTTGTACTTAAAGGTAAGAATAAGCGCACCGATTACCATTCCTACACCTTGAGGCATTAATGCTTGCCAACCGCTTACGTTAGCAAGCCGCATGATGATTACGTACACGAGATAACCAACTGTGGAAATGATTAAAAATATCATACCTTTTTTAAAGTCTCCGTTGCTGTCATCTTCGCCATTTTTCTTTTTCTCAATCGACGTAAGAACAGCTCCGGCTATTATAAGTAAAATTGCAATTACGCCTAGGACAATTGATCTTGTCGTATCCCATTCACCGAAAACAATTACCCCGAATAGGGAGGTTGAAATTAATTGCAATCCCGTTGAAATGGGATAAGCTTTCGACACGCCCATAATCTGTATACTCTTCAATTGGTTCGTTTGTCCAAGAGCCCAAAACAGACCGGAAATTAAGCCAATTATAAAAATGTAAGGTGTAAGATCCGGCATTGAAAAAATGTAAATAACGATGGAAAGAATCAATGCTCCGATCGTTGTCCCTAAAATTTGGCTATAGGGTCCACCGCCAAGTTTAACGTTGAATACTACAATTGTTCCCCAGAATAGGGCAGGCAGAATGGCCAAAAAGATATCCATATACTATCTATTTCCTTCCTTTTTGCGTGTTGTAGTTAAGTATTGTTATTCTTTTATCATTTCATTCAAGATAATTATTTCCTAAAAAAGCAATTGTGAATCGCTGTTATAGCGATAAGTTTTTTCCATCTTTTTCTTGCATTTGATGGCAATCTTCAACAATTCTAAACGTGAAGCATTTCCACGTTAACATTCTAAACACTCCCTTCTACAATAAGTGGTCATAAAAAGAACGAGAATATGCATCTCGTCCGCAAACTTTATAGTTATAACTAACTCCTACCCATTTCCTATTAGAATTAAAACATATTTGAGATATTAAAATTTTATCTAAATTTTTAATAATTTGTTGTGGAAGCATGACAGGGGATCTAACAGTTTGTTTGGCAGATCAGCCAGCACGTGATAATTTTTAAGCAGAAAATTCAGAAGAATTATCGTTTATTTCGGGGAGGTGGAAGAGATTATTACCATTCTGTAACAGCCGTTAAAGTTAAGTGAATTTAAGTAGGCAATGATTAAGGAATATAACAAAGTAAATCAGTTGATTTTTCAAGTTAACAAAATCGTGATATTGGCCAAGCAAAGACGGCTAAAGAATGTTATAGGAACGGTCATTCATTTAGAAAAGAAGTCGGACGAATATCGATCTGGTAAAATGATCTCATTCCTTATGAGAGCAGGACAACCGTTGGATCATAGAATATAGAAGGGTATCCCTTCCATATCTAAATCCGGCGGTTGTTTTTTTCAGTACTTTTTTAGAAAAATAACATTTTAAAAAAGGAGTGGTCATATGCATAAGTTGGAAATTGCAAATTTAAGCAAAGTTTTTCGCAAAAACGGGCAGAACTTAATTGCTCTTCAGGATACAACGATGCAAATTCCTGCTGGAAAATTTGTCAGTATTATCGGACCGAGCGGCTGCGGCAAGTCAACATTGTTCAATATGATTGCCGGATTATTAAAGCCTTCATCAGGCAGGATTTTGCTTGATGGGATAGATATTCAAGGAAAAAGCGGCTATGTCGGCTATATGCTGCAAAAGGATTTGCTGCTCCCATGGCGAACCATCTTAAACAATGTTGTGATTGGCCTGGAGATCCGTGGTGTTCCAAAAAAAGAGGCGAAAGAAAAAGCACTGCCGCTATTGAATCGTTATGGATTAAAAGGGTTCGAGCATCATTACCCAAGAGAATTGTCCGGAGGTATGAGGCAGCGGGCTGCACTGCTTCGAACCCTGCTTTACGATCAGGACGTGATATTGCTCGATGAACCATTTGGAGCGTTGGATGCCCAAACGAGATTAATGATGCAATCGTGGCTTATGGAAATTTGGAAAGACTTCAACAAAACGATTCTATTCGTGACCCATGATATTGATGAAGCGATTTATCTATCGGATGAAATCTATGTGTTTTCCCCGAGGCCAGGCCGCTTAAAAGACAAAATTGAGATTGCGATTCCAAGACCGAGAAATGATCGAACTTTGCTCCTTCCGGAATTTTTACAATATAAACAAAAACTGCTATCTATGCTGAGAGAAGAGACGCCGTATGAAGAACTCGTGTAAGGAGGGATGTGCATACCAGCAAATTCTAATCAGGTTGTTATTGCACAGAATGATATGAAGAAGAAAGAACTATTGAATGCATCAAACGAACCATTATTTGTTGAAGATGAACAAAAACAGCGGAAAAGAGAAAATCAATTGACATTGATCGGCCAAATTTTTCTTGGGATTTGCATCATTGCCGGCTGGGAAATTTTAACCCGAATGGGCGTGCTTGATCCTTACTATTGGAGCAGTCCGCTAACGATTTTTCAAACAGGAGCCATAGCTTGGACTGAAGGGACATTAGTGCAGGATTTGTTGTACACCTCGGGCGCAACCATTTTCGGTTTTGCTGCAGGAACGTTTGCAGGTGCTTTGCTGGGGCTTTCCTTTTGGTGGTCGATTCTATATTCAAAAATCACGGAGCCGTATTTAGTTGCTTTTAATGCGATTCCAAAGCTGGCTCTTGCGCCGGTCCTCGTCATTTTATTCGGCATCGGTTTTTCATCGAAGGTTGTTTTAGCATTTTTGATGACCGTTATTGTCACAGCGATTGCGGCATACAGCGGCGTTAAATCAGTTGATAAAGATTTGGAAAACATGCTTTATTCACTTGGAGCCAAGCGAAGGCACGTATTTACGATGATCGTTGTACCAAGCTCAATGCCATGGATTGTAAGCAGCTTAAAAATTAATATTGCGCTGGCGCTCGCCGGTACAATCGTTGGTGAATTTATTGCTTCCCGTCAAGGAGTCGGCAGAATGATTCTTTATGCCGGACAGATTATGAATATTGACCTCGTCTGGGTCGGAGTAATTGCCCTGTCCATCCTTTCCATTTTGATGTATCTCGGGACGGTTTGGCTTGAAAGATGGCTGCTTAAAGGAATGCGACAATAAAAAGAAAAAGTGGGGGATATGGAGATGAAACGTATCAAATGGTTGGTAAGCTGTTTGCTTGTTGCTGCTTTTCTTCTAATTGCAGGGTGCGGCTCGAATAATCAACCAGGGACAACTGAACCGGGAAATGGTGAATTGAAAAAAATCACAATCGCCGAACCCGTTCATTTAATTGGTTATCTGCCGCTTTATACAGCAATACATGAAGGCTTTTTTAAAGAGGAAGGGCTGGATGTTGAAGTCGTAACGGCTACGGGAGGCGGTCATGTAACCTCATTAGTAAGCGGTGAAGTATGGGGGAATATCGCCGGTCCAGATTCGAATCAAATGTCGAATGTAGGCAATAAAGATCCAATTGTTTCTGTCGTGAATGTGGTAAACCGGGCCAATGTGTATCTCATGTCTGCCGAGGAAGCAAACCTTGCCGATGATTCCAAGGAAGCAATGGCCGAATATTTAAAAGGAAAAACGATTGCAGCCGGACGTTTTGGGGGAAGCCCGAATTTATTAACAAGATACTTGCTTATGGATCTTGGGCTTGATCCTGAAAAAGACGTCAAGCTTGAAGAGCCGGCAGATGCCGCAGCTGTTGTTTCGCTGGTGGAAAACGGGCAGGCAGACATTGCGAACGGTGGAGAACCGCAGATTAATGAAGGGATTAAAAAAGGTGTGTGGAAGGAGCCGTTTTATAGCTTTACGAGTCTAGGGGACTATCCTTATTCCGTGATCAGTGTAAAAAAATCGACGATTGAGAAAGACCCTGAGACTGTCGCAAGCTTTGTAAAAGCAATTAAGAAAGCGTTAGCCGCAGTAGATGAAGACCATGGGCTTGCCATGGAAGTATTGAAAAAAGAATTCCCGACGACTGAGGAAGATTCATTACAGGCTTCCCTAGATCGGGCATATGCGGACAGTTTATGGAGCAAGGATGGAGTTATAACGGTGGAATCAGTTGCTAAGGTGATGGATGTGGTTGAAAAGACGGGGGTATACACAAAAGGCTACTCCTATGATGAGCTGGTAAACATGGAGTTTGTAGAAGGAAATTAAAAACTGTTCCCAACAAGGCTGGTATAAGCGAGAATGGTTTCAATGAAACTTTACATTTTGAACCGTGGTCAATTTGTCCGCGGTTCTTTTTTAAACAGTGTCATACTAGCCCATATCTGGACTAGCTCTTTTTGGGAATAAGTTATGCTGCCGAATTTTACGGTTTTGGTCACCCTTCACGGTTCAAAGGCTTTAATCCCGACATAAAAACATTTTATAGAACACCGTAAACGTGGAGATTGTAGAGATTAATTTCAAAAAGATTTAAAATAATTTAAATAGAATTCATAGGGAGGAATACACTTGAATTGGACTAAAGATGATTTCATTGTTAGTGATGATACTGCACTCATAAATATAGACGTTGTTTCACAATTACTTTCGAAAACATATTGGGCACAAACAGAACTAAAGAAACGATTACACAAAGCATTAACAATTCAATTACCTTTGGTACATATCACAAAGGAAAACAAATCGCGTTCGCTAGAGTTGTTACTGATAAATCTGTTTTTTCTTGGATTTTAGATGTTGTAGTTGATGAATCTTATAGAGGAAATGGTTTAGGTCAATGGTTAATACAATGTATTTTAGAACATCCAGAAATAAAACATACTGCATTTGCTCTAGCTACTTCAGATGCTCACGATTTTTATAAAAAGTTCAAGTTTCAAGAAAACAAATGTATGACAAGGCAATTAATAGATGATTAAAAACATATTTTACTAATAGTCTTTAATATGAATGTCGATAGGAGAGGTTTTTTGACTAAAGAGGTAAAAACATGGTGCATGCAGCTTCAATTCTTTTGAATTTATTGTAAAGTTTGTGAAGAAAAAAGGTTAAGAAGTGTCGACAATTTTATTTAAAACTATGTTTGTTAATGTTTATATTAATATTAAAAACTCTTTAGAAAATAATTTCTCAGCTAATAAAAATGCATTCCGACAATGCCGGAATGCCATTATTCCATTATTTCTTTTGAATGTTCTCGAATAATCGAAACAAGATGTTCAAACGAAATTTCTTTTTTTACAATACTAACGGTAAACTCTATTTTATCTTCTGTGGTCATTTCAAAATGATAACCATTGTACCGAAGAAAAAATGTGAGAGAAAGAAGGGCTGTGCGTTTATTAGCATTTTGAAAAGCATGATTTTGCGCTAACGATTCAAACAATGCAGCTCCTTTCTCGAATAGTGTTGGGTATGCATCCTCACCGAATGCTGATGATTGCGGACGATAAACCGCTGATTCTAACAAACTGGGTTCTTTTACGCCAATTAATTCTCCTGGGCTTAATGTTTGGATTAAATATTTATTTAAAGCAATGACTTCCTGTATGGTTAAAAACCTCATTTTATCGGTCTACCAATCCTTTTAGTGCTTCACCATGCTCTTTCATCGTTTCTTCTAATACATCGAAAAAGTCTGGGCTAATGCCATTAGGCAATTCAATTTTCCGGCTCTTACGCAAAATAATGTCACCATCTTTTTGCTCAATCTGAACGGTGTCTCCTGGTTCTAATCCTGCACCTTTTAACAATTCAAGAGGGAATGTGACCCCGTAACTCTTACCGATTTTGGTCACTTTTCTTTCCAAATCTTTCACCGCCTTAGACATATATTCTTCTCTACTTTATATTATGATTATTACCATTATAATGATTATAATACTTATAAAACAAAAATGATAGTTCGTCTCTTTTTTTATACATCAACATGGAAGAGGAAACCCTCTTTCCATGCTGATTAATTTTATAATTAATGATTATGTTTGATTTATTTACCTTTCTTGACTTCTTTTTCTGTTCACATCTCAAGGTCTGAAGATATAATACTGTATTGGAAACTATAATGTTAGTATGCTATAAGTTGGAACACTGAGGTAAAGGAATAGGGAGGCAGGTCATTGGATAAAGAGGTTTTTACGTATCGAGTAACAAAAAATAATACAGTCTTTATCGACTGGTTCGGGAAAGAAGTGAAAATTTTAAAGGGGAAAGACGCCGAAAGATTTCTTGCAAAAATGAATGCCGCCAATAATCAGAATGAGGAACAGCTTATCATGGCGGAAGTGACAGGAAATTTTAAAAGAGGGAATGAACGGCTTGGCAAGCAAAACAATTGAAAAGGAACCTCTCACAAGAAATGAAATGTGAGAGTTTTTTTATATTATAGGCATTGTTATCAATTTTCAAAACTAATGAATTATTCCGAAAAAAATTTACCAAAAACAAAATAAATATGTTAATATGAGTTATGTAGTGAGCCAAAAGTCACTATATTAAGAATGAAGTATAAAGGAGGAGAGAATGGAATGGGAAAAAAGTTCAGATTATTTGTAAGCGCTTTCTTGGTTTTCTTGATCACAGCCTCGGCAACTCTTTCCCCGGCGGTTCTGAATCAAGCAGCTGCCCAAGGTGAAAATGAGTTTGAACAGCTGCGTGGAAAATGGAAAGAAATGCTGACTGGAGGAGAAGCGTTTGATCCTTCAGACCCAGATATCGCAAATCGAATTAAGAAAATCGATGAAGCCGCTAATGAGTATTGGAACAGCATGGATAAATCTTCTGATCGAAGCGCACTTTGGACTGATCTGACAGGTACATCCAACTCCAGTTATATTACGAAAAGCTATGATCGGCTTCTTGCCATGGCCTTGGCCTTATCAACCAAAGGCTCTTCGCTTGAAAACAATGAGACTCTAAAAAATGATCTCATTCAAGCGCTCGATTGGATGTATACGTACCGCTACAATGAAAACAAGCCGCCATATAATAACTGGTGGGATTGGGAAATCGGCACGCCTCTCCGTTTAAATAACATAGTCATCCTACTTTATAGCCATCTATCCACTCAACAAATCACCAATTACATGAAAGCCGTTGAAAAATTTTCACCAACTCCTACTGGAACTGGGGCTAACAGAGTATGGAAGGTAACCGTCGTAGCCGTTAGGGGAATGATTGTTGAAGACAGCAGTAAATTGTCCAAGGCACGGGACGGTTTAAGTAACGTATTTACCTATGTAACGTCCGGTGACGGATTTTACAAAGACGGCTCCTTTATCCAGCATAATAACTTCGCATACAATGGCGGATATGGAAGATCAATGTTAGCTGACATCGCCAACGTGATGTATTTATTAAGCGATTCGACGTGGCAAATCACAGATTCCAATCAGCAGAATGTCTACAGGTGGGTTTACGATTCATTTGAGCCTCTCATCTACAAAGGGGCGATGATGGATATGGTCCGTGGAAGGGAGTTGTCAAGACACTACGCAGAGGATCATGTCGTCGGGCACGAAACGATTCAAGCGATAATCAGGCTTGCTCAATCTGCTTCTGAATCCAATTCTCTTGTTTATAAAGAAATGGTCAAGTCATGGATCAAAGAGGATACTCATCTGGATTTTGTGAAGAATACACCATCTATCAATATGATTCAGCTAGCAAAATCGATTGTCAACGATCCTGCGATTGGATCTAGAAAAATCATAAAATATCAGCAATTCTCCAGTATGGACCGGGCAGTTCTAGTTCGAGATAAATTTGCCTTTGGGATAAGTATGTCCTCTGCACGTATTGCAAACTATGAATCCATTAATGGAGAGAATTTGAAGGGATGGTATACAGGCGAGGGCATGACATATTTATATAACAATGATACCGCACAATACAGCGATGGGTATTGGCCGACTGTAAATCCTTACCGATTGCCGGGCACAACCGTGGATACTCGGCAGCGAACGAATTCGTCAGGACATGCGTATGCAAGTTCAAAACGATGGGTTGGCGGAACGGAAATGCAGGGAACCTACGGTGTTTCAGGGATGACTTTAGATGCCTACAATAGCACGCTTGATGCCAAGAAATCATGGTTTATGTTCGATGACGAAATCGTAGCTGTAGGATCGGGAATTACAAGCACGGATCAGCGTACGATCGAAACGATAATCGAAAACAGAAAGCTTAAAAATTCAGGTGATAATACGCTTATCGTGAATGGATATAAGAAGCCTGCTGCTACAGGGTGGACAGAGAAGATGGATAAGGTTCGATGGGCTTATTTATCTGGAAATGTTGAAAGCGCTAACATTGGATATTATTTCCCTGACCAGCCAACTATTAAAGGACTGCGGGAATCAAGAACTGGGGCGTGGAGCCAGATTGACAGCCGCAGCGGAATCCCAACGGAATCGATTACTCGCAACTATTTAAATTTATGGTTTGATCACGGGGTAAACCCTACAAATCAAAAGTACTCGTACGTGCTTCTACCCAATATGACGTCAACGTCAGTACTCGATTATTCTTGCAAGCCTGAAATCAGTATCGTAGAAAACTCTGCGGATGCCCATGCTGTCAAAGAGAAGACCCTGAATTTGATTGGTATAAATTTTTGGAATGACAAGGTCAAAACAGTCGGAGGAATTACAAGCGATAAGAAAGCCTCTGTGATGGTCAGGGAAACAGAAAGTCAGCTGGAAGTATCTGTATCTGATCCGACGCAAATCAACACAGGCGTTATTAATATTGAAATTGATAAAAGCGTTAATGGAATTTTAAGAGTAGATGAAGGAATTGATGTGAATCAAGCGAGACCAACGATTAAGCTGTCGGTAAATGTGAATCAAGCGAAAGGCAAGACGTTCAAAGCAGTGTTTAATAAATAGCGGCACGATGCGGATTCAACACACTCTGACTTGTTCAGAAAATTATTTTCATAATAAGTGACTATTTTTGAAAATAATTTACTGAAAGCCTTTACATTTTTGCAAAAAAATGATACCTTTATTTTGAAATCATATAGAAAGTTGGGGTGTGTGATGAGAAATTATGATGTAGTCATTGTAGGAGGGGGAATCTCGGGAGCAGTTGCAGGAATCGCTGCTGCACGACTCGGGGAAAAGGTATTAATTATTGAGTCCAACGGGTTTCTTGGAGGTATGCTGACAGCCGCGGGTGTAGGTCCGATGATGACGTTTCATGCCGGTGAAAAACAAGCAATTCAAGGGATAACAGATGAAATGATTCAAAGGCTAAAAACGATCGGAAAATCTGTCGGCCACATCGAAGATTTGACGAACTATACGTATTCAGTAACTCCATTTGACGCCGAGGCGATGAAGCATGAGCTTGAGGTTATGCTGATTGAAAGCGGCGGGGAAATTTTATACCATACCGCCCTTGCCGAAGTGATTAAAGAAGGGAATAAAATCACCAAGCTAAAAGTTTGCAATAAAGCAGGAATCTCTGAAATCAGCGGAAAAGTATTTATCGATGCTTCAGGAGACGGTGATCTGGCAGCATGGGCCGGCGTTACCTTTACAAAAGGCCGTGAGACAGACGGGGCATCACAGCCGATGACATTAAAAATGAAGGTAAGAAATGTAGATATTGATAGAGTGAAAGAATATATTCGAGAGCATCCTGAAAACTTTACGAGAGTTCCAGATAACCTCGATCAGTTAAACAAAGTAGAGCGGCTTTCAGTCGTTGGCTATTTAAAAGAGTTTAAAGAGGCGAAAGAAAAAGGGGAAATTTCAATCCCACGTGAGGACGTCCTGTTTTTTGAAACGAACAATCCCGGCGAAGTCATCTTCAACACGACAAGAATATTGGGATGTGACAGTACTGATCCATGGAGCTTAAGCAAAGCTGAAATTGAAGGAAGAAAGCAGTGCCGCGAGCTGGAGCATTTTATGAAAAAGTATATGGTTGGCTTTGAGAATGCAGTCGTTGTAACGACAGGTCCACGCATCGGCGTAAGAAGCTCGCGACAAATTGTAGGCGCTTACACGTTGACTGCTGAGGATCTTCTTCAGCAAAAGAAGTTTGAGGATGTCATCGCCCATTCCGGTTATCCGATCGATATCCATAGCCCTGACGGAGAAGGGACTTCCCATGGCAAATTAGAATGGGGTGGAATGTACGGGATTCCGTATCGCTGCCTGATCACTAATGATATTGACAACTTACTAGTTGTGGGAAGATGTCTTTCAGCAACGTTTGAAGCACAAGCCGGAGTCAGGACAACACCAACAGCAGGTGCGATCGGCCATGCAGGAGGTGTAGCGGCAGCTTTAGCGGCGAAAGGGAACATCGGAGTGCAGGAGATTGATATCCCAAACCTCCAACAAACATTGATAACGCAAGGAGCTTATTTAGAGGTAGAACCTCCAGTAAAATCAAATTAAAAATTAATATGAAGACGAGGAGAATGAACAATGACAGCTCTTCAAATTACACAAACTGTAGGAATATTATTGGTATTTGTTGTGTTTGTCGGCTTGATGATGACGAGAAAGCTTCCAACCTTGCTTGCCCTGCCTATTATGGCTGTGCTATTTGGCATCATTGCCGGAGTGCCGTTTATCAGCAGTGATGTAGAAGCTTATACGATATCTTCTACTATTTTAGCAGCAGGTTCTATGAAGCTATCAACTGCGATTGCAGGATTGATTTTCGGGGCCTGGTTTGGTCAGATCTTAAATAAAGTCGGAGTCACAAAAACAATTATTCGCAAAGCAGCTGAGCTTGCTGGTGACAAACCGCTTGCGATGGCGATTGTGTTTTTCATAGCAGCGTCTGTCATCTTTTCTGCTGCGAGCGGATTGGGAATGGTTATTTTAGTAGGCACGATTATCATTCCTATCATGCTTACAGCAGGGATATCACCATTTGTCAGCGCACTAGTCGTATTATTAGCCAATGGAGTTGGGGTTACCTTCAACGTTGCTACTTGGGCGGTTTACAAAGATGTGCTGAATTTGTCAACGGATGTCATTGCCAGCTTTACACTGATTCCGGCAATCCCGCTGATTGTCATTGCTCTCATTATGATTGTTTATAATATCAAAAAAGAAAGCGGTTACAGAAGAGCTTGGTCGATGCCTTTAGAGCCGGAAGGTCCTAAGGCCGCTCCAAAAAATGTACGGGCGATTGCGCTAGTAAGCCCGCTTGTTCCTGTTCTATTAGTTTTTCTATTCAAAGTTGATATCGTCCCGGCAGTGTTTGTCGGTGGAATTGCTACATTGATTTTGGCTACACCGAAACGACCTATCCATATTTTATCGAGTGCTCTCGTTGAAGGGATTCAAGAGGTTGCCGGTGCGGTCGGGCTGATGATGGGAATTGGAATGCTATTAAACGCAGTTACTGCTCCACAGGTTTCAGCGTTAATCCAGCCGCTTATCGGAAATATTTTGCCAACTAGCCCATTTGGTTTTATTTTATTCTTTACGCTTCTTTCTCCGTTAGCGATTTACCGCGGTCCGTTAAATGTATGGGGGCTGGGCAGCGGAATTGCAGCATTGATGGTAACGTCAGGAATGTCGGCAATTGCGGTTATGCTTGCCTTGCGTATTGTCAGCAATCTTCAGGCAGTCTGTGATCCAACCAACTCGCACAACGTGTGGCTGGCTGATTTTACAAAAACAGATATTATCGGAATTCTGAGAAAAACGATTCTGTGGTTAGTCGTAGCGGTATTGATCTCACTTGCGATCGCAATTCCATTTGCTTTTTAACTAATATAAATACGAAAAAAGCACGGAAATGAAGGATGTTTCTCGTGCTTTATCCCGCATTAACGGGCGGTAAGCCCCCCATTCTAAGTTTAAGAGAGAATCGATAGATTAAGTAGGGGATCAACTGCCCGTAAAAGCCCGATTAGTTCAACTAACTATCAGTGGGGATGAAAAAAACCCCACTGAAAGAAGTTTCACTTTTATCCCAGGAGGAGAAACAATGTCCACAAAAAAAGTACGAATAGGCATAGATGTCGGCGGAACTTTTACTGATGCTACGGTTATTGACAACGACACATTTGAGTTAATTTCAAAGCTGAAAATTCCTACCACCCATCATCATGAGACTGGGGTTGCAAGCGGAATTGTGACGATCATTAATCAGATTTTGGAAGAAAATCAAATTCATCCGGATGATGTTATTTTTATCGCACACGGCACGACCCAGGCTACTAACGCGCTTTTAGAAGGTGATGTTGCCAGAGTCGGCATCGTTGGAATGGGAACGGGCATGGATGCAAGAAGCGCCAAATCAGAAACGTTGGTGGAAGACTTGGAGCTTGCGCCTGGAAAATACCTGAAAACATTTCACACCTTTATTGATACAAAAGAACTAACTGAGAGTAAAATTGAAGAAGCGATCGATTTACTCGCCGGACAAGGTGCCGAGGTAATTGTCGCTTCAGAGGCTTACAGTGTTGACGATCCGTCAAATGAATTGAAAGTGATCGACCTGGCGAAAAAGAAAGGGTTATACGCAACGGGCGGACACGAGATTTCACAATTGTACGGCCTTAAGGTCCGCACAAGAACAGCAGTCGTTAATGCCAGCTTAATCCCTAAAATGATGGAAACCGCCAATATGACTGAGAAAGCAGTCAAGGATGCCGGGATTAAATCGCAGCTGATGATTATGCGCTGCGACGGTGGTGTCATGAGTATTGATGAAGTGAGAAAACGCCCTATACTAACAATGCTGTCCGGTCTTGCCGCAGGAGTTGCCGGGGCACTCATGTACGAAAAAGTGTCGGACGGAATCTTCTTTGAAGTAGGGGGGACTTCCGTCGATATATCTGTCATTAAAAACGGGAAAGTTATGATTAAAAATGCCCAGGTTGGCGGCCATAAAACGTATTTGCAATCCTTGGACGTCCGCACTTTGGGAGTTGCCGGAGGAAGCATGATCCGGATCGACGGCGGCCGCATTACCGATGTTGGTCCGAGAAGCGCCCATATTGCCGGGATTGAATATGAATGCTTTGCGGATCCGAGTTTAATTGAAAGTCCGAATCTAAAGCTGATAAGCCCAAGAGAAGGTGATCCGGATTACGCCATCATCGAATGTGCAGGCGGGAAGCCCTATTCGCTTACTCTCGCCGGAGCTGCCAATCTTTTAGGCTTCATACCTGAGGATGACTATGCTAAAGGCAATTATGAAAGCGCAAAGAAAGCTTGGAAGCCTTTGGCTGACAGCTTAGGGATTACAATTGAAGAAGCGGCAGAGCAAGTGATGAGAATTGCTGTTGAAAAAGTCATGAAAGTAGTAAAAGAAATGATTTTTGATTATGAGCTTGATGAAAATTTCATTTTGCTCGTAGGCGGCGGTGGAAGCGGTGCAGTATTAATTCCGGCGATGGCAGAGTATGAACGATACAATTGGAAAATCGCTAAAAATGCTCCGTATATTTCAACGATTGGTGTCGGAATGGCGATGGTAAGAGAACAAATCGAAAAAACGGTTATTGCTCCTACCGAAGAGGATGTCATGAAAATGAGAACCGAAATAATCGAACGAATCGTAAAAATGGGTGC
Source organism: Bacillus gobiensis (assembly GCF_001278705.1). GTDB lineage: Bacteria > Bacillota > Bacilli > Bacillales > Bacillaceae > Bacillus > Bacillus gobiensis. The sequence continues at coordinate 265,150 of NZ_CP012600.1, forward strand.
AGAGGAAAGTACAGTCGATGTGACGATTGAAATCGATGCACAGAAAAACATTTTACGGGCGATCGCAACAGGTTCAACTGAACTCCGCTCAAAGGACTTAGCTGCAAATCAAGTTGATGAGAACGAATTGAAAAAAATAGCTGCTGAATCGATTAATCAAAAAAATGTTCAATTGCGATACAAAACAGGAAGATGGAATTTGTTTGAGGCCAAGGAAGAAAAGAAGGTTTTCTTAGGGCTGTTTAAATCGAAAAAAAGCTTTGTCAGCATTTTGGATCGCGAAGGAGTCGTCCGTTTTAAACAGGCGAATGCGCATCACTTGTTTTTTCCGAAAAATGAGTTAGCCACATCGTTTGATGAATTTTTGGATGAGCAAACCATATATTCCGATGCCAATGCCACGATTCCGAAAGTATTCATATTCTTTAAAGAAAAAATGATTGACTTATCAGGCTTGCAAACAAAAGAGCATTTAATGAAAATGATCGATGTCGAAACAAAATACTTGGATGGTGAGAGCGAAATCATCGCGATCACTTATCAATGAGGAGCTTAAAGCAATGGAACCGTTCACTCGCTCGTTGGAATCACTCGACGATCAGTTATTGGCTTATCTGGAATTAAAAAAGGATTTGCTTTTTCATCGAATTCCTTCTGATAAAATTTATTATTATGTGACGCGTTCTTTGGAAATTGGCAGAAAAAAAGCACAATCGTTTTTGCATAAAGACATAAAGAGTCTCTGCAAACAAAATCAGCTGGAGATCGAAATTTCAGATTCGATCGGTGTTTTTCATCAAGTGAAGTTTCGGGCAGAGATCATTTTCACGAAAAAGAAGTCGAAAATAAAAATCTACAAGCCTTCTTTAGTAGAGTTAATCGAAGCGTATAATCTTATAAGCGAAACGGAGCTTACGTATCAGGACGTCCTATCGATTCATTTGGCTCATGAATTTTACCATTATCTTGAGTATCGAGAGAAGCAATTTACTAACGAATTGCTTGATAAGGTAGACGCACTGAAGATTGGTCCTTATAAGAAAAAATCAACAGTCGTAAGCTGTTCTGAGATCGCTGCCCATTCCTTCTGCAAGGAACTGATTGGAATCGATTTTTTGCCTAATTTATTTGATTCGATTTATTTAGTCCATAAAAACATGTGGACTGTCCAAGATTTTGAAAATCATTTCAGGAAAACGAAAAAGGAATGGGAGCAGGTACTTCATCTTGCACATGTTTCCTAGTTAAGAGAAGTTTCAGGCGGTATGATACAATACGTTTAAAACGAAGAGGTCAGTAGGTGAAACGATAGACTATGAGTGAACGGATACCGGCAGTTTTGGCAAAGGTTGTATCAAACCAAAAAAAATTAACGCTTAGTGAAAATGAAATCGCCAATTTTGTGATTGAAAATCCTGATTTTGTAACAAAAAACACGATAACAGCCCTTGCTGAGAAGGTTGGCGTCTCAGAAACAAGCATCAACCGATTTTGTAAAAAGATTGGCTTTAAAGGTTTCAATGATTTTAAAATCGCCCTCGTGCAGGACGTATTTTATCGAAAAATGAAATCAAAATCGATCAATCATGATCAAGTCAGCTTTGTTGAATCGATCGCTTTCGATTACAACGATCTGTTAATGAATACATCTTCTTTAATTACTGATGATCAATTGGCTGCGATTGCAGCTGCCTTGATTTCGAGCAAAAAAATTATGATTTACGGGATTTTAAGCTCGTGGCTTGTAGGCATGGAATTAAAGCAAAAATTGAATATGATGGGCTTTACAGCCGCAGCCTACAATGATCGGCATAATATGAAGCTTTCCGCATCGCTAGCAGGGAAGGATGATTTGATCATCGCAATTTCCCGCTCAGGAACAGTAAAGGAAATTATAGAAGCGCTCACGATCGCAAGTCAGAACAACGCGAAAATTGTAATTATTACAAGCTTCGACTCAACGAAAATAACGGCATTGGCTGATATAAAGATCATTACTTCAGATATTTTGTCAGTAAAAAACAGCACATACATTTCCCATCATATTCCGTTTTTATTTGCGATTGATTTAATTATCGGAAATTTGCTGACGAACCATAAAGCCTATTTAGAGAAGAAGCTTAATGCTGAGGCACTGCTTGAAGGAGAGCAATTTTGGAACAACTATTATTTGTAAGTAAAACATAAAAACAGGAGCCGAGATAGATGCTCCTGTATTTTTATTATAAAATTCGATATTAATGCTCCTCTTGAACGTCCTTATTAACATCTCCAACAACCACTTGTTTTGTCGGCATGGAGTGCATGCTGCGTGCAGTTACGTGGGTTTGGATATTGTAGATCCCTTCATCATCAAACGACCTGCTGACTTCATAAATTCCATCTCTTACATTCCTGGCGGGTAACATTACAGAATGGTCACGGTCATCGCCTTTCCATATTTCAAATTCTACTTCATCGGCATCATTGACGCTCTCGTTAGCCTGGGTGACCTTAACTTGAAGTTTAACAGTTTTGTCTATCGATAGTTCGTTTGGCGCTAAAATTTCAACCTTTATCGGTTCCTGCACTGCTTTTTCCGAGTGTGCTTGATTATCCTTGCATGAAGTAAGAAGAATGAATAAAATAGTAATTGAAATTCCTTTAATGATGAATTTCATGATCTCAAGTCCCTCCCCTACTAATGTTATCGCTTTCATTATAGCATGTAAGAAATGAGTAAAGATCGAAAAATTAATATTCCTCAGTTATAATAGGAGAAACAATTGATGAGAAAGGGGCACAAAAATGGCAAAATACATAGGATATGTCGGCACGTATACAAAAGGGGACAGCGAGGGGATTTATACATTTGAGCTGGATACGGAAAAAGCACGTCTAAGCGAGCCTAAACTTGCTGCGAAATTGGACGGTCCAACTTACGTGAATATTAGCAAAGATAATCAAATGTTATATTCCGTCATTAAAGAAGGGGACAGGGGCGGTGTGGCTGCTTATAGGGTTGATGCTGCAACAGGAGAATTATCATTAGTAAATAATCAAATTTCTGATGGAGGATCCCCTTGCCATGTCAGTGTGGATTCAGAAAAAAAATATGTGGTTTCCGCCAACTATCATAGCGGAACGATCGTGGCTTATCAGGTAAACGAAGACGGCAGTCTAAATCCAGCTACCTCTTTTGTTACCCATGAAGGAAGAGGGCCAAACGAAGACAGGCAGGAAAGGGCTCATGCCCATTTTGCCGGCTTTACTCCGGATGAAAAGTATGTAGTAAGTGTCGACCTTGGAATAGATAAGCTCGTCCTGTACCAATTAATCAACGGATTGTTAAGTGAGGTTACCAGCCATTCCTTCACACCTGGATCAGGGCCAAGGCATATTGAATTTCATCCGAATGAAAAATATGCGTATGTCTTTTCAGAGCTAAGCAATGAAGTCGCGGTTCTCGCATACAATCCGGAGCCTGCAGAATTTCAAGAAATCCAAATTATATCAACGTTACCTGAAGGCTTCAATGAAAATAGTCAAGGTAGCGCGATTCACGTAACAAAGGACGGAAACTTTGTTTACGCAGCAAATCGCGGACACGACAGCATTGCGGTATTTCAGGTAAATCCAAGTTCAGGGAAGCTTAGCTTTGTCGAGCGGGTATCAACGGAAGGGCATTGGCCGCGAGACTTTGCTTTTGATCCGACGGAGAAATTTTTAATAGCCTCAAATCAGGAAACTGGAACATTGGCTTTGTTTACACGTGATATCGAAACTGGAAAGCTTGAGCTTGTACAGAAAGATGTTCCTGCCCCTTATGCGGTTTGCGTGAAGTTTTTAAACTACTAAGAATTTGATTGAAAAGAACCGGAAAAATACTTCCGGTTCTTTTTTAATTTGGCTCTGTTAAACGATCATGTTGATAAAGACATATTAAGTGTCAAAATTAGAAATCTTTGTTCTCTTCATTGAAAATAATATTGGGTTTAATATTGATAATACTACTATTACAAGAAACATAAAAAACGATACAGGGTCTCCTGCTAAGTTCTTTCTTTTTCAGCTTCAGAACGTAAATGCCTTCACGCGCAAGAGATTTCGTAATAAAACCATATTCTGCTGTGCTATGTTTTCTATTCTATCCACTCTCATTATTTTACAAATTTATAAAAATTGTTCAGATATAAAAAATATTTTTATAAAGCCTTTATAAAAAACAAAACATCGGAAGGTCTTCTAACAAAAAAGTAGCGTGCTAAAAAAATGATAGATAAGATAAGCACATGTTTTCAAATTAATGAAACACCGTTCCGATAAATGGAACGAAAAACCGTCAATTTAATATAAAGGAGCTGGAAAAATGAGTCAAGAAGTTGTTGAGAATTCATCAGGTTACAAACAAAATTCTAAAATTGGCAGCTATCAGTGGAAAACGCTATGGGCTTCCACAGTAGGGTACGCAATGGACGGATTGGACATGATGATCCTTTCCTTTACTATGCCGTTGATCATGGCCTATTTCAGCATAAATCCAGCTGAAGCAGGAAGTATTTCTACGATCACGCTATTGGGGGCAGTAATCGGAGGAATCGTTTTTGGTATTTTAGCAGACAAATACGGGCGTGTCCGGGTATTTACTTGGACGATTTTAATTTTTTCGGTATTCACCGGCCTTTGTGCACTTTCTCCGAACATGGAAACATTAATGGTCTTTCGTTTTCTTGCAGGTCTCGGGCTTGGCGGAGAATTCGGAATTGGAATGACGCTTGTCAGTGAGGCTTGGCCGAAAAAATACCGCTCCAGGGCAACGTCGATCGTAGCCGTAGGCTTCCAGCTTGGAATTGTATTAGCAACTTTATCCGTATTATTTATTTCTCCTGCTTTTGGCTGGCAAGGTGTGTTTGTAGCCGGTATTGTGCCTGCACTACTCGCTTTTTGGTCCCGCAAAAATCTTGAAGAGCCAGAACAGTGGCTTCAACTTAAACATGATAAGAAAAATAAAATTGCAATCGGCCATTTGTTTTCATCGCCTAGAACGACAGCAACTACAATTGGATTGATTATCGCTACCAGCGTTCAAAATTTCGGCTTTTACGGAATTATGACATGGATGCCGACAATGCTGGCGAATGAATTGGGATATACATTTAATAAAACCACCGTTTGGACTGTTGTAACGATTGTCGGAATGATTATTGGAATCATTGTATTTGGAATTCTTGCAGACAAAATAGGCAGAAAGCCATCATATCTTATTTTTCTTTTATCTGCAGCAGTTATCATTTGGATTTACTTCCAGCAAAGCACTCCAATCGTTTTATTGGTGCTTGGAGGAGTATTGGGCTTCTTTGTTAACGGCATGATGGGTGGTTACGGAGCATTGCTTGCTGAGCATTATTCTACGGGGGCAAGATCAACAGCAGAAAATGTCATCTTTAATGTAGGACGTGCAGTTGCCGGTTTTGCTCCTTTAATTATCGGCTACATTTCTCTAAATCATTCTTTAAGCTATGCGCTTAGCCTGCTTTCAGGAATATATGTATTATCCGCTCTTTCTTTTATTTTCTTAATCCCGGAAACGAAAGGAAAAGAGCTGGATTAAAAAGAAGTCTTCCTTAAGTTTCATATTTAAGGAAGCTGCTTTTATTAAGATTGAAACTACTAAACAAAGGGTGTATAGATATTGGAATGGCTAGACCGCTTAACTGCAGTTATGGATCTTATCAGTGAAAGTCCAGCTGAAGGTATTGGAATAAGTGAGCTTTCCAGAATAACAGGGCTAAGTAAAGGGACTGTTCACAGAATGCTGAAGAGCATGCAATCCCACAGGCTTGTCGAACAGCTGCCACAGAATAAGCAATATACGCTAGGACCAAAAGCGATGCTATGGGGGAGTCAATTTCTTCGGGGGCAGGATCCTATTGGCCTCTTAGGGCAGTATTGCGAAAAAATATCGAATCAAACGGGGCTGTATTCTTATTTATGCAGGTATGAAGATGAGCAGGTGTACTGTACCTATACCCACCAGCCATCTCACCTGAGAAATAAATACTTTGTTCACGTTGGCCAAAGAATGCCTTTCCATTGTTCTGCTGCTTCAAAGGTGATTTTGGCCTTCCAGCTGGATGTGCTTATAGAAGAAATTCTCCAAAACGTGTCTTTTACAGAATACACGCCTTATACGATAAAAAAGCCCGACGTACTTAAGGATGAATTGCTGGAAATCCGAAAAACGAAGATCGGATGCTGCCTTCAGGAGCTTGAAATCGGAGTATCGGCTTTGTCAGCACCTATTTTTCATAATGATCACCATACGAGAATCAGTTTGAGTTTGGTTGGCGAAACGAGCCAGATTGATCAAGAGAAGGATAAAATCATCTCACAGCTCCTTCAAGTATCCGACGAAGCGAGTGAACATCTGCGATCAATGCATCAGCTAAGCTCGATACAGCTATGAGAAAGGACACGATCATGGAAGAGTCTATTCGAATTGCTTTGACTGGGGACTCCTTTATCACACAAAGAATTCCTTACAATCAAGAAAAACTGAAACACATCAGGGATTATTTACACGATTTTGATGTGAGGTTTACTAATTTTGAAGTAACTGTTCATCATTTTGATCAATATCCATCTGCTACGAGCGGTGGGACGTGGGCGGCTGCCAGGCCTTTTGTCCTTCAAGATTTAGATTGGATCGGTATGAATATGATGGCCTGTGCTAATAATCACAGCCTTGATTGGCTGCATGGAGGCTTGCTTTGTACGATTGAACATTTGGAGAAAGAGAACTGGGTATATGCAGGGATTGGCAGAAACTTAGCAGAAGCTGCACAGCCTAAGTACTTTGAAACAAAAAAAGGAAGAGTGGCTTTGATATCGATAACAACCACCTTTGAAAATTGGCATCGGGCAGGAGAACAAAGACCTGATGTTCCCGGAAGGCCAGGAATCAACCCTTTGGGCCATAAACAAATCCATCGGCTTACGAAAGAGAATTTAGAAAAGCTGAAAGAAATAGAATCGAAAACTGAAATTAATGCTACTCGGAATTTAAACGTAAAAGAGGGATTTTCCACTGATCACTCTTCTTCATACTCGTTTTCTAATCTTTCCTTTGAAGAAGGACAGCCAGGAACGATCACAAGGATGGACGAAAAAGACACTGAACGTATCTATCGATCGATAGAGGAAGCAAGTCGTCAGGCTGATCTCGTCTTGGTAAGCATTCATTCCCACGAGATGAAAGGGGATTACAAAGACAGGCCGGCCGATTTTGTGAAAGAATTTTGCAGAGCCTGCATTGAAAAAGGAGCACATGCGGTTATTGGACACGGGCCCCATATTTTAAGAGGGATTGAAATTTATAATAACAGACCGATTTTTTATAGTTTAGGAGACTTTATTTTTCAGAACGATACGGTAGAGAGACAGCCTGCCGATTTTTACGAGCTCTATCAGCTGGGGCCAACCCATCAGACTGCAGACGGTTTTGACGCGAGAAGCGACAATGGTACAAGAGGGTTAGCAGCTAATCCGAAAGTGTTTGAATCTGTTATTGCTTCGATTATCTACTGTGATGGTGAAATTCGCGGCGTTGAGCTAGTGCCGATTTCACTGGGATTTGAATCGTCAAGAGCGGGGAGAGGCAAGCCGGAATTTGTCTCCAAGGCTCACGGTGAACAAATCTTATCTGAGCTAAGGCAGCTCTCCAGTGAATTTGGAACAGAGCTTTTGATTCAAAATGGGAAAGGCTACATCGAATTGTAACTCTTTCCTCACTATGTTTATACGCAAATTTATAGGAGATGCTCCGTATGACTAAAGAGCGATATCAAAACTTATTAGAAAAAGTCAATCAATATAATTCAGGGGAAATAGGAATCACCCGGATAGCCTTCAGCAATGAGGAACAAGCTTGCACGCACGGTTTTATCAGAATGTGCAAGGATCAGCATCTGGAGGTTCGGTTGGACGCCAGCGGAAATTTAATCGCAAGGCGGCCCGGGAAAAATCCAAGTCTTCCCCCTGTTGTGATGGGATCTCACTTGGATACTGTTTACCAAGGCGGAAAGTATGACGGGGCAGTAGGTGTGACTGCTGCTCTAGAAGTCATCACAAGATTAAATGAAAAAAGGATTGAAACGGATCATCCGATTGAAATTATTTCATTCGCTTGCGAGGAATCTTCGCGATTCGGTGTTTCAACAATTGGAAGCAAAGCAATGGCAGGATTAATTGAAAAGGATAAAATCCGTCATTTAAAAGATCGCAACGGAACGTCAATCGATAAAGCCTTTTCTGATTGCGCGTTGGATTTTGAAAGCATCGATCAAGCTAACCGGACGAAAGAACGATTCAAGGTATTTCTTGAGCTTCATATCGAACAGGGGCCGGTGTTAGAAAATAAAAACAAGAAAATCGGGATCGTCACTGGAATCGCAGCGCCCATACGATTACTCGTCACTATTAACGGCAAAGCCTCACATTCCGGAACAACGCCGATGCACATGCGGAAGGATGCTCTTCTTGCCGCTTCTGAGCTTGCGCTTGAAACAGAAGCGAGCGCAAAAATGGAGCAGAAGGAAGGCACCGTAGCTACGGTAGGAGATTTAATCGTGCATCCCGGTGCAATGAATGTGGTGCCCGGAAAAGTCGAAATGAAAATAGACATTAGAGGAATTGATGTCAAGTCAAGAGATCGCGTCTTAAAGCGGATTGAGGAGAAAATTTCCGGCATCAAAAAGAAGCGGGACTTAAACGTAGAAAGCAAAATCATTAGCAGAGAACGGCCGGTCATGCTATCTACCGATATTTTGAATGAACTAAAAGCTGAATGTGAAGCAAAACGATTGTCGTATGAACTGCTGCAAAGCGGTGCGGGCCATGATGCAATGCATATGACAAAACTCGGTTCGGTTGGCCTTATTTTTATTCCGTCGAAGGATGGAGTGAGCCATCACCCTGACGAATACACAGCGTTGGATGATATTTTAGCAGGAATTGATGTATTGGAAGCCGCTGTACTAAAACAAGCGATCGTCCATAAAGAGGGGAAGAGCGTAAATGAACCTGTCTGAAGCTACCGTTCTGTCTAACTTTCAAGTGAATGCGCGTTATTGGAAAATGATTTTGAATATCTCCAATTTCATGACTTCGAGTGTAAAACCGGGACAATTCTTTCATATTCAATGCAGCAACGAGCACGCTCCAATCCTTAGAAGGCCATTCAGCATCTACAAAATCAATGAACGCGAAAATACGCTGGAATTTCTTTATCTTGTCAAAGGGACAGGAACGAAAAAACTTTCTGAGAAGCAGCCAGGCGAGTCTCTAAGTATATTAGGGCCACTCGGAAATTCATTTTCTATCAATCAATCTTCAAGTGGTATTTTACTTGCCGGGAGAGGTGTTGGGATCGCTACACTTTCGGCATTGGCCTATCATTCTGTCAAAATGAATATTCCATGCACCGCAATTCTGAGTGCGAGATCAGAGAAAGATGTATTGGTGAAAAAGGAGCTCGAAGCTGCAGGAGTATCCGTCCTGGCGGTAACAGACGAAGACGGCACAAGTGAAATAAGCAGGGTAGAAAAGCTCGTTTTAAATTTAATGAAGGAGAAGAAGCTGGATTCCGTTTATACTTGCGGGTCAAAGAGACTAACGACGATGCTTCAAACGCTTGCAATAAGACATAGGCTGTTTGCACAGGCTGCACTAGAGGAAAATATGGGCTGCGGCATGGGAGCATGCTTTGCCTGTGTATGTGATATACGCGAACAGAATGAAATCCGATCCGTTAGAATTTGCCGGGAAGGACCCGTTTTTCCTCTTGAAAAGGTGGTTTTATCATAATGGAAATGAGCGTGAAAATCGGGAAGCTTCTTCTTGAAAATCCAATAATGCCGGCATCTGGAACATTTAGCGAGGAATTGGCGGAGCTGATTGATTTTAATCGGCTGGGCGCTTTGGTCCCAAAAAGCATTACGAAAAACAAGCGTAAAGGAAATCCGACTCCCCGCGTTTGTGAAATAACATCTGGAATGATCAATTCAATCGGGATTCAAAGCAAAGGACTTTCCTATTATAAAGAGCATACCGTCCCCTTTTATTCTCAATTCCGTCCCCCATTAATTGCAAGTGTTTCGGCAGACAGCATCGAGGAATTTGCCGAGGTTTGTGAAGAACTGGCGCTCATGGACGCCGTATCGGGGCTTGAATTGAATATTTCTTGCCCAAATTTAAAAAACAACGGCTTGGCATTTGGAATGGACGAAGAAGCGACCTATCGTTTGGTTCAAATCGTAAGACAGGTGACGGATAAGACGATTATTCCCAAGCTTTCTCCGAATGTGACCAGCATCGAAACAATTGCTTTGGCTGCAGAAGAAGGCGGGGCAGATGCATTGAACGTGGCAAACACCTTTGTTGGAATGGCGATTGATATTCATACGAGAAAGCCGAAGATCGCAAATAAAATCGGCGGTGTTTCAGGTCCAGCTATCAAACCTCTCATTGTCCGCCTGATTCACCAGGTTTATCAAGCAACAAGCCTTCCAATCATCGGCTGCGGTGGAATTATGAACGGAGCGGATGCGATAGAGTTTTTTCTTGCAGGTGCAAGTGCAGTGCAAGTAGGAACAGCAACGTTTGTTCAGCCGACCGCGATGCTGTCGATTATTGAAGAGATCGCAGACTATATGAAGCTTTATCACATAAACGATCTAAAAGAGCTAACTGGCAAAATTCAATACACATAAAGGAGCTGAGCATCGTGAAGTGGGACCATGTCATAAAAAACGGCATCATTTATTCAGACTGCGAATTCATCAAAGGTAATCTTTATATCAAAGACGGAAAAATCGCGGCCATTGCATCAAACGAATTATCGGGAGAAGCAGTAAAGGAAACGAATGCAGAAGGCTTATACGTTCTGCCGGGATTTATCGACACGCATATTCATTCAAGGGATCCAGGCCCAACGTATAAAGAAGATTTTTATTACAGCACAAGGGCTGCTGCAGCCGGAGGAATAACGACTGTTTTTGAAATGCCAAATACTAATCCGCCGATAAATACGGTTGAAAATTTCAACAAGCAAAAGGATAACCTTACTCCGAAAGCCCATGTTGATTTTGGCATCTGGGGCATTTGCCTCGGCGATATAAATCGCAAGGATATCCTGCCGCTTCATAAAGCAGGTGTAATCGGATTTAAATTTTTCTGGGGTTATGCGATAAACAGTGAAACGTATCAGCTGATGTACAATTATAAAGATGGAGACCCTGGAGTGATTCCGCCGCTAACGGATGGAGAGGTATACGATATCTTTAAAGAGGTGGAAAAGACAGGACAAATTTTGGCGATTCATGCCGAAAACAATCAAATCATCCAGCGGCTGACAGATAAAGTGGAAGCTGAAGGGAGAAATGATTATGAGGCATTGCTGGATGGCAGGCCAAATCTTGCAGAAGAGGTTACGATACAAACAGGTATCGCCATGGCTAAAAATACCGGAGCAAGGCTGCATATTTTGCACGTGAGTACAGCAGAAGGAGTCAAGCATGTCCGACGGGCCCAGGCAGAGGGCTATCCTATTACATCTGAAACCTGTCCGCATTATCTCTTTTTAAGCAATGAAGATTACGAGAAAATCGGTCCTCAGATGAAAGTGTATCCTCCTGTAAAGTATAGGAAGGATCAAAATGAGCTTTGGAAGGGGATAAAGGATGGAACAGTTTCCATTGCTTGCTCTGACCATGCTCCTCATACGGAAGCGGAAAAGGACGGCGAGCTGTGGTCGATCCCGGCTGGCATATGCGGAGTTGAGACGCTTGCTCCGCTCATGTTGAATGCTGTTAGTGAAGGGAAAATTACATTAAACGAAGCAGTCGCAGTGTTAGCTGAGAATCCAGCAAAGCAGTACGGAATCTACCCGAAAAAAGGATCCCTTGCTATTGGCAGTGACGCTGATCTTACGATTGTTGATATGAACAAAGAAATGGTAATAAAAAGAGAAAACCTTCATAGCAAAAGCAAGGTAACAGCGTTTGACGGCTTTAAAGTAAAAGGTGTCCCTGTTGGAACGATTGTCCGTGGAACAACAGTAATGGAAAATCATGAAATTGTATCAAGCCCGTATGGACAGCTCGTTGTTCCAGAATGAAACAGTAAATAATAAAGAAGCCTGCCACAATTTGCAGGCTTTTATTTATATAATCTAATCAATCATCCTGCTTTATCTATTTTTACAGCAGCTTTCCTTCGAAGCGAAAAGGAAATAAGAGCTGCTATCAACCCTAAAATGACAACACATCCACCAATAAGAGGATTGTGGGCAGTAGAGGCAGTGGAATTTACAACTACTCCGCCAAACCCTGCTCCTAAAGCGGATCCCAGCTGCAAAACGGAAATATTAAGACTAATGAGCAGTTCAGATGATTCTGGAACTTCTTGTACAAAATAAGTCTGCGTGGAAGGTCCTGTCATCCATGACGCACACATCCAAATCACAAGACCAATACTGTACTCATCAAGCTTCCTATTAAAAGAGGTATACATATCAATGATAAAGCATGAATCAATAGGCATAAAACCAATGTGCGAGTGGTTCAGAAGCGATCCGAACTATAACCGCCAAACCGCGATCCAATCATTGAAAAAAATACCCAGAATTAATAAAACGACACTTATCATCGTAGTATCCATATGTACATTATTTTTTAGAAATGGTGTCAAATAAGTATAAACAGCATAATAGCCCATGATCCAAAACAAGCTCAAAAACAATGCACTAATCACTGTACCGTTGTAAAAAGCGACAATGACTTCTTGAAGGATGCAGATGCATGCCCTTCGATCTTTGGTACAAGGCGAGCAATACCAGCAATAGTCAATAAAGTGACAAGAGCCAGCAGCAGAAAAATCCACCGCCAATTCATCCAATTTGTCATCAAAACACCTAATGGTACACCTAAGACCAAAGAACTGCTGTAGCCTGTCATAATAATGCTGATCACGTTGCCCTTTTTTTCCGGTACTGCTAATTTTGATGCCATCGATATAGCTACGATTATGTACGCCCCGCCGCTAATGCCCAGGATAATACGTGCCAACAGAAGCAAAAGTAAATAAGAACTTGCCGCAGTTAAAGCATTTCCAATAACAAATAAAATCAAAACAGATAACAAAACTTTTTTTCGTTCCCATTTTGCTGTGTACATAACGATGATTGGAGCGCCAATCGCAGAGGAAAATGAATATATAGTCATCATTTGTCCAGCCATAGCCACAGAAATATGCATATCTGAAGCAATAACATCAATAATACCTGAAATCACTAAAGCGACTGTACCTGTTAAAAAACTTCCGGCAGCTAGCAAATATATGATGTTACGATTCATCCTTATTCCCCTCTCTTTTTATGGCATTATTTGATTGGTTATCTCTTGTTTTATGCTTTATTTTACACCTTAGAGCATGCTCTAAAGCAATTATCTTCTATTGAAAAATGGAATTTGACTACAGAGCCAGGATTCTTAGTCCGCATTTAAAGAAGCCTTTTCCAAATGAAAGGTTTTCTTTTTGTCGCAAAAATGTAACAAAAATATCAACGAAAATTAATTTTTGTAATAAAGCAATAGATTTTCATGTTACAATAGGAAAGTATTTATGTCATATTGATAATTACGACCTCTACGAATGACAAATTAAGGAGTTTATAAAGTGAAGTTATTTTTACATATATTGTTTCGTCGAAAACGAATAAAGCCAGGAAAGCGAATGTCTGTATTAGGACTTGGAATGCTTTTGTTTTTGTCTGGATGCGGTGGCGAAAATTATGAAGAGATGAGCCCTTACGCCACAGTTGAGGATTATTCCTCGGATAATGAGCCTAAGGCGGAAGAAAACAAACCGAAACAAGAAAACCCTGTAAAAACAGCAGGAACAACCGATCAAATACCTGTTCAATTGGTTCAAACAATTGATGGTGACACAATAAAAGTTCTTTATAATGGTGAAGAAAAAACCGTCCGCTACCTTTTAATTGATACGCCCGAGACGAAGCACCCGCGATTAGGTGCGCAACCATTTGGAAAAGAGGCATATAACCGCAATAAACAGCTGATTAATGGCGGAGAGATCACGATCGAGTTTGACGTCGGCGATCGAACTGATAAATACGGACGATTGTTGGCCTACGTTTATGTAGATGGTAAGTCTGTACAGGAGCAGTTGGTAAAAGAAGGTTCGGCACGTGTTGCGTATGTTTATCCTCCCAATACGAGGCATTTAGACGCTTATGAAAATGCACAAGCTTATGCAAAAAAGAAGCAGCTGGGGATTTGGTCCATTGAAGATTACTCGACAGACAAAGGATTCGTTAGTGAAAAAGATAATACCCGCAGTGTCAACTCGAATATTTCCAGCGATGAGAAGGATGACATACATTACAAAAATTGTACTGAAGTCAAAAATGCTGGAGCTGCACCGATCCACAAGGGTGACCTTGGCTATGGAAACCACCTCGATCGTGATGGTGACGGCACCGGCTGTGAATGAATTAAAAATCCTTCTCCCGAATAAACTGGCAGTAAAACCCGCACTTTAGGGAGTTACTGCCTATTTGTAAGTCTGTTGTTCTTTTACTCGATACCACTGTTGGTATTTCTCTTTAAATCCAATTTTAGAATATAGATTTAAAGCTGGTTGATTGTTAGCAACGACCACAAGAAAACTCGATTTTGCTCCGTTCTTTTTGCCCCATTGCAATAGGTTCAAAAGTAACTGTTCGCCAAGTCCCTGTTTTCGGTGCTTTCGATCCGTTACAATTCCCCATATTCCGAGATATTCCCGATCTATCACTCCAAGTCCGTATGCAACTGCAGTATTATTAATGGTTAGAGAAAGTAAGGCTTTTTTTGTCCTAATATTTGAAAACATCCTTTTCACCGTAGCTTTTTGGCTATCAGGAATGCCTGATAGTTTGCAATAATCATCAAAGCTGTCAAGAAGTGTTTCATCAATCGTTATATTTGGAAAAGAAGGATTTTTTATATCCGTTAAATCAAGAATTTGTACACTTGCCCTGTCTTCAATCACGTATCCCTTTTGATCCAGTACCTTGTCCAAATTTCTTGGGAAAACGGAAGGGGTCATTTTAAATGCTGTCCGCAGCTGTTTGCTTGCATACATCTGTTCACATTCAGCAATCTTTTTATCAAGATCAGATGTAGATGGATAGAGCGGCTGTATTGAATTTGCCCGTTTTGAATAGCCATCGGCAAATCGTAGAATCCACCCATCGTAAACCATCGTCTGCAGCGGCTGCCAGTTATTTAGCTGAAGCTCTTCTAAAGTTGTTATAATATCTGTAGTTTCAATCATCGGTTGCCCTCTTTTCAAAAAATATATTCCACTGGACATAGCCTGTCCGCCTGGAACCTTGATTTAATCAGCTGATATTATCCTTAACAGTCTGTCAACTTCCGGCATATGGTAGCTGTCCTCTCCGTGAATATTCAATGTCATAAGACCGGATAGAACGGTATAATAGCTTGCAATCAGCTTTCTCGGATCACCCGCCGCAATTTCACCGTTTTTTTGTCCTTCTATGAATAATGACTCCAATAGATCAACAAAAGTATCTAATGAATGCTGTTCGATAAGCTGCTTCGTCTCTTCCGGCACTTCCTCAGACGTGCGGGCTTGATGAACGAGCAAGAAATAAAGCTGCCCGCTTTCATCAAGTATGTGTTCTGTCAAAATCTTTATTTTATCCATCGGTGAACCTGGAAGATGGTAGATGTTCCCTATTTCTGAAACTGATTCCTTCATGGCATTCTGAACAAGGGTATTAAAAAGCTCATCTTTTGATTTGAAGTAGCGGTAAAGAAGTCCGGGACTGATTCCCGCTTCAGTTGCTATCAGGCTCATTTTAGTACCAATAATGCCTCTGCGAGCAAAGACTTTAAGAGCCGCTTCCATAATTTGTTCTTTCCGTTCACCACGTATTTGTTGCAACTGCTCTTCGTTTAAAGGTGCCACTATGCAAATACTCCTTCTTTGTTAAGGTGTCGTATATGAGTATACCAATTCTATAATAAATTCGATTTCAAGAAAACTGCAAATTACGTTTACTAATACTCCTGAAAAGGAAAACAAAAAATATCTGACGGATGGATATGTCAGTTTAAGGGGGAAAAGGTGATGAAAAAAATAATAAACGATGCTGAAACGATAGTAGACGAAATGCTGGATGGAATGGTGAAAGCGCATTCTGATGTTGTGAAAAGAATGCCTAACACCACTGTCATAGTTAGAAAGCAGCTTTCTGAAACTCCAAAGGTAGGGATTGTTAGCGGTGGCGGGAGCGGGCATGAGCCATCTCATGCGGGTTATGTCGGAAAAGGGATGCTGGATGCAGCTGTTGCGGGAGAGGTATTTACATCTCCAACACCTGACCAGGTTTTTGAAGCGATTAAAGCAGTCGACCAGGGAAAGGGAGTCTTGCTTGTCATTAAGAATTATAATGGTGACGTAATGAATTTTGAAATGGCTGCTGAGCTGGCCGAAGACGAAGGGATCGAAGTTAAGCAGGTGATTGTAAATGATGATATCGCAGTAGAAGACAGTACACATACGACGGGGAGAAGAGGGGTAGCCGGAACGGTTTTGGTACACAAAGCTGCCGGAGCCCTGGCTGAAAAAGGCGGGTCTTTGGATGAGGTAAAAGCTGCTGCCGAAAAGTTAATCAGTCAAACAAAAACCCTCGGCGTGGCACTATCACCTGCATATGTGCCGGGATCCGGAAATCCTGGATTCGAAATCGGTGATGAGGAAATGGAAATTGGCATCGGAATCCACGGGGAGCCCGGTTTATCACGAGAAAAGCTGAAAACAGCAAATGAGATTGCTGATTTGCTATTAAACAAATTAACAGCTGAATTGGATCTCCTAAAAGGAGATGAAGTGGCGGTCATGGTAAATGGTCTTGGTTCGACTCCTTTGATGGAGCTCTACGTGTTAAATAATCGAGCGGCAGACGTGCTTGAGGAAAAAGGAATTCAAATTGGGAGCACATATGTCGGAGAATTTATGACGGCGATAGAAATGGCCGGAGCTTCGATAACTTTGGCTAAGCTTGATTCCGGCTTAAAGGAACTCCTCCTGGCACCAGCACAAACAGCGGCGTTCATCCAATCTGAATCAGGGAGTTGAAAAAGATGGCATTCACAACGGAAACCGCAAAAAAATGGATAAAAAACTCAGCAGATATTCTCGAACAAGAAAAAGAGTCACTGAATCAACTAGATCAAGCATTAGGCGATGGAGATCATGGCTTAAATATGGCAAGAGGATTCAGGGAGGCTGCTAATGGGGTTGATAACCTTGAGTCGATCGGCGCTGTGCTGCGGGCTGTCAGTCAATCTCTTATTTCAAAAGTGGGCGGTGCATCAGGTCCTCTTTACGGCACTGCATTTTTGAAGATGAGCAGACCGCTAAAAGAGCTGGAAGAGGCTGGAATGGAACAGCTGGGAGAAGCATTTCATGAAGCTGCAAAAGGCATGATGCAGCGCGGTAAGGCTGATATAGGCGATAAAACGCTGATTGATATATGGGCACCCGTAGCTCAGCTGTTACAAGAAAAGAAAGAAGCAGCTGCAGTTGATGAAATAAGAGACGCTGCCAAAGAGGCCTTAGAAAAATCAAAAGATCTAGAAGCAAAAAAAGGTCGTGCATCTTATTATAAAGAACGTTCTGTTGGCCATATTGACCCCGGAGCCCAGTCAACCTTTTATATCATTGAAGCACTTGTTCAAGCAATTAAAGAGGAGGAATTATAAATGGCAGTAGGTCTGGTCGTCATATCCCATAGCCCTCATCTCTCAAAAGGAGTTTTTGATTTAGTTAAGCAGGCGATGCCTACTATAAACGTCGCAGACGCTGGCGGAACAGATAACGGAGAAATCGGAACAAGCGCGATAAAAATAAAAGAAGCGATTGAATCCGTAAACTCAGGTGATGGAGTGGCCGTTTTTTTTGATTTTGGCAGCGCCGTAATGAATGCGGAAATGGCAATCGAGCTGCTGGAGGAGGATATTGAAGTTGAGCTGGCAGATGCGCCGCTGGTAGAAGGTGCATACGCTGCTGTCATGCAAGCGGGTTTCGGAAAATCGTTAAAGGAAGTAGTTGATGAAGCCGTGAAAGCTAGACAAGCAGAAAAAATTGTCCGCTAAAAAGCCTCATATCAGGAGGCTTTTTTTAATTTTTTCTTTAAATTAGGCGATGATAGAGTATAATCTAATAATATACATAAAGCAAATATTTCGAGTGTCAAAAGAAAATGAAAGAAATCTCTGGGGGCTTACTTATGGCAAAAGTTTTCTCTTTTTTTAAGCCTTATCGTCTGGCGATAGGGATTGCTCTGTTTTTCATGTTCACTGAGCTAGCTGTAGAGCTGGTGCAGCCACTCTTGATGGCGAAAATTATTGATGAAGGAATCATGGCAAACGATTATCAAGCTGTCCTATTGTGGGGAGCAATTATGGTGGGAGCAACAATTTTTTCTTTTGCTTCTGGCATTATTAATTCGTTTTACGCCGGGCATGTAAGCCAAAGCCTCAGTTTTAATCTCCGAAAGGCGTTATTTGAAAAAATTCAAGACTTTTCTTTTTCTGTTTTCGCCCAATTTCCGTCTTCTTCTTATATTACTCGCTTAACCAATGATATCACCCAGCTGCAAAATATTATCTTCATGGGATTACGGATCATGTTAAGAGCTCCGCTGTTAATCGCAGGAAGCATGATTATGGCTCTTACTGTCAACGTAAAGCTAGGTTTATTTCTTCTGATTACGACACCGTTGTTGTTCTTTTTTTTACTTTGGCTTCTAAAAAAAGGCGCCAACATATTTGGAGCTGTTCAACGTAATCTGGATCACGTGAACGCTATTATGCAGGAAAACTTAGCAGCAATGAAGCTGATTAAGGCGCTTATTCGCGGAAAGCATGAGGTGAAACGATTTATTGCCTCTAATGATAAGTTGAAGGACAAGACGATTTATGCGCTTCGTTTAATGGAATCGTCAATGCCTGTTCTGCTCCTCCTGATGAATCTTGGGCTGCTTGGGGTCCTATGGATCAGTAGTATTGATGTTCGCAATGGACAGGTACAGGTCGGGGAAGTGGTTGCAATTGTCAATTACGCGACACGTATTACAGGGGCACTTTCCATGGTTGCTTTTATTATCATGGGGTTTTCTCGTGCAAAGGCTTCAGCTGAACGAATTTCAGAGGTCCTTGACACGGAAGAAGCCGATCGGCAAGAAGGAAACAACGAGGCAGCTATTCGAGGGAAAGTTGAATTCCGTAATGTTTCCTTTCGCTATCCGGGAACAAATACGGAAGTCCTTCATGATCTATCTTTTACAGCTTATCCCGGTGAGAAAATTGCAATTATGGGGGCGACAGGATCGGGGAAATCAACACTTTTTCAATTAATTCCACGGTTGTATGAGTCAGATAAAGGCTCAATTATGATTGATAATCAGCCGATAGAAGGCTATAAAATTCACCAGCTTCGTAAGCAAATAGGTTTCGTTCCGCAGGAAGCTCTGCTTTTTTCAGGCACGATCAAGGAGAATATCAGATGGGGAAAAGAAGATGCCACAATGAATGAAGTGATTGCTGCTGCGAAAAGCGCTCAAATACACGATACGATTGACAGGCTCCCAAATAAATATGAAACCGTGCTAGGGCAAAAAGGAGTCAATCTATCTGGCGGACAAAAACAGCGATTGTCGATTGCAAGAGCATTGGTTCGCAGGCCTAAGCTGCTTTTTCTCGATGACAGCACAAGCGCGCTTGATTTAAAAACAGAAGCGCTTCTATTAAAAGCCATTAATGATTATGATTGTACTTTATTTATTATCACGCAAAAGATAAGTACGGCGATGAAGGCAGACCAGATTTTACTTTTAGAGGACGGAAAGCTTTTAGAGAAAGGGAAACACGAAGAGCTGGTGCGCACATCAAAGCTTTATCAACGCATATATAAATCTCAGTTCGGAAAGGAGTCATTGAACTATGTCCAGGCAAATTACTGATCCTTTTCGATATAAAAAGCTAGACAGAAACAAAAAAGATCAATCGGTAAAAAGAGCTTCGAAAGCAAAAGATTGGCAAGGTACATTAAAGCGGATATGGAGTTATCTTGCAAAAGAGAGAACAAAGCTGTTTCTTGTGTTTTCGATGGTTATCCTAAGCTCTGCTTTAAGCCTTTTAGGCCCGTTTTTAATCGGTGTTACGATAGATGAGTACATCGTAAAAAACAAAACGAACGGTTTGCTGCTGATTCTTGCTGCCCTTTTTGTCATATATATCATTTATTCCGCTTCCCTCTGGCTCCAAAATTACTGGATGATTAATATCTCTCAAAAGACGGTTTATACGGTTAGAAATGAGCTTTTTTCCCGTCTGCATCAGCTGCCGATATCTTTCTTTGACAAGCGCCAGCACGGCGAGCTGATGAGCAGAGTAACAAATGATATGGAAAACGTAAGTTCGACACTAAATAGCTCGGCCATACAGGTGCTTTCCAGTGTTTTGACACTGATCGGAACAATCGCAGTCATGCTTTATTTAAGCCCATTGCTAACACTTTTGACAATGACGATTATTCCGTTGATGGCGATTGGGATGAAGTGGATTACAAACCGAACGGGAGAACTGTTTAAAGAACAACAAAAAAATTTAGGAGAATTGAATGGGTATATCGAAGAAACGATTAATGGACAGAGGATTGTTAAAACCTTTTCGCAAGAGGAAAGAGTCGTCACCTCCTTTTTAGAAAAAAGTGAACGGTTGAAAACATCGGGCTTTTGGGCGCAAACGATTTCCGGTTTTATTCCAAAGGTTATGAATATGCTAAACAACCTCAGTTTTACGATTATTGCAGGGATCGGCGGCATTTTTGCCTTGAATGGCGCCATTTCAATTGGAGAGATCGTGATATTCGCAGAGTATTCCAGACAGTTTACGCGTCCCCTGAATGATTTAGCCAATCAGTTTAATACTTTGCTTTCTGCAATCGCAGGGGCTGAACGTGTATTTGATATCATAGATGAAAGGGAAGAAACAGAGGACGAAGAAAGCGCCGGCCATCATACAATCAATAAAGGAAAAGTTGAGTTTAAGGATGTCGCCTTTTCCTACGAAAAAGGCGAAAAAACAGTCAGCGGCTTAACGTTCACCATTCAGCCGGGTGAAACCATCGCCTTTGTCGGTCCAACCGGAGCTGGAAAAACGACGGTGACCAATTTACTTGCGAGATTTTATGAACCGGACAGCGGACACATTTATATTGATGGGCATGACAGCAGGCAGATTACGAGAGAAAGCCTTCGAAAGCATATGGGCTTTGTCCTGCAGGATTCCTTTCTTTTTCAAGGGACGATATTGGAAAACATCAGGTACGGCTGGCTCGATGCAAGTAAAGAGGAAGTGATTGAGGCTGCAAAACATGCCAATGCTCACGCTTTTATTGAAAAGCTGCCAAATAAGTATCAGACAAAACTTAATCAAAATGGCGGCGGAATCAGCCAGGGCCAAAAGCAGTTAATCTCTATCGCAAGAGCCCTTTTGGCAGATCCCGTACTGCTCATTTTAGACGAAGCCACCAGCAGCATTGATACTGTAACTGAATTAAAGATTCAAGAAGCGCTCGGGTATTTGATGAAAGGAAGGACGAGTGTAGTTATCGCACACCGGCTGAACACCATTCAAAACGCCGACCAAATCATCGTTCTTGAAGACGGCAGGATTACCGAAAAAGGGACACACAACGAATTGATCAAGCAAAAAGGCTTTTATTTCGGACTGTACCAAAGCCAGTTCAATAAGAATATTGGGTGATGGAAGCCAGAAGCGGCCGGCATTTTCGGGAGAGAAAAGCATAAGCTTGCGGTCGGAAGGAGCATATAAATTGGGTAAGCTGGCACATAAATCACGGAGGTAGAACATAAACCAGGAAAGCGGCACATAAGTCAGGGGAAAGGCACAAATCCTGAGCAAGGAATCACATTACCTATAGTTACTGTTTCACCAACGTCAAAATAATTAAAGGCATTGTCAAATTTAAATTGAACAATGCCTTTTTATTTTGCATGCGGGAGCTTAGTAAGCTAAGCTGAAAAGCCCTTTAATATGTGATAGATAACGTACGTTGCTTGCTTCTTTCATTAGGGACGCAGGAAGACCTTTTAAAGGTGTAGAGTTTGCGCCAATAATGGCTACCGCATCTTTGCGGCCAAGGCTTGCAAGTGTACCGGAATTTACCGGGCTGAACGTTTCAAGTGTTTTGTTTTCTAGGTATGCGTAAAGGTTGTAGCCGATCAGCTCGCCCATTTGCCATGCAATTTGCGCAGTTGGCGGGAATGGACGTCCGTCAGCGCCAAAGTACACTGCGCTGTCGCCAGCAACGAATACATCTTCGTGAGAAGTGGACTGTAGAAAATCGTTAACAGTGGCACGGCCGCGGTTAACTTCTAGGCCAGACTCGCCGACTAGCGGATTCCCTTGAACTCCACCGGTCCAAACAAACGTATTTGTTTTAATTTTTTGTCCGTCTTTTAGGTCAACAACGTTTCCTTCAACATTTGTTACAGGAAGGCCTGTTAAGAATTCGACGCCGCGTTTTTCCAAGCTTTCTGTAGCACGTACAATTAGA
This sequence comes from Bacillus gobiensis, assembly GCF_001278705.1. Taxonomy (GTDB): domain Bacteria; phylum Bacillota; class Bacilli; order Bacillales; family Bacillaceae; genus Bacillus; species Bacillus gobiensis. Next base: position 287,866 of record NZ_CP012600.1, read on the forward strand.
TCATCTGGCAATACTGGAAGGATCTTCGGACCAGCCTCAACTAATTTTAGTTTGATTTCCTTAGGATTTACACCGTAGCTTTTTGCAAGCTTCGGCATAATATCGGCAAGCTCGCCGACTAATTCGACGCCTGTTAATCCGCCGCCCCCGATTAGAATTGTAGCATCTGCTTCATTTTTTGTTTTTGAATATTCGCGAATGCGATCTTCCACATGCTGATAAACTTTATTCGCATCAGCTGCAGATTTTAATACGAGGCTGTTTTCTTCAAGCCCTGGAATGCCAAAGTAAGCTGTTACACTTCCAAGACCAACAACAAGGGCATCGTAAGACAAAGTTGAACCGTCTGAAAGAGCAACCTCTTTATTATCAACAGAGAAGGATTTGACCTCAGCAATTTTTAAGTCAATGTCTTTACCTTTGAAAAGCTTCGTTAAAGGCATAGCCACTGCTTGTTCAGATACGTTGCCAGCTGCAAGGCGGTGCAGCTCAGTAATAATTTGATGAGTCGGATACTTATTAACTACTGTTACTTTCGCTTCTTCTTTGCTGTAATGATCGCGAACTGATAAAGCAGATAGGACTCCGCCGTAACCAGCGCCTAAAATTACAATATGTTTTGACATCGTGCATCCTCCGTCCTTATTTCTAATATAATTTCTATATTATTTTTGGTTTTCACGCTCTGACATAATTTGCATATAGCTTTGGGCAAAACGGAAAAGCTTCTGTGCTTGCGGATCTTTCATCATACGCAGCAACCCGAAAATCCCGATTATTTCTTTGCTTTCGTCTGCACGGTCTTTTGCTTCAATTGCAGTTGCAGCAACTTCTTTCGCAGTTTCTTTAACAGGGTCGAGCATTTCAGTAATTGCACTAACAGTATCATTCTTCAAAACATCATCCGAAGCGACGGATTGTGCAAAATCATAAGACTTTGTCAAAATATTTACTAACTCTGTAAGCTTTGGAAGCTGGTCAACCAATATAGTCAATGACTCTTGAACTTCAGGTTTAAGCAGCTGATCAAGTAAATCACGTTGGCCTTGACTAACAGATACGGTTGTTTGATCGGTTGTTTCTGGCATATCCAATTCTCCTTTACATTAAGAAATAGGCTATTTTTGAAGGGGATTTTTCACCTTGTCTATCTCACTCATGAAATAAGATTGTGAATTTATGCACAAACATATGCAGAAATAAACATTCAGACTTAAATTTAATTAAGTAATGAGATAAACAGTCTTCCCCTCTAAAAATGCAAACTCAAGAATTTTTTATTTTACTTTTATATGTTAACACTTTTTGAACGAATTGTTTAGTTTCGTTAACAAAAATAGTACATTTATTTTTTCATGGAGGATTTTCTACCCACTAATTTCATAAATCTATCAAAATCTAACAAGAATTATTGGTCAGAGAGCGAAATCATCACTCTTTTCTAATTCCCCTCATCACAAACTGAACTGTTCGTTCAATTTCTTCTTTTTCATCCATTTCAATTCCAGCTATAAAACGTGCGGCAACCAATCCCATGATTGATGACACTATGAGCCTGATGATGGTGTCTGCAGGTAGTTCTACGAGTTCGCCTTTTTCTACTGCAGCCTCAACTTTTTGCTTAAAAGGGTGGTAGACATGTTCAGAAAATAATTTTTTAAAATGAGATTGCAGCTCTTCATGGAAGAAAACCTCCTGTATAAAGATCTTAATGACAGGGAAATTAGCTTTGACAAAATCAAATCTGTTCGAAATGATCTCGCGGACAAATTCTTCAAAGGATTGATAGCTTTGCTCAAAAACTTCTTTCTTGAAGCTTTTCGCAAATGTAGGTGTAATCATTTTAGCAATCGGCATGACTATCGACATCAATAAATCCTTTTTCGTTTTATAGTGCCTGAAAATTGTCCCCTCGGCGACTCCTGCTTTTTTAGCTATTTCACTTGTTGAAGTGGCTGCAAACCCTTTTTCGGAAAATGTTTCAATTGCTGCAATCAGGATTTTTTTCTGCTTGTCACTCATTTTTATTTCTTCATCACTGTTATTCAAAAACTCTTCCAACGAAAAACGAGCCATTTTTCTACTCCTTCTTGAATCATAATTTCATTATAGTTAACGAAAAGGAGGATCACAAGCTGATCGAATTACAACCGTCTGTATTTTTTTAAAGTGAAGATATTCAGCAGGGCAAATGCTGTGATAAAACCAATGAGAACGAACAGATCGGTTTGGATCTGTGGAAATCCCTGTCCTTTTAGCATGACTGCTTTTAGCGCATCTGCTCCATAATACAGCGGCATCACAAAGCTTACGGATTCCAGCCAAGACGGCAGTCCATCTAACGGAAACAAGCCTGAAAAAAATACTTGCGGAACAATGACAAGCGGAATAAACTGAATCAGCTGCAGCTCATTGTTTGCAAATGTAGATAAAAAGGTTCCTAGAGTTAAAGCTGTTAAAGATAGAAGAATGGTAATGATAAGAATAAGGCCAATCGATCCGGAGTTGTATAAATTCAAGATTTGGATCGCGAACCAAGTAATTACGATCGATTGCAAAACCGTAAATAGCCCAAATCCGATACTGTAGCCTGCAACGATTTCATATCGTTTTAATGGAGTGGCCAGAATTCGTTCCAGCGTTCCTTTTGTTCGTTCTCGTAAAAAGGAGATCCCCGCCACTAAAAAGACGAAAAAGAAAATAAATAATCCGACAAGCACAGGTCCTGTATAGTCAAAGCTTGAAAGCTCATCATCGCTATAGGCATAGTCCACAGACACGGTATCTGATTGTCCTTTAGGCTGCTGAATTCTTTGCAATGTGCCGAGAATTTCTTTTGTATTTTGGCTGCTGTTGTCGAGTGTAACGGAAAGACCGTCCGATCCAAAGCTGAAAAACGCATCAAGCTGATCATTTTCAATCGCACTTTTCGGCTGGTTCGAGCTGTAGTCCTCCACTTCAATATTTTCTTTTTCCAATTTGCTTACAAGACCGTCTGGAAGCTGGTAACCTCCTGTGTGAAAAACAGCATTTTCATTGTTTAAAACAAGATTGGCTAGAGTCAGTACGAGAAGCGGGGCAAAAAGCATTAATAACAACGTCCGTTTGTCCCAGAAAAACTGTTGAATGATTTTGGTAACAAGCGCTTTTATTCTCATGCTTCGTCTCCTCTATTCATAAGAAAAATTTCTTCAATTGACGATATGCCGTATTGTTCTTTAAAGCCTTTCGGTGTGTTTACCCCGATCAGTCTGCCATCACGAATCAACGCTAATCTGTCACACTTTTCAGCTTCATCCATGACATGGGTGGTGACAAGAATGGAAACTCCATTATTCTTTAGCTGCTCGAGCTCATTCCAAATAGATTTCCTAAGCAGAGGGTCGATACCGACAGTTGGTTCATCAAGTGCGAGCAAAACCGGGTTGTGCAACAGGGCGATCGCGAGAGACAAGCGTCGTTTCATCCCGCCTGAAAACTGGCCGGTTTTTTTATCCTTATGATCTTGCAAATCGACTAGGTTCAGCACTTGGTCAATCTTGAATTTCCGTTCGTGCTTTTTTAAACCATACAGTGTAGCAAAAAAAGAAAGATTTTCTTTGGCAGTAAGATCCTCATACAAGGCATCCGCCTGGCCCATGTATCCGATTTGATTTAATACGGGTAAATTTGGCATAACCGTATCAAGAACATGAACTTCGCCCTCGTTCGGCTTCTCCATACCGATAATCATCTTAATTAACGTTGTTTTTCCAGATCCAGATGGTCCTAAAAGGCCAAAAATCTCCCCTTTTTTTATCGAAAAATTGATATCGGCTAAAACGGACCTGGATTGATAGCTTTTACTCAAATTAGAAATTGTTACGGCTGTCATCATTTCATTCTCCTCCCTAGAATAAAAAGTGAGTAATCACTCATTTAAAGTACCATATGCTTTTCTTATTGTAAAGTGAGTAATCACTCACGATCTTTTAATTGAACTCTGACTTTCCAATCAATAAAATGAAATCATTCAGAGTATGTAAAAGGGAGAGCTGCAGATGGATCATTTGAAATATCCAATAGGAAAACACGAGGTTTTACAGACATTTGATCAGGCAAGCATTGACGAATCAATTGAAACTCTTCAAAAAGCACCTGTGTTGCTGAAGGAAGCCATCCAGGGGCTAAAAAAGGAGCAGCTACTTACTCCTTATCGAGAAGGGGGATGGACCGTTTGGCAAGTAGTAAACCATCTTCCAGACAGCCATATGAACGCCTATGTTCGCTTTAAATTGGCGTTAACAGAAGAGAATCCAGTGATTAGACCATATGCTGAGCATCTCTGGGCAGAACTTCCTGATTCGCACGATACTCAGCCCGAGGTCTCCATTCAACTTCTTTCCGCTCTTCATGAAAGATGGGTGATCCTTTTAAAAGGGCTTGAGGAAAAAGATTATTACAAGACCTATTACCATCCTGAAGATAAAGAAAAGTTTGCCGTTTATCAGGCAATCGGCACGTATTCATGGCATTCACGGCATCATATCGCCCATATTACTTCGCTTCGTGAAAGAATGGGCTGGTAAAAATGTGTAAGGAGATGAGGAAGTATGAACCTTCAAGCATGGTTTGAAAAAGGATTGAAGCAGCATGAGTATATTTTCAGTATGGAAACCCATAAAGAAAACTTGCTGAAAGTCTACAACGAGGTTAATTTGGATGAGGATGAAAAAACACTGCTGCAAGGATTACAGAAGGAGCAGTTGAAAGCAGTTATTCTGACGGCTGATTGGTGCGGCGATGCAATGGTGAACCTGCCGATTTTTATGAGAATTGCGGATGAAGCTCTGCTCGAAGCACGTTACCTGATCCGGGATGAAAATCTGGAGCTCATGGACCAATACTTAACAAATGGGAATGCAAGATCGATTCCAATTATTATTTTTCTGGATAAAGACGGAAATGAAATAGGGAAATGGGGTCCAAGGGCTCCTCAAGTTCAGGAGAAAGTCGATACGTTAAAAGAAAAGCTACCAGTTAAAGAATCGGCTGATTACGAACAAGCATTTAAAGAATTTGTTAAAGAAATTTCTATCCTGTTTACAACGGATCGAGCGATTTGGGCAGATGTAAAGGGCGATCTTATACAAGGTTTAACACAGGCGGTCCCAAAACAATAGAAATAAAAGCAGATCCAATTGGACCTGCTTTTTCTTATTTATTCTCACTGCTTCTTGCGCGTCTGTCCGCAGCATCCGCCCGTTTTTGCGCTTCCACATCGTCGGCGTCCGCCAGTTCAGTTGAATATTCCTCGTAAACCCCATCGGTTTCATTTAATGCTTTTTCTGTAATATCATCCTGTTTTTTGTTCATTTTTTTAGCTCCTAACCTGCAAATTATTTTCTGCCTGAGGCTCTGTCTGCTCTTCTAAATTCCCTTGCATATGTAACCTCTTGCATTTTTCTTAGACGAGACTGTTCCTGCTCAGTTTTCTTTTTACTTGCCAAATGATTCACTCCCTGCATATTAGGATTTCATCTAAAGGATATCCTTTATTCATTTTTTTGATACACTGCTTAGGATGTTGGATCTTGTCGAGTAATCGATATATTGAAAATATCGCCGATAAATGAGTGGTTTTCGTCGATATATTCGAAATTCCGACGATAAAATAAAAAAATCGCCGATAAAATTTGAAATTAGAGATCCAGCAGGTATTTGTGACCCATTGTTGAACTAGCAGAAAGAGAAAAAACAACAGGAGTGGTTGAATGATTATAAAAAAGCGTGAAATTCCTCGTTCGATTTAAAAATTACAAGCTTTGCTTCGAAATCTTCCTTCGAATCATCCGAAAATTCCACTAATAACCGAGGAGCTCAAAAAAAGAACAGCAGGCTATAGAGGGGAGACTGCTCTAGATTTTCCGCTAAGTTTTATAGCTGAGAAAGACTACTTCATTTTTCATGATCTGAGACTACAGGATTCATCCCGTTATTTTCAAATGGATACGCTTGTGCTGTCGCAAAAATTTGCGCTGATTTTAGAAGTCAAAAATATTGCTGGTTCGTTATATTTCGATCCTACGTTCAATTAGCTTATCCGAACAAAGGATGGTACGGAGAGAGCTTTTCCAGATCCGATCCTGCAAATCGAACGTCAAGAAATACAACTGAGAAATTGGCTCTCAACCAATCGTTTACGAAATGTTCCGGTATTCTCATTCGTCGTCATAAGCAACCCAGAAACTATTATCAGAACCTCACCAGAAAACCGTGATTTAGGCCGCAAAGTCATTCACCGCGATGCACTTCCTTCGAAAATAATCCAATTAGAAAATACAATCAAAGAGCAGGCTTTTTCAGAAAAAGAACTTAAAAAAGCTGTTCGCGCTATCAAAAGGCTGCACATTCCAGAAGACTACCCCATTTTAGAAAAATACCAAATAAAAAAAGCAGAAATTTTAAAAGGAGCAGTATGTCTCCATTGCAATCACAGGCCCTTATTAAGGACGCATGGAACTTGGATTTGCGAAAAGTGTCTCAGCAAAACCCAGGATGCCCATATTCAACCGCTAAAAGATTATTCGCTGCTGATAAATTCGACAATAACGAATCACGAGCTAAGAGACTATTTGGACTTGCAATCATCCGCGGTCGCAAAGAGAATCATGCAATCCATGAATCTCACATACAGTGGATTGAACAAGGGAAGGGTGTATCACCTGTCATTTGATAAATCTTGAACTGAATAAAAAAAACCACCCGCTGCTATCGGGCGATTTCGGTTTACGCTTCTTTTAATTGCTCTTCCTCTTGTTCCTGTTGAATTCTGAGTAGATGCAATGTATATAAATCCTTTGGAATCTCAAACAGATGGTAAACGTCCAGTCCTTGGTTAATTTGATCAAGCAAGGCTTTTCTCGACTCATCTGCTTTTAAGACATACGGAAGCTTTTCAGCAGCTTTAAGCGAGCGGACATTTGTCTTGCGGATTTTCATAAAAATTGTTTCAATGTCTTTCTCGTAAAAAAGCTCATTAAAAAATTGTTCCTTTGCAGGCTGATTATAGCCTTTTCCGTGATACGGCTTTCCGAGCCAGGTTGCTAAAAAACCTGCTTTATCAACTATGTCAAAAAGGCTGATCGAACCAATCGGCGTTCCCCATTCGTCAATAATCGTACGGGAGATGAGTTTGCCTTGCTCTTCGGCCTCGATTAAATTTTTAATTTGAAACATATATTCTTCCATTGATTCCGCTTTATAGCGGACATATGGGAAAATTTGCGGGTCAATCATTAATTCATAAAGCGCGTGGCTGTCAGTGATTTCACGTTTTTTTAGCATGGGCTCCCTCCATAACACCGAGGGTAGTCACAGCCGGTATAAGTGACTCTTTCCACCCTCGAAATTTTTTCAAATCAAAGAAAAGGTATATCCCTTTAAGGAATGCTTTTCTAAAATAAAAATAAAAAAATTTCGGGGTGGGAATCGAACCCACTAGAACCGTCGTGCGGTGGCTCACCATTTGCCTTCCCTGATTCAATTGACATTAGAAAATAAATCAGTTCAAAATTATAGTACTCGAATAAAAGAAAAAATGATACACCTTTTTTGTAAATATTTTACGACGTAATATTACAAAGTTTGACTTGCGGATTGAAACACGATTTTTCCATTAATCAAAGTTAAGACAGGCTTGGCAAGATAGTGAAAAAGGTGCCCGTTCCAAACAGATAAATCCGCATCTTTTCCGGGCTCAAGGCTGCCTAACCGATCGTCAATTCCTAAATTTCTGGCTGGGTTGATCGTAATGCCTTCCAACGCACTTTGTTCATCCATACCTTCTCTGACTGCAATAGAAGCCGCAATATTTAAGTATTGAATCGGAGTATAAGGATGGTCGGTTGTAATTGAGATGTCTACGCCTGCTTCAGCCAGGATACGATAGGTGGACCAGCTCTTATTTTTCAGCTCGACTTTTGACCGCCTTGTCAAAGTTGGTCCGATGCTGACCTTCGCTTTTTTTTCGGCGAGAACAGCTGTAATGAGATGTCCTTCCGTACAATGCTCAATCCGGTAATCGAGGTTAAATTCTTCACTGAATCGAATCGCCGACATAATATCATCGGCGCGATGAGCGTGGATTCGCACCGGAATTTTTCGCTCCAATGCTTGTAAAATTGGCAGCTGTCTGAAATCACATTCCGCATTTTTTTGAGCAGAGTAAAACGCTTCTCTCAGCATCCCCATAATGCCCATTCTAGTAATGGATTCCTTTGCCCCATGGCTGTGTATTCGTTTAGGATTTTCGCCAAATGCAATTTTAAGTCCCGCAGTTTCTTTTACCATCATTTCTTCAAGTGTTGTACCGGCTGTTTTAATGACAGAAGTTGTACCGCCGATGACATTTGAGCTTCCGGGCATGATATGAACAGCGGTAATCCCGTGCTTTATTGCATCTTTAAATGCCGGATCGAATTGGTGGCAGCTGTCCAACGCCCTGATATGCGGCGTAATTGGTTCAATCGATTCGTTGGCGTCATTGCCAGCCCATCCCGTTCCTTCGTCATATAAGCCAATATGGGTGTGGACGTCAATCAGGCCTGGGAAAATATATTTATCTTTACAATCTATAATCCGGTCTGCTGATTCTATTGTTATGGATCGGCTGATCTCAGCAATTTTGCCATTTTGCACGAGTAAATCGGTCTCATAAAGAGGCTTCCCCGTTATTGGATACAAATTTCCCCTTTTGAATAAAAGCTTTTCGCTCATTTGGCATCTCCAATCAATTCGTGACGTTACTATGATTGTATGAGATTATCGAGGGCTTCATTTATATGAGGGAAATTATAATTGTAGTCCTGCAATAAAGCTTTTTTTGGAAGGACACGCTGGCCCTTCAAAATCATCATGCTCATTTCGCCAAGTGCAAGCTGGAGCAAAGGAGCAGGCGCCTTTAACCAATGAGGGCGGCCCATAGCAGAACCAATCGATCGACCCAATTCATTCATCTCTATGGGATTCGGGGACGTAATGTTTAGTGGGCCAGAGATATCCTGCCTGCTGATGGCATTCATGATCAGGTCACAAGCATCGTCTACATGTATCCAGGATAACCACTGCTTGCCGGATCCGATAGGCCCGCCACCAAAAAATATATAGGGCAGCTTCATCATTAGCAGCGATCCGCCGTTTGCTCCCAGGACAATGCCGAATCTTGTATAGACTGTCCGGATTCCAAGGCTTTCAATTTGTCTTGCTTCCTCTTCCCATTTGTGAGAAACATGGCTTAAGAAATCTTCATTTGAGGTAACAGAATCCTCTGTAAAGGTGTTTTCAATTGAGGTGCCGTAAATCCCCACTGCACTCGCTTGGATAAGGACAGCCGGATTTTTCTCATTGGCCTCAATTAAGCGTTTGACTTCTCTAGTTGCTTGAATCCTGCTGGTGAGAATTGCGTCTTTATTTTTTCTCGTCCAACGTGTAAAGATTGATTTTCCTGCCAGATTAATCCAAGCATCGATGTCTGGAAGGCTGCTTTCAGGAGCCGAATCATCTGTTACCCACTTGACGTATGTAACATTTTCTTCGGCTTTCTTTGGATTTCTTGTTAAAATATAAACATGATGCCCGCGAGTGGTCAAAGTTTTTGTCAGATGTTCTCCTATAAAACCTGTACCGCCCGTAATTGCAATATTCATAAAAGACCGCTCCCATCCTAACTATATGACCTTACCCTATTATGACAGTTCTTAATCAGAATAAAACGCATTTGATTGGGGGTGTAAAAGTGGCCTATATTACAAAAATATCAGCACAGGAAAAAAACAAAGATCGTGTTAATGTTTTTCTCGATAATAAGTACGCCTTCAGTGTTGAATTGGATGTTGTGGCACAATTTAATTTGCGAAAAGGCAAGGAACTTGATGATTTGCAAATTGAAGAAATTCGGTTTGCGGATGACGTAAAAAAGGGATTCCACAAAGCGATTGGCTATTTATCCTTTCGAATGAGGTCGGAAAAAGAAGTAAGAGATTTTCTTGCTAAAAAAGAAGTTTCTTTCTCGGCTTCAACTGAAATCATCTACAGGCTCAAGGAGTTAAATTATTTAAATGATGCGTCTTTTGCCGAAGCGTACGTAAGCACCCATCGGAAAACTAATCGTAAAGGTCCGGCAGTTCTAAAAAGAGAGCTTAAAGAAAAAGGGGTTTCCGAGGAAGCGATCACGGATGCTTTACAGACGTTTTCTTTTGAAGACCAGATGGAAGAGGCAAAGGTTCTCACCCAAAAATTTTTAAAAAAAGGAAAAAAGGTGTCCACGAAGGAAACGAGCCAGCTGATTCAACAGCAGCTTGCCAGAAAGGGTTTCCCGTTTGATGTGATCAATGCGGTTCTCGATGAGATTGAGTTTGAAAATAATGAAGAGGAAGAACAAGAGGTACTAACTCTTCATGCTGAAAAAGCAATGAAGAAATATAAGTACGATGGGACATTTGAAAAAAAAATGAAGGTCAAGCAATTTTTATTTCGCAAAGGCTTCGACGCTGACATGATCGAAAGCTTTTTAGAAAAGAGGGAAGATCATGGAGAAAAGATATAGTGAAATGTCGGAATATGAATTGAAGACAGAAATTGCGGCGCTTGCTGAGAAAGCGAGGAAAGCAGAGCAGCTGGGGATTATTAACGAATTTTCTGTACTCGAAAGAAAAATAGCAATGGCAAAATCGTATTTATTGAATCCTGAAAACATTAAGACACAAACGAACTATAAGATTGAAGGTTCAAATGAGGAATTTTTTGTGAAGTATCTTAATGGCGTGTTCGCTTGGGGGTTTCGCCGTGAAACCCCTGAAAAGGAGGAGGCAGTGCCAATTTCTCTTTTGGTGAAATAAGAACAAGGAGAATTCCTATGTTACTCGGAACTTCTCCTTTTCTTGTCAATCCTTCCCGGAAGCCCGCATTCGTTCTTGCGGTCGGGTATTCGTTGAACCATCAGGACGTTTTGAGGCATAATTATCTAGTGGGCGGGGTGCCCCTTCAAAGTTGCTTGTATTTAAATTGGGGAAATCCTTTGCTTTGTTTCTCATTGGTCCATCCCACCCTAGTTAATTGTTGCGTCTTCATATAAGAAGACGTAAGGTTATTATATGGAGTACAATGGTTTAATACAGTGAAAGTTTTTTCCTGCAAAAAGGAGGTAAGGGACATGAACACCTACTTTGAAAAGCTGACGGCAGCTCTTTTAGAGAAAAATGACATGCTGAGCTATGCTCAGGCACGTACATGGGTAGAGCTTCTGTGGGAGGATTTTGAATCGACCTATGCAAAAGCCGGACAGAAATATAAAGGAAAAGACGCTACTGAGCGCGTGGTTTTGGAGTGGATAGAAAGCTATGGAAGCCAGCTGCATTTGTTTCCATCCAATCATCCCAAATATAAAGATATTTTTAATTCTGATGACTATCTGCTTCATTAAGCTTAAAAGTGTCAGTCTCCCGTCACTTGGTGAGGGGGGCTATTGTGTTGCCGAAATATCTCGCGTAAAAATAATGTAAAGGCAAATACTAAAAAGGCATTCACAAATTCTTTACAACTATGTACGCTTATTATGCTTTACAATAAGGAATGAATTGAATTGAAGAAACGGTCAAAAAATGGCTCGAAGATTTTTCAATCTGTAAGTGAGTCAAAAGAAGGTGGATTTATGAAAAACGGAATCATATCCATTGTTATTCCATCCTATAATGAAGCGGAGAATGTCAGGTTAATTTACGATGCATTAATCGAGGAATTTGATGCTTTTCAATATAATTGCGAAATTCTGTATGTAAATGATGGAAGCTCCGACAATACGTTGTACGAAATGAAAGAATTATCGAGGATCGACAGAAGAGTAAAATATATATCCTTCTCAAGAAATTTCGGGAAAGAGCCAGCGATTCTTGCCGGTCTGCAGCATGCTTCCGGAGAGGCTGTCATTGTGATGGATGCTGATCTTCAACATCCAACCTATTTGCTAAAGGACTTTATTTATGGATATGAAGAGGGATTCGATCAGGTCGTAGCCCAGAGGAACAGAAAAGGGGACAGCCCATTCCGGTCATACCTTTCATCAATGTATTACCGCTTTATTAACAAAGCGGTTGAAGTCGACTTGCGTGACGGGGTCGGCGATTTTCGCCTGCTAAGCAGAAAAGCGGTTGAAGCTTTGCTCAAATTAAATGAAGGCAACCGCTTTTCGAAGGGGCTGTTTTGCTGGATTGGTTTTGAGCAAAAAACGATTTATTATGAAAATGTCGAACGGAAGAACGGGACAACGAAATGGTCGATACGAAATTTATTTAATTACGGCATTGACGGAGTCGTATCATTTAACAATCGTCCATTACGAGTATGTTTTTATGCTGGTATTTTTATACTTCTTCTGTCAATATTTTATATCATGTTCGCATTTGTTAAAATATTGCAGGATGGAATCTCGGTACCCGGATATTTTACAATTATTTCGGCTGTACTTTTCCTGGGCGGAATCCAGTTATTAAGCCTTGGAGTTATTGGCGAATATATCGGAAGAATTTACTATGAGACCAAGAAACGCCCGCATTATCTAATAAACGAAGCAAATACTGTCTACGAGGAAAAAAATGAAAAAAATAAACTTTGAATTTTTTCGATTTGTCATTGTCGGAGGAATAAATACAGGCACCTATTATTTGATTTATCTTTCTTTGCTTAAGCTGGCGCATTTCGATTATATGGCAGCCCATCTAACGGGTTTCGTCATCAGCCTTGTCATATCTTTTTTTCTGAACTGTTTTTTTACGTTTAAAACGAAACCAACTTTAGCAAAATTTTTGCAATTTCCGCTCACTCAATTGTTTAACGTCATTATGTCTTCTATATTGATCTATGTATTTGTCGACGTTTTTTCTCTGTCGAGTGTGATTGCGCCAATAGCTGCTTTATTTATTACAGTCCCAGTAACTTATATTGTAACAGGGAAAATATTAAAAAAAGAAAAAAACGAGGAGGCCGCATGAATAAAAAAACAGGATGGATCGTTGCGATTTGCAGCATCTTCATTTCCATACTGGCCCATTCTTTTTTTCTGACGGAGTGGCGGAACGGCAGATATATGGTTGGCCCGAATGATGGGTTATCGCAGATTGTGACATTTAAAAAGCTTTTATATGAAGAATTTACGCAAGGAAACTTCTTCTATTCCTACTCTTTCGGAATGGGCGGAGGGATATTCAGCCAGCTGGGGTATTATTTTACAACCTCGATGTTTTTTATTCTGACAGTAGCAGTTGTATTTCTTTTGCAATCATTGTCGATCATTGGCCAGCCTGATGCGTTGTTTTGGGCACAATCTGCTGTGTTTATCAGCATAGGAAAGCTCGCATTTATTATAATGACTGCCTGGTTTGCCTTTTACCAGCTGGTAAAAAATAAACTGGCTGCCTTTACCGGGGCGTGTATTTACGGACTGTCCGTCATATATTTCCGTCATACGGGTTTTTGGGAATTTTTCACTGACGCTTTTTTGTGGGTTCCATTGCTTGTACTAGGTGCAGAACGGGTGATCCGTGAAAGAAAGCCTGCATTATTAATCGTTGCATGCTCGCTTACCTTAATTAATAATTTTTATTTTGCATACATAAACCTAATTTTTCTATTCATATACGCTGTTTTCCGATATGTTATAAAAATTGATGAAAATGAAGCCACGCTGTGGGAGCAGCTGAAGCTATATACAGTTTCCGTTATTTTGTCATTTGGCATCAGCGCTTTTTCTTTTGTAACATCTGTATACGGTTTTTTACATAATCTCCGGCCTGCCTATGATCAGAAGATTAATTGGTTCGCATTATCAGATGATATTCTTTTTTCTAGCCGTACGATCGTTTTGCCAGCTGTATTTGTTCTGTTTCTATTTATTTTTTCCTTTTACAAAAACAGAACGTATCTATTATTTGTATCGATAAGCGGTTTGCTGATATTTCTTCATTTTAGCCCAATGGCTGCCAGTGCATTTAATGGCTTATCAGCGCCTCAATACCGCTTTGAATATCTATTGTCATTTACAATCGGCGGAGCAGTGGCAGCAGGAATGACAATGCTTTCTAAAGTCGGGAAAAAAAGCGTTCTTGTTGCGGCGTCTATTGGATTGTTTATTTATCTTATTGCCCGTTGGATCTATATTTTGTTTGATGCGAGCGAACAAGATCTAAAAACTGACATGGTTATCTATGCTATTGCAATAATCGCTGTCTTTATCTTATATGCCTTTAATAAAATCCGGCGCTTTCCTGTCATTTTGCAAATGGCGGTTATCTTAATAAGCATTTTTACAGTGAACACTTATCAAGAACATACTTTATGGAATGTAGGAGACTTATATAAAGTATCAAAATCCTACATAAATAGTGAAGAGTATGATGGAGATGAGCAACGCCAGCTTATTAATGAAATAAAAGACCGTGATCCTGACCCGTTTGCAAGGATTGACTGGATGACAGATACTAGAAACAATACGCCGATCATCCAGAATTTTAATGGCTTTAGCGTATATTCAAGTATTTTAAACAGAGACTTGCTTGAGCTGTATTGGTATGATCTGAATATAGATATGAAGAGAGAAAGCGTAAGCAGATATGCTGGTCTTGGAGACCGCACTAATTTGCACAGCATCTTTTACGGAAAGTATTTTATAAAGGGGAAAAACGGGAAAACAGGAGATGTCCCTTACGGCTTTTCAAAGGTGCTTGAAAACAAACACTATGAAGCATATGAAAACACAAATCTGCTGCCGTTTGTCCGAACGGAAAATACAGCATATTCCGAGGACTCTTTAAAAAATGCTCCTCCGCTTGCGAGGGAGCATGCTATGCTTGAAGGGATTGTACTGGAGAATGCCGATGATGAAGCAAAGCCACCTCAAGTAAATAACATCATCGGAGACTCTGAGCTGAAAACGGTCGATGCAACCTATGAGAACGGAGATCTTTCCGTCACCGGAGATCGAGGAGGAATTGATGTTATCGTTCCTGATCAAGATGCCAACAAGGCAGAGGATTACTATATCAGCTTCCATTTAGAAAATAAAGCGGCAGATGAGCTCTATGAATTGAGAGTCAATCAATACGAAACGTCCAGGAAATCGAATAAATCGATATATAAAACAGGCGTAAATCAACTAACGATTCGGGTGCCTGCTCAAGAGAAGATATCGATCCGTTTGCCAAAAGGGGAGTATAAGCTAGAGGATCTGAAGCTTTATGCAGAATCCTATGAACTTCTTGAAGAGAAGAAAGAGGAGAGTCCCCCTGAAGCGAGGATCAACTGGAACAAGAATAAGCTCAATATCAACTTGAAAAATGAAAAAAATGACCGTTTTATGGTCATCCCTGTGCCTTATGAAAAAGGATGGGAGGTTACAGTTAACGGAAAGAAAGGGGAGTTAGAAAAAGCTAATTATTCCTTTATTGGCATACCGATTGCAAGTGGTGAGAATAACATAGAACTTACCTATTATCCGCCATTCCTCAAGCTTACTTTAGCTGTATCAGCAGTTTTTCTGCTTTTAGCTTTATTCTACTGCAGAAGAATAAAAAAACTTGGCTCTTAAACTGAGCCAAGTTTTAATTTTTTTTGCAGTTTTTCTTCACTGAAAATCCATCCCGTATAGGAGGACAGAATTTCTAATTCCTTATCCATCCGTACGATTGCGACAAATGGATAATGCCCTTTGCTTCTGTATCTTAAGTCAATAAATTTAACTTCATAATGGTCCTTATACGTATCGACTTCCCATTTGTATACGGGAGAAAAAGAGAGGAAGGCAGATAAATTATCATCTTTTTTAGCAGCCTTCATAATAGCTGAGTCAGGTACAGGGACACGGTTAAACGTATCGAGCATGACAAGCTTTCCGTCCATGCAGCGGCCGACGTGAAAGGATGATTTTGTTTTTACTGCAATTCTCCATTGTTTAAATTTCATTGTTGGAGAAATGATAATTTCTTCGATATCGCCATACTTTTCATGAAGCTTTTGTTTAATTTGGTGCTGCATGAAAATCCTGAGCCCGTAATATCCGGCTAATATAATGTAGAGACCCAAAAAGGTGAAGCCTGGATGCCCGCCGGCGTACCAAATTAAAATCGCGACGATATGGCTCAAAAAAATAAACGGGTCAAATGTATTAATTATGCCTAAGGCTACCCACTTTTTTGAAAACGGGCGGACTGCTTGTGTACCATATGCATTAAAAATATCAACAAATACATGTAATACAACAGCAATAAATGACCAAAGCCATAAATGGAAGAAACTCGCTTCCGGAAAAAATAAATAAAGGATACCCGGAATGAGCAATGACCAGGCCGCCACTGCCGGTATGGAATGGGTAAACCCTCTGTGGTTTCGTATATAAACAGCATTGTTTTTTAACTTTAAGATGGTATCCACATCAGGAGCCTGTGAACCTATTAAGGTTGCAAGCATCACAGCGTGTGCCAATGAAGGATTTGATCCGATTGCGGGATCCAATGTTGCCATTCCTCCAAGCCCTATACCCATGACTACGTGAGTGCCAGTATCCATTGAAAACCTCCTGTATGAATCGATCGGGGGAATTTCTTGGTATTGTTCATTTTCGCTTTTTCTTCAAATGCTTTTAATGTAACATATTATCGTATATGTGTTTAGTTTACAACAAATCGTGCACATAAAAAAGTTTCATTATAGTTAAGATTGTTAACAAGGAGTTTTAGAATGGAGAACATTGTAGATAAACTAATTGCAATAAATATCGAGAATTTTCAAACTGATTTAATCAACTGGTACGAAAGGGAAAAAAGAAGTCTGCCATGGAGACTGGATCAAGATCCTTATAAAATTTGGGTATCTGAAGTCATGCTTCAGCAAACGAGGGTAGAAACAGTTATCCCGTATTTCGAAAATTTCACGAAGCAATTTCCTACAGTCCAAGCTTTGGCCGAGGCAGATGAAGAAAAGGTTTTAAAGGCTTGGGAAGGATTGGGATACTACTCACGTGTCCGTAATTTACAAAGTGCAGTAAAAGAAGTGGCTGAAAAATACGGAGGAACAATTCCCCGTTCCACAGAGGAATTCGGCAGTTTGAAGGGTGTTGGCCCATATACGAAAGGTGCTGTTCTTAGTATTGCTTATCAGCTTCCTATCCCCGCAGTTGACGGAAATGTGATGAGAGTCGTCTCGAGAATACTTGGGATATGGGATGATATTGCGAAGGCGAAAACGAGAAAAATATTTGATTATGCAACTGAACAAATGATTTCAAAAGAAAAACCATCCGAATTTAACCAAGGCTTAATGGAGCTTGGGGCGATAATCTGTACCCCGAAATCCCCTTCGTGCATGCTATGCCCTGTTCAAGCTCATTGCAACGCATTTGCAGGCGGTTATGAACGGGAGCTCCCTGTCAAAAGCAAAAAGAAAAAGCCCGCGGTAAAAAGTCTTGCTGCAGCAGTACTGAAAGATGAAGATGGCAATTATTATATTCATAAACGCCCTTCTTCCGGCCTGTTGGCCAATTTGTGGGAATTTGCTAATTTGGAAACGGAAAAGGGGAATAAGACAGAACGAGAGCAATTAACTGATTTTCTAAAGGATGGATTCGGGGTAGAAGCTGATATCGGTGAAATACAAGGTGTTGTTGAACATATTTTTACCCACCTTGTATGGAATATTTCTGTGTATTTTGGCACAATAAAGCATTGCAGGGAAGACACGTCGTTAAGAAAAGTAACTAGGGAAGAGATGGAAAGATATGCATTTCCAGTTTCCCATCAAAAAATTCGGAATATGTATGAATTAGACAGAAGATAAGTCATCCTGCCTAATCAAATGTTATCGACGTACCGTGGGTATAATCTGCTTCATTTCTGTGAAGCCCGCCTCTTTCCTCGATTTCATTTATAACTTCCTTGTAGATCATTTGCCCTTCTTGGTTCAGATAAGGCATAATTTGTTGGAAGGCATGATGAAAGTAAGCGAGCTCCGTGTCCTTCCAATCCTTTTTAGATACCATTGTTAACTCGCTGAAGTCACGTCCTACATACACGGTGAATAGCCTCCCTGAATTAATACATTTTTTCAGGCTTATTTTAAACGGACACGAATGTAAATATACTTTTTAGGAGATGTGTTTTTATGGAAGAAAGAAAATGTGCTCTTGTAACTGGCAGCAGCAGAGGAGTTGGAAAAGCCGTTGCATTGCGTTTGGCTGCAAAAGGATATAATATCGTTATCAACTACGCGAGAAGTAAGAAAGCTGCACTTGAAACAGCTGAGGAAATTGAAAAGCTGGGTGTAAAAGCATTAGTTGTAAGAGCAAATGTCGGTCAGCCCGAAAAAATAAAAGCCTTGTTCGAAGAGATTGAAAATGAATTCGGCAGGCTTGATGTTTTTGTCAACAATGCCGCTTCAGGCGTTTTGCGCCCCGTGATGGAACTTGAAGAAAGCCACTGGGACTGGACGATGAACATTAATGCCAAGGCGCTTCTTTTCTGCGGACAAGAAGCGGCAAAGCTAATGGAAAAAACGAGCGGCGGTGCTATTGTCAGCATCAGCTCACTCGGATCGATCCGTTATTTGAAAAACTATACGACTGTCGGCGTCTCCAAGGCGGCTCTAGAAGCTTTAACGAGATACTTGGCAGTAGAGCTATCTGAAAAAAATATCGTCGTCAATGCCGTATCCGGCGGTGCAATCGATACAGATGCCCTGAAATCTTTTCCGAACAGGGAAGAGCTTTTGGAGGATGCGCGCAACAATACGCCGGCAGGACGAATGGTTGAAATCGAAGATATGGTTAATGCCGTTGAATTTTTGATTTCCCCTCAGGCTGAAATGATTCGCGGGCAAACAATTATTGTTGACGGCGGCAGATCGATGCTTGTCTGATTTTTTTAGAAATCATGTATAGCCTGATTGTCTCCTGCGCAAATTAATCTTTGTGGAGGTGATATAACGATGGCTAAACAACAACAACCAAGCAAAACTAACGCTCAACAAGTTAAAAAACAAAACCAAGCTGCTGCACAAGGACAAGGACAGTTTGGTACTGAATTTGCAAGTGAAACAAATGCTCAACAAGTAAAGCAACAAAACCAAAAAGCTGAACAAAACAAAAAATAAAGAGCAATTAAGAAAAAGCACTTCGTCATTCGGCTGAAGTGCTTTTTTTATATGACCAGAAAACATCTGACAAAACTTCTAAAAGTCCTACATAAAGCGTCAAAGGAATCGTGTCATGTATAACGAACTGAATAATAGGAAAGAAATAGGAGCGGTATAGGAGGAGGTAATACATGGCTGTTTTTGAAGAATTAGTGGGCAGGCAAATGAAGATTATGGATAAGCTGTTAGCATTGCAAAGTGATATTGAAAGGTGTCAGGAGTTTGAAAAAACATTAACGGCATTAGGAGAAATGGAAGAATTGGAAGCTTTGCAGAAGGAAATTGCTTGTAAAAAGAGGGAACTTGACGAAATTCAAGAATTATTTCAGAAACAGACTAAGCAAGTGATCATGACCTTTCAAAAGTTGGAGGAACCATCTTCTTTATAAGAAATAAACAGATATGCTGTTCCTAAACAAGGAATAGCTCTTTTATTTTCAATTTTTATTTTCTAAAGTTATAATAGGAAAAAGAAGGTGCCAAAAAAGAATCGAAGCAACTGGTTTCATAGAGAAAGAAGGGGAGGAAAAAATGGCTTTTCCCAAGGAAGGAGAAACCATACAAATTCATAGCTTTAAACACAATGGACGCATTCATAGAATATGGAGTGAAACAACAATATTAAAAGGGTCGGAAAACTGTGTCATCGGTGGAAATGACAGAACAACTGTGACTGAAGCTAACGGGAGAACCTGGATAACAAGGGAGCCGGCAATCTGTTATTTCCATGCCCATCAGTGGTTCAATGTAATAGGCATGCTTAGAGAAGATGGTGTTTATTATTATTGCAATATAAGTTCACCGTTCGTGTATGAAGAAAATGCCTTAAAATATATCGACTATGATTTAGATGTAAAGGTATATCCTGATATGACTTACCATATTTTAGATGAAGATGAATACAGTGACCATAAAACTGCAATGAACTATCCAAAGGAAATTGATGCGATCTTGAAAAACAATTTAAATACTCTGCTGCACTGGATCCATCAAAGAAAAGGCCCATTTGCACCAGAATTTGTCGACATGTGGTACGAACGTTATTTGCATTATGCAAAATAGTCTCAGGGAAACCTGTTGTCCTTAGAACAACAGGTTTTTATCAGTGTAAAATTAGTTACTCACATACCATACAGATAGAGGAGGTTACCATGTGAGAGTCATTCGGCGTTATTTGGAATTTGTGAAACCATACAAATGTCAGATTGCCTTCACAATATTAATTGGCATTGTTAAATTTTCAATCCCGCTTGCCATGCCGTTGCTGCTGAAATATGTAGTGGACGATATCATTGGAGGAGACGGTTCAAGTTCTGGAAAAACGGCATCACTGCTGACAGTGATGGGGATTATGTTCGCTGTTTTTCTTATCTTGCGCCCGCCTGTCGAATATTATCGGCAATACTATGCTCAATGGACCGGCAATAAAATTTTATATGATCTAAGAAATTTATTGTTTGATCATATACAAAAGCTGAGTCTTCGCTACTATGCCAATACACGGGCAGGAGAAATTATTTCCCGGGTCATTAACGACGTAGAGCAAACGAAAAATTTCGTCATTATCGGATTAATGAACGTCTGGCTGGATATGGTGACGATCCTCATTGCTATCGTGATTATGCTCACTCTTGATGTGAAACTCACTTTGATTTCAATTATTCTTTTTCCGCTTTACGTGTTGTCAGTTAAATATTTTTACGGAAGGCTGCGAATATTGACGAGAGACCGGTCCCAGGCTTTAGCAGAGGTACAGGGCCATCTGCATGAGAGAGTTCAAGGAATGCCCGTGATCAGAAGCTTTGCCATTGAAGATTATGAGCAGAAACAGTTCGACGAGGAAAACAGAAATTTTCTAGATCGGGCAACGGATCATACGAGCTGGAATGCAAAGACGTTTGCAGTTGTTAATACGATTACAGATTTGGCCCCTCTAATTGTTATTGCCGTTTCAGGATACATTGTCATAAATGGAAATCTGTCAGTAGGAACAATGGTCGCTTTTGTCGGTTATATTGAACGAATGTACAATCCGCTTAGAAGGCTGATCAATTCATCTACAACTCTCACACAGTCGATTGCTTCAATGGATCGAGTATTTGAATTTATTGATGAGCCCTATGATTTGACAGACAAGCCTAATGCATTGAAGGCAGATCATATTTCTGGAGAGGTCGAATTTAAGGAAGTCTCGTTTCAGTATGACAAAAACGAAGCTCCTGTGCTGGACGGTCTGTCATTACACGTAAAAAGAGGAGAGACAGTGGCGCTTGTCGGAATGAGCGGCGGCGGAAAATCGACATTGGTCAGTCTTATTCCGAGGTTTTATGATGTCACATCAGGCAGCATTACGGTCGATGGGGTTGACGTCAGAGATTACGAGGCAAAAAGCTTAAGAAACCAAGTTGGAATGGTACTTCAGGACACCTTTTTATTTAGCGATTCCATTCGGTCGAATATTACAATCGGAAAGCCGGATGCTACAGAGGAAGAAATCATTGCTGCTGCTAAAGCTGCAAACGCCCATGAATTCATCAGTAAATTCCCCTTAGGCTATGATACGAAGGTTGGCGAACGGGGAGTGAAGCTTTCAGGCGGACAAAAGCAGCGTATCTCCATTGCAAGAGTATTTTTAAAAAATCCAACGATCTTGGTTTTGGATGAAGCAACGTCGGCACTCGACTTGGAAAGCGAGCATTATATTCAGGAAGCGATGGAAAAGCTGGCGATGGATCGCACGACTTTTATCGTTGCCCACAGATTATCAACGATTACTCATGCAGACAAAATTGTCGTCATTGAAGACGGGAAAATTGTCGAATCCGGTTCTCATGAAGAATTAATGAGAAAACCGGGAGCGTATCAGCACTTATTTACAATCCAAACATTAAATTAAAAACCTGAGTAATCAGGTTTTTTTTATCCCGCATTAACGGGCAGTAAGACCATCACCTAAAGGGTTATGAGTGTAAACAAGTAATCCTTCCTAGGTGAGGGATAACTTCCCGTAAAAGCTAGGGTTGGCTTCAACTAACAATCAGTGGGGGATGAATGTACGAAGGCTAATTACTTAGGCGTCCTGTGCGGGCGCCTTCACTAGCATATCCTAAGCGTCGAAACCCCACTGATTGAAGTTTACTTTATTTGGTGTTATATAAATATAGTTATTGACAAGATAAATTGCTTATAATAGAATATGAAAAAAATAGCGAAAATTCTTAAAATTTGAAATTGGTCGTCAGAATACCTTCCAGAACTCTACACTGATTTCATTGTTTTTGTATATTATTTT